>ONGM01000051.1 GCA_900317365.1 uncultured Planctomycetota bacterium
GTGTGCTTTCCCAGCGTTTTCCTTGCGAGCTAGGCGCGTTCAGCGTTCTAGTATAATCGATTTGACGACGCCTGCAATAATTCCTAAGGAAGACCGAGCCTCCGCCGCGAATGATTTTTCCGGTCTGAGTCGGAGTTCGCCTTTATCGTCAACGGGAATGAGGCGAGTCGTCGTCAGGTTTAGATAAACGCTTGTTGGAGGAAAAGGTCTTGTTTTTCTTGACGTTGTTTGTCTTCTTTGGGTTGTTCGTATTGTTGGCAGGCTTTTGGGGGTTGGCTGGCTTGGGATTGTTGACAGGCTTGGGATTGTTGACAGGCTTGGGATTGTTGACAGGCTTGGGATTGTTGGTTGGCGCTGGAACGCTGGAAAAAGGATAGAATCCGGGTTGCGTTCGCCTATTGAAAAGACCATTGGCATGACTTGAATAGCCGTAGTTGTCGAAGTCGTCGTCATCGTTATCGTCGTCATCTTCGTCGTCGTCATCGAACCATTCGTCGTCGTCGGGCCATTCGTCGTCGTCCTCGTCGTCATCATCCTCGTCGTCGTCATCGTTGAACCATTCGTCGTCATCGTCGTAGTCGTCGAGGTCTTCGTCGTCATCATCGTCGTCGTCCTCGTCGTCATCTTCGTCGAGATCATCGTCCTCGTCGTCATGTTCGTCGAAGTCGTCGTCCTCGTCGTCGTATTCGTCGAGATCGTCGTCCTCGTCGTCCTCGTCGTCATCTTCGTCGAAGTCGTCGTCCTCGTCGTCGTATTCGTCGAGATTGTCGTCCTCGTCGTCGTATCCGTCAAAGGCGTCGTTCAAGTCGTCGACAGCATCGTTCAAGGCGGAGTCGATGAACGACTCGTCGTCTTCAAATTTGAGATTGCTGGCGTCGGATTCTTCTTGGAGGGTTATCCTATCAGGTTTGTCAGGAGAGGATAAACGGCTGTTAAAGGAGGACTGACTATCGTTTTTATCTGATTGTCCCGAATCCCCTAGGAACGCTTTCCAAGACGGATTGTCAAGAAAAGAGGACCTTGACTGAATGGGGGACCAGACGTCGTCATTAGTCGTTTTCTTCGGGGACGTTTTCTTTGGTGACGTTTTCCGAGAGGGACTCTTTTGTTGGGTCGACTTACGATTACTCTTGGAAGTTTTGGACGTATTGTTCCGGGTATTCGTTACGTCAGACGCTTTTGAAGAGGCGGTCGACGGTTCTGCAGGGGCGCCGATCGATTTCGCCGCCGAAGACTTCTTCTTAGCATTTTTAGGCTTCTCAGTTATTTTAGGCGCCTTTTTCGTCTCCTTTTTAGCGGACTTTTGCACGACGTTTTCGCGCCCTTGCGTCTCTTCGCAGGAACGGAGAACAATTCTGAAGCCGACTTTTGACGATCGCGTCGTCGGCGCGTAGGCGTCGCGGAAAGACGAGCTGCACTTTCTGGCGGCGGCGCTCAGGTTGCCGCCGCGAACGACGCGCTTCTGACCCGTTTCGGGACCCGTCGGATTTTCCGTGAATTCCGTTGGGTACGCCCCGTACCAGTCTAAGCACCATTCGCCGACGTTGCCGTGCATATCGTAAACGCCCCATGCGTTCGGCGCATAGCTCTTTACCCGCGTCGATTGAGCGACGTACTGACCGTAATTGAGATTGCCCTTCGAGATTTTATTCCCAAAGTTATACCGAGTCGTCGTTCCCGCGCGGCACGCGTATTCCCATTCCGCCTCCGTCGGAAGATCGAACTTGAAGCTTTCCGAAACGATTCCTAAGTCGTTCAATTTCTTAATAAAGTTGACGCAACTCGTCCACGAGACCGTTTCGACGGGAAGCATGAAACCTTTGTGATAACTCGGATTTCGATTTGAGACGGCGCTCCAAAGCTCCTGCGTTACCGGCGTTTCCAAAATCCAGAATCCGTTTGTCAACGAAACTTCATGTTGCGTTTCGTCTTGGAACTTCGGAGACTGTGATTTTGCGCCTCCCATCGTAAAAACGCCCGCCGGACAATAGCGGAAGACGGCGTACTCGCCTTGAATCTTTAACAAGAGAAAATCGCCCGCTGTTGGGGACGTCGGCGGTACGACGGCGACGGAGCTCGTCTGGTTTGCGTTGGGTTCGTCGCCTTGGCTTGCCCAGATGGAATTGGATAGCGGATTCGACGCCTCCGCCTCCCATTCGAAGACTTCAGGCAAGGCGGTCGAAACTTCTGAAACCTCCGCAGGCGCAGGCGAGGCTGGCTTGCCCTCTTCCTGCGAGACCGGCGCAACGTCGGCGACGCCTGTAACGAGTTCGCCTTCCGCGAGGGGGCGCAGGACGATTCGGAAGCCGAGCGAGGGGGAGGCGGAGGAGGGGGCGAGGCGGTTTCGATAGGCGGAACGGCAACCAATCGCCGCGCTTCCCCAATCGCCGCCGCGAACGACGCGGAGCCAACCGCTCGACGGACCTAACGGATCTGTTTCATGAGACGATTGAAATTCGCCGTACCAGTCGGAACACCACTCGCCGATATTGCCGTGCATGTCGTAAATACCCCACGCGTTCGGCTCGTATCTCCTGACCGGCGTCGATTCATTGATTCCGCTTTCCTCGAAATTGGCGTCTTTCCTTCTTATTTTGTCGCCTATGTTGTATCGCGTCGTCGTTCCGGCGCGGCAGGTGTATTCCCACTGCGCTTCCGTCGGTAGGGCAAATTTGAAACCTTCCGGCGCCAAACCGCTTTGGTTCAATTTCGAGACAAAGTCAACGCAGGCGTGCCAATTGACGCCTTCAACGGGGTACTTTTCGCCTTTATCGACGCTAGGCTTCTCCCCGATAATCGCCTCCCATAGCCCTTGCGTTACGGGCGTTTCCAGAATCCAAAACTCCTTCGTCAGCGTAACTTCATGCTGTGTTTCGTTGTTGTTTCGCCCGTCCTCCGACTTCGGACTGCCCATGAGGAAGGTTCCAGCCGGGCAATAGCGGAAGACGCTCTTGACGCCGTTGAGGGTTAATTCCAGAGGATCGCCTGCCTGGCGGGCTTGCGGCGAGGCGTCTTCCGGCGGCGTTGAGGCTTCGGCCGATTCGGCTTTGACGTCGGTCGGATTTGGCGTAAGATCAGACGTTAAAACGTCAATCTCCGTTGGTTGGGAAATATCCGAGTCGATCGCGTAATCGATCTCGGAAACCGAATAGGCGTCCGGTAGCTTTTCTTCAACGCTCGAATCGGCAAGAGCAACTGTCAGAAAATCATCGTCCGACAAGGACTTCGGTAGCGTTTTTTCATCGCTTGAATCGGCAAGATCAATTGTTAAGAAATCAAGATCCGTCGCAGACTCAATCGTCGTTTCTTTGTCGCTTGATTCGACGGGAAACGTGTCGACCAAGAAATCAAAATTAAGCGGTTCGGACTTGGCAGGCTCAGGCGCTGGCGCTTGGATAGGCTCAGGCTTCGGGGTAGGAATTGCGCGTTGGGGTAGGTCGGCCGACCGCAAGGCGAGTCTGAAGCCGACGCCTTCATGTCGGGCGTTTGGAGACAGGCATGCGCGGAACGCCGCGCGGCACGCGGAGGCGGGATCGCGCCAGCTTCCGCCGCGCAGAACGCGATCGAGGGCGTTTTCCGCGCCGATCGGGTCCGTCGCAGGGGTCGTCGCGTAGTCGCCGTACCAATCGGCGCAGAGTTCCCAGACGAGGCCGCGCATATCGTAGAGTCCCCAGGCGTTCGGTTGGTAACGTTTTACCGGAGTCGTTTGTCCGACGTTCCGATTGAAATTGGCGTCCTTGTCTGTCAGATTGTACCCGGAATCGTAAGGGGTCGTCGCGCCGGCGCGGCAGGCGTATTCCCATTCCGCCTCGGAGGGTAAGTCGAAGATCCAACCTTTCGGCGCCGCGCCTATTTTATTGAGCTTCGTTATGAACTCGGCGCAGTCTTCCCAACTGACCTTTTCGACCGGGAAGGCGTCCCCTCGGAAGACGCAGGGATAATAGCCGGCGCCGGCGCGCCAAAGAGCCTGCGTAACAGGCGTTTCCAGGAGCCAAAAATCATGCGTTAGCGTTACGCTATGACGCGTTTCGTCGTCGTGCCTGCCTGATTCGGTCGCCGGGCTGCCCATTGTGAACGAGCCTGCCTGAATGTGGCGGAAGACGCTTTTTACGCCGTAGAGCGTTAGCTCTAGGGACTCGCCTGGTTGGGAACCGTTCGGTCGGGACGCAGGCGCGTCCTTCGTCGCCTTCGCCTGCGAGGTTGGGGCGACGTCGACGACGGCAGGAGCGCGTTCGCCTTTCATAAGGGGGCGGAGGACGATTCTGAAGCCGAGCGAAGACGAGCTGGAAGAGGGAAGCAAAGCGTCTCTGAAAGCGGAACGAATCCCAATTGCGGAGCTAGCCCAACCACCGCCGCGAATGACTCGGATTCCCCCGCTCGACGGACCTAACGGATCCGTTTTGGGGATCGGTTGAAAATATTCATACCAGTCGGCGCACCACTCGCGGACGTTGCCGTGCATGTCGTAGACGCCCCACGCGTTCGGCGCGTAACTTCTGACAGGCGTCGTTTCTTTGATTCCGCTTATAAGGAAATTGGCGTTGTTCTTTTCTATTGAGTCGCCAACGTTATACGGAGTCGTCGTTCCGGCGCGGCAGGCGTACTCCCACTGCGCCTCCGTCGGAAGGGCGAATATGAAACCTTTAGGCGCCGCCACACTTTGGTTCAATTTCGAGACAAAATCAGCACAGGCGTCCCAGGTTACGTCTTCTACGGGGTATTGGTCGCCTTTATAGACGCTACGCCTTTCTCCGGTAACAGCCTTCCACAATTCCTGCGTAACCGGCGTCTCCAGAATCCAATAGCCTTTCGTCAGCGTAACTTTGTGTTGCGTTTCGTCGGCGGATCGTATGAGTTCCCACTTCGGGCTACCCATAAGGAAGGTTCCCGCTGGGCAATAGCGAAAGACGCTCTTTACGCCATGATACGTCCAACTGAGCGACGCGCCTGCCTTGCGGGCGTCGGAAGTAACGGCGTTGGAATGGTTCCGACGTTCGACGGGTGCGGAGCCTTTTCCCGCGCCAGACGCCGAATTCGAAGTCGCGCCTTGGGGACGAGGCGGGGCGGGACGTTCAGCGCGCGATTTCAGAACGAGTCGGAACCCGAGGCGACTCATTCGACTGCTCCGGTCGCACCAGCTTCGCGCGGCGGAACGGCAGGCTTCCGGTCCGTAACACCAGCTTCCGCCGCGAATTATGCGCGACGAACCGGTTAGGTTTCCGATGGGGTCGACGACAGGCGACTTCGGGTACGGCGCGTATCCGTCGGCGCACCATTCCCATACGTTGCCTAACATGTCGTAGAGACCCCATTTGTTCGGTTTAAAGCTGAAAACCGGAGACGTTGCTTTATAGCCGCTTCGGAAGGGGAAGAAGTATTTCCATGGTTTTCCGTTCGGCGCGCCGGTTTCGTCGGCGGCGTTGAGATAGCCTTGCCCGTCTTGCGGATCGTTCGTTCCCCAAAAGAATTCCGTCGTCGACCCTGCGCGGCACGCGTATTCCCATTCCGCCTCGGTCGGGAGCGCGTATTGAAAGCCCGCCGGGAGAACGTCTTGATGTTCGGCGTTTAACCACTCGATATATTCTATTGCGTCGCACCAACTTACGCACACGACCGGATGATCGTCCGTCTGAGAAAAGCCCGGATTGCGCCAGCTCAACCCGACGACGTCGCTCCATTGTCCGTCTCGCCCAAAGCCTCGAGCGTTTCCCGTAATTTCGGCGGTCGTTCGATAGCCGGTCGCTTCAACGAATTTCGCAAAATCGCCGCGTCGAACGGGATAACGACAGACGTAGTAGTCGCGCGTAAGCGTAACCGCGTGCCTAGGCGCGGTTGCGTGCATCGCCTTATTGCCTCCCCAACGGCGAAAGATTTCGTCAGACGAGAGCGCGTTCCCCATCTGGAACGTTCCCGCCGGAATAAGAACGAACCTGTCCAAGATCGTTTTGGCGTCCCAAACGTCGACGACGGCGCTCGGCGGATTGGCGACTCTTTGCGCGCGAATTTCCGTAAGACGCTTTCCAAGCGCGGCGTATTCTCGCCGCAATTCGGAGAGCTCGAGACCCTCGCCGACGTTCGCTTGGACGAGGCGTTGGGCGAGATCGTCGGTTCTCTTGCGAATCAGAGGGAATACGGAGCCGTCAGAAAATTCCTCAAACGCGCTTGGCGCTAGAACAAAGGAGCTCCCGCAAGCGGACGGACGTTGGCGCCCCCCGAGGCGACGCGTTACGCCGGTTGCGAGGTTGTCGTCGAGTCGTAATTCCCTCCCGGACTCAATCGTCGCGCGCATTTCGGCGAGCAATGCGTCGACAAACGCGCCGTCGTCCTTGGAATGTTCGCCGCGACCGCACGATCCGAGGGACCAGCGCAAGCCCTCGCCGCTATAAAAAGGACTCGCTTGCGCCGTCGTCGAGGATAGAAAGGGTGAGGTCGCGCCAAAATCGCGCGTTCCTAAAACGGCGGCGCTTCGACAAATGTCAAAGCAGAAAAACGCGTTTCCACGAACTCTTTCCGAGAAATCCTTTAAGAAAGCCGTCGACAGAGATCCCGCCGCTATGTGAGCTTTTAACCGCCATTCTAGCTCCGTCTTTTCATTGACGTTGGAATCTTTCGCGTCTCGGCAGAGTAACGACCAGTCGTTTTGGCTCGTTGCGTGTCCGGCAAAATAAAAGACGAATACGGAGTCGTTGTCGAGACGTTTTAGCGCGTCGTTGAGACATTCGTCGACCTCCGCCGCGCTCGGATTGAGCATGAGTTTCGCGCTCGCGACCGGAAAGCGAGAATCAGGCGGGAGTTCCTGCGTAAAAAATTTCCAAAATTTCCAGGCGTCTGCAGGCGCTTCTCGAAGTCTAGCGTAACGCGGATCTTCGTAGTTGTCGACTCCGATCGCAAGTAGTTCGCGCGCCATTCGCTCGACCTGATTTCCTTAACGAATGATTTGTCGTTTGTCCATTGAAAGCGCGTTCAAACGACGATTCGTCCGCGCTACCTTCACCGATTTGTCTATTTTACTCCGATAATTAAGACGCGCAATATTCTTTTTTACTCTTTGGGGGTTTTGGCGACTTTCGGTCAGATCGCAACTTGAATAAGGAACTTTGTTACGTATTGGTAAAATAAATTTTAAATTGCGATCTTTTTATGAGACGCGTCGCGCTAGTCGCGCGCGACGTTGGGGCGCGTTAGCTTATGGCGTCGGTCGATTCGCCTCCCGACGACCTGAGGAGAAGGCGAAACCCGACCCCCGTGTTTCGGTAACACGGCGCGTCGCTAAATCGAAACGCCGAACGACAGTTTGGGGCTTCGGAAAACCAACATCCGCCTCGTAGAACGCGGTTCATGCCGCCTGACGCGCCGACCGGATCCGCAACGGCGCCCGACGGGTAGGCTCCATGCCAGTCGGAACACCATTCCCAGACGTTGCCGTGCATATCGTAGAGTCCCCACGCGTTCGGCGCGTATTTTTTGACCTGCGTCGTTTGCCCTAACTCGCCGTCGTAGTTGACCGCCAGATTCGAAAGATTCTCGCCGAAGTTGTAAGGCGTCGTCGTTAGCGCGCGGCACGCCCATTCCCATTCCGCCTCCGTCGGGAAATCGAAGGCCATTCCCTCCGGCGCGAGTCTGCGCGAAAACCAGCCGTTTTTATTGAGCCTCGCGACGAATTTCGCGCAGTCTTCCCAACTGACGCGTTCGACGGGAAGCGTCGCGCCTTTAAAAAAACTCGGGTTCGAGCCGACGACCGCCTTCCATAGCTCCTGCGTTACCGGCGTCTCCAAGAGCCAGAAGCCTCGCGAAATCTCGACCTCGTGCTGCGCTTCGTCGAGGCGTCTCCCCTGTTCCGATTGGGGACTCCCCATGATAAACGCGCCTGCCGGACAGTATCGAAAGACGCATTTCACACCTTTGATCGTCCACTCAAAGGGCGCCCCGCCTGGCCGCTCGTTCGGCTTGACTTTCGGGAGCTGATTCTCCTCTGATACGCGCGAAGGCGCGTTCGTTTGCGCGGCGGCGCCTGACGTGTTCGCGGCGCCTGACGACGTTTCGACGTCGGGTTCAGGCGAGGCGGGTGACGCTTGCGCCGCGATTTCCGTCGAATCGACGATAGGAACAAGAGAAATTTCGGTATCTCCTGAAAGATCCAACAAATCGTCCAAATCGAGTTCGAGGTCGGAGGGGACAGGCGGCAAGGCTGGCTCGGCTACTTCCGAGCGTTCCGAGGCGTCGACTGTAGGAACAAGAGAAAGTCCGGAATCTCCTGGAAGATCCAACAAATCGTCGTCCAAATCGAGTTCGAGGTCGGAGGGGGCAGGGAGCAAGGCAGGCTCGGCGCCTTCCGAACGTTCAGAGGCGTCGGCTGCGGGAACCGGAGAAAGCCCGGAATCTCCTGAAAGGGCAAACGATTCGTCGACCAATTCGAGTTCGAGTTCGGAGGCGGAAGGGTAGAAGGCAGGCGCCTGTTCGTCGGGCTTGGAATCGAGGCGAGTCGTGATTGACGCGTACCGCTCCTCAAGTTCGAGGAACTTTCGACGCAATTCCGCAAGTTCGACGGCCGACGAAGGCGATTGTGACTCCATTGTTATTCTTCTTGACTTTGAATTTTCTGTCGCAGCGTGTTTCTCAATTCTGAAGGCGCCCGGCGCGCCGACCTGTCCCTTTGCAGGGAATTCTAGAGTATATTGTACATCGATAAGCGAATCGCGCAACGTTCATTTTGAGGTCGGCGACGCAGGCGTTCTGTCGGAGGGAATAGGAAAGTTTTGCGACGAGGCGCGTCGAAAAATTTTTGCAATCTGGTATACTGTGAGAAAGAATCATAGGAGACAAGATCGATGACGCTAACGCTTCCGCAAGAGTTACTGGAATTGATTCGAGGCGGCGAGAATGTATTCCGACAGCGAGCCGTTATTCGTCGAAGGGGACGTCTTTCGCACGACGATTCCGCTGTCAGAGGCGGCGACGGCGACTGTCGGACCCTGCGTCGCTTGCTCTGGTGGTCAAAATAAAAGCGCGGATGAAAATGATAGCGATAGTGTAAATGACAGTGTAAATGATAGTGTAAATGATAGTGTAAATGATAGTGTAAAATTGTCCGCAACGGACGCCAAAGTGTTGGCAGAAATCAAAAGAAGTCCGCACGCGACGCGTTCCGCGCTAGCTTCTTCCATTGGCGTTGCGATTTCAACGATCGATCGTTCCGTTAAGAGATTGAAAGACGCTGGGCTTATTGAGCGCATTGGTTCAGATAAAGCGGGCTGTTGGAAAGTCCTTCACTAAAGGGCAAGCCGCACAACTTTCGAGAACGCGGTTCGCTTGGCGAAAGCGCGGGCTACCGTTTTAGGGCGATTTTCGCTTGAAATGAAGGTCTGTTGCGGTTGAAAGAAAAAGCGTTCGCGCTCCGGCGAGAATTGGAAGGGTTAAATGACGAAGGATGTTACGATGACGGAAAGTCAATACGTCGAATACAAAGAGGTCTGGCGCGACGAATATCTGAAATGGATATGCGGCTTTGCCAACGCGCAGGGCGGCGTTCTCTACGTTGGAGTGGATGATTCGGGAAAAGTCGTAGGCGTCAAAAATATCAAAAAACTGATGGAGGATATTCCGAATAAGATTCAGGCGGGGCTCGGTCTCGTCGCGGACGTGAATAAGAAGAGCGAAGACGGCAAAGACTATATTGAAATCAAGGTTCGTCCGAGTTCGTATCCCGTGAGTTACCATGGCGAGTTTCATTATCGAAGCGGGGCCACAATACAACAGCTCACGGGGATCGCGCTTTCGGAGTTCATTACGAGAAAAACCGGCTTCCGTTGGGAGGACGTTACCGTCGACGATATTTCAGTCGACGATCTCGACGAGGAAAGTTTCAAAATCTTTCGTCGAGAAGCGCTTCGTTCGAAACGTATGAGTCGCGAAGAGCTTGATATTTCCAACGAGGAACTATTGAGCAAATTGCATCTCGTTTCAAACGGTAAACTGAAACGTTCCGCTGTTCTCCTTTTCTATCACGATCCGAGCGTCGTGCAGAACGGAAGTTACGTAAAAGTAGGCAAATTTGGAAAGGGGCCCGACCTGCTGTATCAAGACGCCCTCGAAGAGTCGTTAATTAAAAACGCGGATCGAGTCGTTGACTTGATCTTTACGAAATACTTGAAGGCGAAGATTACTTACGAACACGACAAACGCGTGGAAACCTTTCCGTTCTCGCGCGACGCGATTCGCGAGGCGATTTATAACGCCATTGCGCACACGTCGTATATGTTCGGAGTCCCCATTCAGATTCGTATCGACGACGAGAAGATGATCATTAGCAATAGTTGTATTCTTCACGAAGGGTGGACGGTTCAAACCTTGATGGAACCGCACGTTTCGGAACCTTACAATCCCGATATTGCCAACGTCTTTTATCGCGCCGGATATATCGAACATTGGGGTCGCGGCATTGAAATGATATGCGACGCCTGCAAAGAACTCGGGACGGAACCGCCGGTTTACCAGTTAATCGGGCACGGACTTCGCGTTCATTTTAAGGCGTTGCGAAGCGCTTTGATAGAGGAGTCTGGCGAACTAGATAACCAAGGTTCCAAAGCACAAGGTTCCAAAGCACAAGGTTCCAAAGCACAAGGTTCCAAAGCACAAGGTTCCAAAACACAAGGTTCCAAAACACAAGGTTCCAAAACACAAGGTTCCAAAACACAAGGTTCCAAAACACAAGGTTCCAAAACACAAGGCGCCAAAACACAAGGCGCCAAAACACAAGGCGCCAACGCTCGCCGCGAAGTTGACGAGCCTTGGAACAATACTCTGACGCTCAGGATTATACAAATCTTGCGTGAGGAACCTGAGATTTCCATGGAAGAATTGGGCGAGAGACTCGGAACAACCAGGCGTATCGTTGAATATAAGATTCAAAAATTAAAAGGATTAGGTCAAATCGAACGCGTTGGAGGGAAACGTTATGGACATTGGGAAGTTCGGGAAATAGCGTCGAAAGACGAGTAACGAACGGCGCCGCGTTCAATTAAAAAAATCCGCGCGACGCGCCGTCGTTGTTCGAACGGTTTGTCGCGCGGCGATCAAGCGTTATTGCCGACTACGACCTTTCGGCGAGCGCGCGAGCGTACGCTTTATTTGCGGCGTCGGCGACGCGTTTGGCGATGAGTCCGGCGACGTAGCCTGCTTTGAATCCGGCGTCTATATTGACGACGGCGACGTTCGAGGAGCAGCTGTTCATCATCCCGAGCATTGCGGCGAGTCCTCCGAACGCGGCGCCGTATCCGACGCTCGTCGGGGTCGCGATAATCGGCGCGGAGACGTATCCGCCGACGACGCTCGGCAACGCGCCTTCCATTCCGGCGACGACGATAATAACGTCGGCGTCCGCGATGAGCGGCAGCTTTGCGACGAGTCGTTGCGGCCCGGCGACGCCGACGTCCTGCACGAGCGTAACGTCGGCGCCGGTCCATTGCGCGGTTTCGCGCGCCTCTTCCGCGACGGGCAGGTCGCTGGTCCCCGCCGTTACGACGGCGACCTTGCCGCGATAGGGCGCCGGCGAAGAGGACGAGGCCGGCTCCTTCGGCGCGCGGAGAACGCGCGCGGTCGGGTTATAGTATGCGCGCGGGTTGACGCGCAGCAGGTCGGGCAGGACGACGTCCGCCTTGTCTTGCGAGACGCGCGTGGCGAAGACGTCGATCTTCTTTTCGAGCTGGGCGAGCGCTATGCGGAGTATCTGTTCCGCCGTTTTGCTTTCGCCGTAGATCACTTCGGAGAACCCGCAGCGGGCTTCTCGGTCGAGATCGACGACGGCGTCTTGGATTTCGATAAAATCGTTGGGTTTTGTCATGCGATTCACATTTGGGTTTGAAAAGCGTTTGTTTTAAAATCTGCTTGCCATATCGTCGGGGTCGTGCGTTTAAGAACGCATATGACGCGAAGGGACGCAACGGTAAGGCGTATTTTGACGCTTTTGCTCGCTTTTGGTTCGAACGTCTACCGACAGCCCGTTTTGCTCGGAACTAATCCTCGACGAGAACGTTGTAAATCTCGTTCGTTAGCGCGACGGCGCCGAGCGGGTCGGTTAAGTCGACAAGCTGGAGCGTCTCCTGGACGAGTTCGTCGAGGTTTTCGTAGTTCTTTTGCGTTTTGTCGAGCTTTAAATTTATGAGTAGTCGAATTCTTCGCGCGACGTATTCCGTTTCGCAAGCGTTGAGGAGTTCTTCGACGAGGTCGTCCGCGCCGAGTATGTGTTTTAAATCGCAGAGAAAGCCGACGTTTTCAAGGGAACCGAGATAGAAGTCGCGTTCGATTCCGGACGCGTCGGGCTTAAGAGCCTCTTTGACAAAGAGTTTCGCCAGTTTCTCCGCCGCGCGTTTCATCTTGCCTTCGAAGACATTCTCGCAAATTTGAGGGCGATTTCCGTCTTCTTTCGGGGCGCCAAAGTAGACCTTGGGATACCAATGAAGGCGAACGAGGTCGCGATATAAGTTCAGACGATCGCATAACGCAGGAAGTTGCGGGATAAGGGCTAATATTTCTCGAACGGTTGCTTTCGCGTTTTTAAATTCCGGGTCGTCTCCTAACACGAATTGAATTTTGCAAATGCGGAGTAGCCGCTCCGCTTTCTTTGGCAGATCGTTTGTTTTTGCGGCGAGCGTCTGCGTTATGTTCAACGCCGATAGATAACTTTGATATTTTGCGTCCGTAATCGTGCGTTGATCGTCTATTATGCTAAACCAGCGAACGTTTGCGGCGTCGTCAAAAAAGTCGAAGGCGTTAAATTCGAGCGCGACGGCGCGCAACCGCTTTTCATAATCTTGGGCGTCGCCGTCGTAAAGCAGATCGACGTATTCCTCGCGCGTCAATAAGTTGGGAACGTAGTCGCTGAGAATGTTTTTAAGTTCCTCGGCGTCGTCTTCGTCGAGTTCGCCGTTGCGCAACTTCCGGACGAGTTCGCCGACAGCCTTTTTAAAAAGTTCGGCAAAGTACGGCTCAATATCATATCGAACGCTTTCGTATTCGTCGTAGTCTACAACCCAGGTCCAGTCGTCTTCTTTTATAAAGGAAAAGACCCCGTCGTACCGATAGAATACGCCTTCGATTGTGTCCGGCTCGGCGTCGACGTCGGTAGAAATTTCATAATCTTTTTCCGGTTCAACCTCGTAGGAAGGACGATCCTTTGATTGTATCCAATAGGCTTTCCAACCCATTCTCTGTCGAACAAAGGCGTCGACAAAGTAGTAATCGGATAGAGCGCGGTCGTGGGCGCGAGCGTCTTCGATTTCTTCTATTAAATCTCTAATTTCTTCACGCGATAGAGTTAAGTCGTATCCGTCGACGCCGATTTCGTGGGCAAAGTCGGCGTCGAGTTTCTCGAGATCCTCTTTTATGTTGGCGTAGCAAAGCCGTTGCGTTAGATATTTTGCGCGGCTTTCAATATGCGTTCCGTCCTGCCATTTGCGCGGTATCGAGTTGAAAATACGAGAGAGTTCGGCTTCAAATATTTCGTCGGGAGACGCGGCGTCTTCAACGTCCGATGAAGAAGCCGCGTCGTTGGAAGAATTTTGGACTTCTTGTTCTTCGTCCTCATCCTCGAATATTTCCGCTTGGTCTTCAATGATAAGATCTTGGCAAGTCGACAAGAGAGAATAGCGCAAATAGTTTTTTTCCGCTTCGTCTTGGATCGTTTCAATAATCGCGACCGCCATACGTATTCCGTCGAAATTCAGCGCGGAGACGAAGGCTTGGGAGCGTAGGAGTCCTATAACGACGCTTGCGCGTTCTTCAAGGGATTTGGACGAGTCGGCGACCGTTCCGGCGATTAACCGCTTGATTGCCTTTTCTAAAATTGTCGTCGCCGCGTTAAAACCGTTGAAATCAAATTGGCACAGTTGATATTTGCGCGCTTTTCTGTCTCTTGTAGCGATATACATTGCAACCTCTCCTCAACCTGTTCATTCAGACTCTTTGCTTGCGCCAAAGGAAGTCAAAATAGCGTTGGTCAGCGCTTCAATATTGGCGAAATAATCCTTTTCGAGAGGCGAATGAACGATAACGTTTGCGCCAATGGCGTCGGCGACGACTTGCGCGGCGGCGCGGTCGAACTCCGGCTGAACGATTACGGCGTCGACGCCGTCTTCCGACTTCGCCTGTTCGACGAGCGCTTCGAGATCTTTCGGGCGAGGCGACTTGCCGTCGACTTCGACCGCGAGCTGACGAAGGTGAAATTCGCGCGCGAAGTATCCGTACGCCGGGTGAAAGACGACGAAGAACCGATTTTCGTACGGCGCGAGCTTTTCGCGCGTCGACGTTTGAAGCGCCGTTAGCTCCGCGAGGAGCGCGTCCGCGTTTTGGCGATACGCGTCGGCGCCTTCGGGGTCGAGTTCGACGAGCGAGTCGGCGATCTGTTCGACCATAATCATGGCGTTTGCAGGACTCGTCCAGATATGCGGGTCGACGTCGCCGTCGTGGTCGCGGTCTTCGCTCTGAAGCGGCTCGATTCCTGCGGTCAAGTCGACGATTTTAACGTCAGGCGCGAGTTCTCCGACGTTTTTCAGAAAGCGTTCTTCAATCGGTAGACCGACGGTAAAGAAGAGTTTAGAGTCGACGAGTCGCTCGATTTGCGCAGGCTGAGGCGCGAAAGTCTCGGGGGACTTTCCTTTGGGGGCGAGCGCTTCGACGCAGGCGCGGTCGCCGACGACGCGTTCGACGAGGTACGCGCACGGTTCCGTCGCGACGAGAATCGTCGTCCGAGCCTCGCGGTTATGACGCTCGCTTGCGATCTTGATTTTGCCGTATCCCCAGATAATCGCGATCAAGAGCGTCGCGACGAGTAAAATTCCAAAGACGAGGAGCGCTCTAAAACGCATATGTCCCTTGTCGTTCACAGTCGCCTACCTTTCTGAAATCGGTCTGAAAAGTTGACGTTTGGCAATAAAAAGACGACGCTTCGAGTCGGCGATTGCTCGCGCGGCTTGGAAAGCGTCGTCGTTCTTCTACGAATCAAACGGCGTTGCGATTATTTGTCGGAGGAGACGCCCATCGGGATAGGGGTCGTGCCGGAAGTCGCGTTTCCGCCGGAGACGCCGGGACCGTACATACCGCCCATGCCGTTCTGATTGACCGGCGGCTTCGGCTTGAATTCGCGATCGGCTTTAAAGAGGTCAAAATCTTTTCCCTCTTCGGCGGTGAACTCGGCTTTAAATGGATTATCCGCTTTTTCGGTAAAGAGCATTTCGGTATCGTCGTTCGCGCTTGGCGTAACGGCGGCTTCTTTGGGCGCGGCCATTCCCGGAGCGCCGGGACCGCCGCCGGAGATTCCGCCGCCGGGAGCGATCGAGGAGTCCATCATAGCGGGACTCGTAATCATGCCCATATCCATCGTCGCGGAAGGTTGCATGGAACTACCGTATCCGGACGCGTTACCGTTTTGCGACCCAGAACCGACGCCGAACGCAAAGGAAATCGTGCGCGTAATGTTCTGGAAGAATTCGTCGGCGCGCGCGAGAATGTTGTTTTCTTCCGCTTCGTACTTGACGTCGGGGTCTTCCGGATCGACGAACTTTTCACCGTCGGCGTAGACTTCGCTTTCGTCGAAGATATCGACGAACTTGGAGCCGTCTTCGGCCGGCTTGTCCATCGGATCGGCGTATCGGACGCGGGCTTCGCGTTCGGCTTCGCGTTTCTTTTCGCGAGTGGATTTACCTTGCGCGTCGAGTTCGTCGCGGAAGTAATTGAGACCGTCGTCCGTATTGTCGTCGTAAATATTGACCGCTTTATTAGCGGGCGTTTCGTCGGTGCGATAAGGACGAATCGAACGAGTCGAGAGCGCGTTGAGAGCCGCGCGTTCCTCATCGGTGAACTTTTTCTCGTCGTCTTGCGCGCGTAAGAACGAAACGCAACAGAGCGCGACGATCGCGATCGTCGCCGCCGAGCAAAGCTTTTTCAGCGCCATAATGAAACTCCTGATCGCGCGAACGCCGATCCGCGCGCAATAATCAATCTGTCGCGCCGCCGCGCGACGCCTCGCGTTCTATGATAAATCGCGCCGCGCGCTTTTGCAAGTCTTTCCGGCTCTTTTTTAAGAAGTTTTTACGCGAATGAATCAATTTTTCGATCGTAACGAATTTTGCGTCGGAGCTTATGCGGGAACATATGCGAAATCGTTTTGTCGTCGCGCCGTCAAGACGAAAAAAGGACGCGCTCGCCCCGGAGCGCGTCCGAATCTTACGTTGCGCGTTTGCGAACGAATCGACGCGGAATTACGCGTTCTTTTCCGCAAAGTCCTTCATGAAGTCGCGGAGAAGGACGACTCCTTCGCGCGGCATCGCGTTGTAGATCGACGCGCGTTCGCCGCCGACGCTGCGGTGCCCGTTCAGGCTGACAAGTCCGTAGCTCTTCGCCTCTTCTTGGAAGCGCTTGTCGAGTTCTTCCGTCGGAAGTCGGAAGGAAACGTTCATGAAAGAACGATATTCCTTTTGACCGTGGACGCGGTAGAAGCCGTTCGACGCGTCGATAACGTCGTAGAGCAACTTCGCTTTTTCGACGTTCTTTTCGTACATAGCCTGAAGACCGCCTTGTTCTTTGAGCCAGTCGGTAACGAGCTTCATGACGTAAATGCCGAAGGTCGGCGGCGTGTTGAGCATGGAGTCTTTTTCGGCGAGCTTCTTATATGAGAACATCGAGGGAAGGTCGTCGCCGCTCATTTCAACGAAGTCGTCGCGCATGACGAGTAGCGTAACGCCGGCGGGACCCGCGTTCTTTTGCGCGCACGCGTAGAGAACGCCGTACTTTTGCATATCGACGGGACGACTAAAGATTTCGCTGGACGCGTCGCAGACGAGCGGAAGATCGACTTGCGGCTCGCGCGGGAATTGAATGCCTTCGATCGTTTCGTTCGCGCAGTAGTAGCAGTACGCGGCGTCGGCGGTCGTCTTGAGTTCGGAGTCGGTCGGTTTGCGGACGTAACCTTCTTCCTTTCCGTCCCAAATGACGTTGACTTTCCCTTGCGTTTTCGCTTCCGACGCGGCTTTTTTACTCCAGTTGCCCGTAACGATATAGTCGGCGGACTTGCCCGTGTTCCGAATGAAGTTCATCGGCAGAAGCGCGAATTGAGTGAGCGCGCCGCCTTGCAGAAAGAGGATCTTGTAGTTTTCCGGAACGCCGAGGAGTTCGCGGACGTTTTCCTTCGTTTGCGCGAGAATTTCGCCGAATTGCTTGGAACGGTGGCTAATTTCGAGAATGGACGCGCCGCAACCGGGTAAGCAGAGAAGGTCTTCCTGGACTTTCTTTAAGACGGACAAAGGCAGAACGGCGGGTCCTGCGGAAAAGTTGTATTTGCGCTCTTCGGTCATCGGAAATATTCCTTTCGACGATGTGTGCGACGACATAAGTGTGGAGTGAGCGCGACGTCGAGCGTCGGCGCGCGCCGGACCCGGAGCGCCGCCGCCGGGTCGATTCTCGGCTATTATAGCGCCTTTTTCGAAAAAGCCAGAGGGGGAGCGGGGCGGTTCGACGGTCGAGCGCGCGCTTGGCGCGGTATGCTCGATAAAACGCGCCGAGCCGTCTCGCGCGTATTCGCGAAACGGCTCGGCGACTTGGGCTACGGGTCGTGTCGAATGGGAATATGACGCCTTTTGAGGACGTTATCCGGCGTGTTTGTCGGTTTGCTTTTCTTTGAACTTTTTGATCTGTTGTTCGAGCTTTGCGACCGCCTGATCGACGCAGCCGTACAGATCGCCGGACGCGTAATCGGCGCGGAAGTCTTTTTTATAGTCGGTAACGAGCGAAACCTCGACGGTAACGGCGTCCTCTTTCTCGATTTCAATCATGACGTCGATGGAGGAGACGCGATCGATGAAGCGTTCGAGTTTTCCAACTTTTTCCGCGATTTTTTCCTTGTGAGCGTCTGAGAGAGAACCTTTGCGCGTTTGAATTTGAATTTGCACTTTTAGTCTCCTTTATATCTCATGTTTCTCAGTTTGGTCGTTTTAGCGCGATCCGCATCGCGCGTCGACCGTCGCATTATACCTTTTAGAAGCGAGCGAAACAAGAATAATTTCGCGCGTTCCAAAAGATTTTGAGCGTTATTTTGAATAAAAGACCTCGACGTCGAGTCCGGTTTCGCGTCGGACGAACTCCGCGCGGCGATCCATTTCTTCGTCGGAGAGCGCTTGCGCGGCGGATTCCGCCGGAACGCGCGCGACCGTGTAGAGCTGAACCGCCGCGATTTTCCCGCCGGCGGTCAATAAGCGATTGAGCGTGTCGACGTATTTTTCCGCGTTCTTCTGATCCGGCGCGACTCCTCGCCAAGAGAAGAGCGCCGTCTGGATTTTAATTGTCCAGCGTTGCGCGGCGAAACGAATATTATCCAGGACGGTTTCAAAAGGAATCGTCGATCGATTGTATTCTCTGAGAGTCGCGTCGTCGACGGCGTCGAGTTTCGCCCAGATTTCGCCGCGCGCGTCGACGAGTCGATCCAAGGCGTCGGCGACTTCCGGCGCACGGAGTCGGGTCGCGTTCGTTATGAGCACGAGCTTGAGCGCGGGATAGTCGAGCGAGTTCCGCGCGTCGACGAGCGCGTCGACGACCTCGGCGAATTGCGGCGCAAGAGTCGGTTCGCCGTCCCCGCTGAACGCGAAATCGCGAAGAACGCGGCGAGACTCCGGCGTCGGCGCGAATCGCTCCGTATGAAAGAGCGACCCGTCGAGAACGGAGCGCGCGATTTCAAGCGCTTCCGATTTCAGAACCGCGACGTCGACGCGATTCTCGACGTTTTTCTTTCCTCCGTCGCGCGCAACCTGGCAGTAGACGCAACGATAGTTGCACAGTCGCGTCGGACTCAAATTGACGCCGACGGAGACGCCGCGCGCGCGACGACTCACGACCGGATACGCGTAACGGTAGTTTTCAAAACGACTCGGATGAAACCGCGTGAGCGGCTGCGCGTTTGTCGACGTATTCCCGTCTTGCGCGCTCAATTCTTCGACCATATCAAACCTCGTTTCGGCGCGTTACGACTCGCGCGAATCGTCGTCGGGTTCGTTCCCGTCGGGATCCGGATATTGATCCGAGCCGCCGTTCAGATTGAGCGGAATCGGGTCGACGAAAGCGTAATCGGAATTTTCGGCGTCGTTCGCCGCGTTCGGGGTCGGCTGCGCGTTCGACGCGTCTTCCGTCGCTTCCTCGGACGCAGGCTCGTTCGGCGCGGGACCGAGGATTTCACGAATGCGGTCGTGATCAAGCTCTTCCTCTTCGACGAGCGCGTCGGTCAAGGCGTCGAATTGCTCGCGATGTTCCGTGAGGATTTGCCACGCGAGCGCGTCCGCTTCGTCGACGATGCGTTTGATCTCTTCGTCGATCAGTTGCGCCGTCGCTTCGCTGAACGCGCGCGATTCCGTCGTCATTTCCCGACCGAGGAACGGGTGCGTCTCCGAGCTCGGAAACGCGACCGGTCCGAGACGCTCGCTCATACCCCAACGCGCGACCATATCGCGCGCGAGTTCCGTCGCGCGTTGAAGGTCGTTCTCGACCCCCGACGTCGTCACGTTGTAAACGAGCTTTTCCGCCGCGCGACCGGCGAGCAGGTAGGCGAGGGACGCCGTCGCTTCGTTCGCGTCGTAGCTCAATTTGTCCTCGTCGGGTAGGCTCCACGTAACGCCGAGCGCGCGACCGCGCGGGATGATCGTTACCTTGTGCACCGACGAGCCGTTCGGTAAGAACCACCCGACGACGGTGTGTCCCGCCTCGTGGCACGCCGTTTTGCGCTTGTTCTCTTCCGTAATGAGTTCTTCGCGTTTGAGTCCGAGCGAAATTTTTTCGAACGCGAAGTCGAAATCGGCGGCGTTCACTTCGTTTTTATCGTTGCGAGTCGCCCAGAGCGTCGCTTCGTTGACGAAGTTGCGAATGTCGGCGCCGGTGAAGCCCGCCGTCTGCTTTGCGAGTTTGTCGACGTCGACGTCCGCGCCGACCGGAATCTTCGCGAGGTAAATCTTAAAGACGTCGACGCGGCCTTTCATCGACGGACGTCCGACCGTAATGTGACGGTCGAAACGACCGGGGCGCATGAGCGCAGGGTCGAGCACGTCGGGACGGTTCGTCGACGCCATGACCATGACGGACTCGTTTTGAGAGAAACCGTCCATTTCGCTCAGGATTTGGTTCAACGTTTGCTCGCGCTCGTCCTGACCGCCTCCGATTCCCGCGCCGCGTTGGCGACCGACCGCGTCGATTTCGTCGATGAAGAGGATCGACGGCGCGTTCTCCTTCGCCTCCGTAAAGAGATCGCGCACGCGACTCGCGCCGACCCCGACGAACATCTGGATGAACTCGGACCCGTTCACGGAGAAGAACGGCACGTTCGCCTCGCCGGCGACCGCGCGCGCCAAGAGCGTTTTACCGGTGCCCGGAGGGCCGAATAAGAGCGTTCCTTTCGGGACGCGCGCGCCCATGCGCTCGTATTTCGCCGGGTTCTTCAGATAATCGACGACCTCGACGAGCTCCGCCTTGACCTGATCCATTCCGGCGACGTCCTTGAACGTTACCTTCTTATCGGAGTTCGGATCGTACCTTCGCGCGAGGCTCTTCGCGACGCCGAGACCGCCGCCCATGAAAGAGTCGCGCGTCGAACGCATCATTTTAAAGAGGAAGACGAAGAAGACGATCGTAATGAGAATCGAGCCGACGGTCAGCCACCAGGAGCGGTCGGTTTGCGGGGTCGACGTGTAAGCGCTCAGGTGTTCGCGCAGCCGTCGGTCGAGGGTAACGTCGTTGTATGCGAAGACCGGCGTTTCGCAACGGTACCTCTTGAAGAAGTATTTGTTCGTCGCCTTGCGCGAAACCGTTTCGACCATCCGCATGGCGTCCTTGGTCGAGAACGGTCCCTTTTCGAGTGAGACGAGCGACCAACGTTCTTCCGCCTGACGTCCCAGTTTGTACGTCGCGGTCATTTCGGCGCCGATCGCCTCGGCGTCTTCTTTCGTGGTCGTCGGGTGGATATTTTGCGACTTAAGGACGACGTTGTCTTTGTAGACTAGTTGCAGCACGTCCGATTTGGAGGAATCGGGGAGCACGACGACGAGGCGATCGTTTTCAGAGGCGTTTTCCGCGTTGCGAGGACTCAGTCTCCGCACGGAAAGAGCGTTAAATTCCTCGGTGAGACGCTCGTCGATTTCATTCGCCAGATCTTTATGGCTCTTATTGAAGAGCGCGATCATATAGGAGAATTCCGCTTTTCCGTTCGGAATCAGTTCGATCCATTCCCCGATGGTGGGAATTTCACGAAAGGACCCTGTGATCGTCGTTCCCTTTGTTTCCGCAGACTCGAGTTTATCGGAGTCGAGCGCGGCGTTGAACGCCGTCCAGGTGATTTCGTTTGATTTCGGCGTCGAGAACGAGGCGTAAGCGAAATAGACGGCGGCTGCGAGCGCGATGACAAAGACGAGTCGCGACGGCGCAAAACGCCGCGGTTCCTGCGGCGCGTTATAACGCGGCGGCTCCGGTCCCTTGCCGTCGCCTCCGTTGCCGCCCCCGCGCTTAAATTGATCGGGAATCCGCCTGTACGACTCGTCGCTGATCGGCGACTGATCGTCGTCTCGACGCTCTTCCAAGATGGCGACGGGACGATTTTCGCCGCAGATTCGGCTAAAAAACGATCTGAATTTCATTCAAGGATTCCTCTCTTTTCGATTTTTCGAGCGTTGACCGCGACGCGCTTGACGACGCGTCGAGCGATTTCTCCGTTTCGACGTTCCGCGTCATTATAGCGCCGTTTGATAAATAATCTAGTATTAAGGGCGCCTCTTTTGAAAGTTGGAACGTTTGGGACGATTGAGCGATTGGGGTAATCTTAGCGGAGGCGTTTGTCAACGCCGTCCGTTGTCGCCGTACGAAGCGTGCGCCGCGCCGCTTGCGTCGTTGGCGTTCTTATATTATAATGGTTGCGCTTTTGACGGAGCGTTCGGCGCGTTTTGCGCGTCGGGTAGGACTCACGAGGCGTATCGACGTCAAATTTTCACGCGGATTGGCGGCATGGTTTCGACCGCATATCGAACCCCGGCGCGCCGCATAGAAATTACGAGGCGTATCTATGTCAAATTTACACGCGGATTGGCGGCAAGGTCGCGACTGTATTGCGGTGCGCGGCGCGCGCGCGAACAACCTGAAGTCGGTTGACCTCGATATACCGTATTATCGCGTAACGACGTTTTGCGGGTTAAGCGGCAGCGGAAAGAGCAGTATGGCGCTCGACGTCTTGTACGCGGAAGGTCAACGACGTTACGTCGAATGCTTTTCGCCGAGTATGCGCGCGAAGTTGGAGCGAGTGAGCAAGCCGGACGTGGACGAGATTCTCGGACTTCTTCCGGCGATCGCGGTAACGTCGTTCGAGCCGTCGAATTCGCCGCGCGCGACGCTCGGTTACGCGACGGAGGCGATCGACTATCTCCGGGACGTCTTCGCACAGATCGGCGTTCCCTACTGCGAATCTCACGAAAGTCCGCGCGAAATCAAGAGCTATTCCCCCGAGAGCGTCGCGCGAACGCTCGTCGCCGCGAACGGCGCGAAAGCGACGATCTGCTTTGAGCCGCCTCTCGAAAGCTACTGTCGCCAAAGTCAAGACGACTTTGAGCAAGAATGGCGCCAAAAAGGGTTCCATCGCGTCGTCGTTTCCGGAAAAAGTTACGATTTGCAACGTCCGGAAGGAATTGCGAACGACGAATTCCGTTGGGCCAAGCTCTTAAAGTTGGCGGACGGAGAGGGTCGATCCGAAGACGAAAAGCGCGCGGACGCCGGATTCCGCAGTCAAAGCGTTCCGAAGAAATTCGGCGCGACGGACGACGCGGACGCCAACGAGGAACTCGACTCGGGGGACGCCGGAAGCGGACTCGCGTCCGGCGCGCTCTTGCTCGATCCCGCGCTCGATCCCGCGCTCAGACGCGATAAGCGTTACGTCGACTTGCGCGTCAAAGTCGTTAAAGAGACGCAGCCGCCTCGTATTCTTTTTACCGTTGATCGCGTTCTTCTCAAGGAAGAAAATCTCGCAAGATTGATCGATTCCGTCGAAACGGCGTACGCGTACGGCGAAGCGCGATGCTGGGTTATCGTCGACTCCGACGTCGCGGAACTCGCCGAACTCGGAACCCCGTTTCTCTTGGACGGAGTCGAGAAGCGCGTCGTCGCGTTTAGTCGCGCGTTGCGGTGCCACGTCTGCGGCGACGAATTTCCCGACGTTACGCCGAATCTTTTCAATCCGGAATGCG
Organism: uncultured Planctomycetota bacterium; assembly: GCA_900317365.1. Classification (GTDB taxonomy): domain Bacteria; phylum Planctomycetota; class Planctomycetia; order Pirellulales; family Thermoguttaceae; genus RUG369. Next base: position 23,250 of record ONGM01000051.1, read on the forward strand.
CGGCGGGAGCGTGCGACGTCTGCGGCGGACTCGGCGTTATCGACGCGTTCGACGAATCCCTCGTCGTTCCGCTACCGTGGAAATCGATACGCGACGGCGCTATCGTTCCCTGGAAGTCGAAACCGTATCACGACAAATATCTGAAGGATCTCCTCGATCGCGCCGACGTTCTCAAAGTGCGCGTCGACGTTCCTTTCAACGAATTGACGCGCGAAGAGCGCGCCGTTCTTTTCGACGGTTCCGCGCGACTCGATTTTATCGGGCTTAACGGGTTCTTTACGAAACTTCTCAAAGAGAAGTACAAGATGCACATTCGCGGCTTTTTGCGCAACTTTCAGCGTTCGACGACGTGCCCGCTCTGCAACGGCGCTCGATTGCGACTCGACGCTCTGCGCGTTAAGGTCGCTGGTCGCAACATAGCGGAGTACGCGAGCGCCCCCCTTGCGAAGACGTTCGCGATTTTGGACGAATTCCAGCGGAATCGCAAGTCGGCGTCGCGCCCTTACGTCGAGTCCCCGGCGTTGGAGCGACTTCTCGTCAAACTTCGTTTCTTGAAGAACGTCGGGCTTGGATATTTGACGTTGAATCGTCCGGTGAAGACGCTCAGTTCGGGGGAGCTCCGTCGCGCGTCCTTCGCCAAGGCGCTCGCGTCGGATCTCGTGGACATGCTTTACGTGCTCGACGAGCCGACGAACGGCCTCCATCCGGCGGACGCGGACGAGCTTTCCGACATGATCCTTGACCTTCGCGATCGCGGCAACACGGTGGTGGTCGTCGATCACAACGAGTCCGTTTTAAAGAAATCGGACGGGATCGTCGAGTTCGGCCCGGAGGCGGGTCAGAAGGGCGGAAAGGTTGTTTTTCAGGGGAATTTCGAGGAATTAAAGAGCGCGCGCACGCTTACGGGCCGCTATCTTTCCGGCGGACGTAAGGGAGGCGGGGGCGTGCGGCGTCCGATCGACGACAAGCAGACGCTGAAACTCGTCGGCGCTTCGGGCTACAATCTTCAAAACGTCGACGCGACGTTTCCGCTTCACACGCTTTGCGTGACGACGGGCGTGAGCGGGGCGGGTAAGAGCGCGCTCGTGTGCGAGACGCTTTATCCGGCGGTCTGCTCGTCGATCGGGGCGGATCCGGGGAACGGCGTCGTCGCTTTGCCGTACAAATCAATCTCGGGTTACGAGAAAATCGTTGAGGCGACGCTCGTCGATCAGACGCCGATCGGTCGTTCGCCGCGTTCGAATCCGGTTACGTTTTTGAAGATTTTCGACGATATTCGCGCGGTTTACGCGGAAGTATCGGAAGCGAAAATGCGCGGTTACAACGCGGGTTTCTTTAGTTTCAACGTGGACGGCGGTCGTTGCGACGCGTGCAAAGGCGAGGGGTTCGTTCGAATGAATTCCCGATTTCTTTCGGACGACTACGCCGAGTGCCCCGACTGCGGCGGCAAACGGTATAAAAAACCGATTCTCGATATTCTCTATCGCGGGCGAAGCATAGCCGACGCGCTGGAAATGTCGGCGTCGGACGCGTTCGTGCATTTTCGAAGTTTTCCGAAGATTCAGTACAAACTTAAGAGGATGATCGACGTCGGACTCGGGTATCTCAAGTTAGGTCAGCCGGCGAATAAACTTTCCGGCGGCGAAGCGCAACGACTGAAGCTGGCGTCGTATCTCGCTTCCCCGAGCAAAGGCGAGCGTCTTTTTATCATGGACGAGCTTTCGAACGGACTCCATTTCGCGGACGTCGTTCGTATAATCGACTGTCTCAACGAGATCGTCGACTCCGGGAATTCGGTGATTCTGATCGACCATAATCCTCTCGTTATGAAAGCGGCGGATTATATCGTGGACATAGGGCCCGGGGCAGGTGAGCAAGGCGGGCTCATCGTCGCGCAAGGCGTTCCGGAGGAGATCGCGAAGCGGGTCGATTCGGCGACGGGTCGCGTTCTCGCGTCGATTTTGCCGGGGGTCTAAACGCGCGCGAGATTTCGAGCGAAACAAGACGCGCTCCGACTTGTCGGGCTTTCAAATAGCGCTATAATGGCGAGAATCAGTCAGTCGGGGCGCGCGCGGTTTGACGCGCGCGTTTGACTCAATTCGTTAGGACGAAAGCTCATGAGAAACGTAATTTCGATTAAAGTGCAGAACGTGCCCGGCGTCTTATCGCACGTCGCAGGGTTGCTCGCGTCGCGCGCGTTCAACGTCGACAGTTTGACGGTCTGCGCCACAGACGATCCGAAGTTCTCTCGCATGACCGTCGTTCTTGACGTCGAACCGGAACTCGTGGGACAGGTCGAGAGTCAGCTTCGCAAGCTCGTAACGGTCGTCGAGACGACGAACCTATCGAACGTCCCGCACGTCGAGCGAGAATTGGCGTTGATTCGCGTTGTGGCGACCCCGCGCGAGCGCTTGAGCGCGTTGGAGCTTGCGGAGATTTTCCGCGCGCGCGTCGTCGACGTCGCGCCGAATTCGTTGCTCTTTGAGATTTCCGGTCGCTGTTCGAAACTCGACGCTTTTATTGAAGCGTTGGCGCCGTTGCAAATCGTCAGCGTCGCGCGGTCGGGAAGTATTGCGTCCGCGCGCGGCGATTACGATCTCAAGCGCAAAGGTATCGCGCCGAAACCGGAGCCGCGAGCAGATTAAATCAATCCCGAATCAGTAAAGAAGCCAAGACGCCGGAACGCTTGCGTTTGCGCGCCTTTTTATATATTGTAACGTCCTTATGCGACGCTATCACACCCTAGTAATATTGGAGTATCGCAATGGCTGCGACAGTTTATTACGACAACGACGCGGATCTTTCTCTTTTGAAAGATAAGGTAATCGCGATTCTGGGATATGGTTCCCAAGGTCACGCGCACGCTCAAAACCTTCGCGACAGCGGCTGCAAGGTCGTTATTGGTCAACGTCCGAACAGCGACAACTATCGTCTCGCGAAAGAAGCCGGATTTGAGCCTGTCTCGATCGAAGAAGCCGTCAAACAAGCCGATATCGTCGTCTTGACTCTTCCCGATGAAAAACAAGGTCAAATCTTCCGCGAACAAATCCGCCCGAATCTGAAAGCCGACGCGATCATTCTGACGACTCACGGGTTCAACGTTCACTACGGACAATTCGATCTTCCGGAAGGCAACCGCGCCATCATGATCGCGCCGAAAGGCCCCGGACACCTCGTTCGCGCCGAATTCGTCAAAGGCGGCGGCGTCCCTTGCTTGATCGCGCTCGACGACAAATCCGGCGATCGTGAAAAGGCGATCGGTCTCGCTTACGCGAAAGGTATCGGCGGAACCCGCGGCGGCGTCATCCAGACGACGTTCAAAGAAGAAACCGAAACCGACCTCTTCGGCGAACAAGCGGTTCTCTGCGGCGGCGTCAGCCACCTCATCCAAGCGGGTTTCGAAACCCTCGTCGAAGCCGGATATCAACCGGAAATGGCGTACTTCGAATGCATGCATGAAATGAAGCTCATCGTCGACCTCTTCTATGAAGGCGGTCTGAGCTACATGCGCTACAGCATTTCCAACACGGCGGAATACGGCGATTACACTCGCGGCCCGCGCGTCATCACCGCTGAAACCAAAAAAGAAATGCGCAAGATTCTCGACGAAATCCAAAACGGTCAATTCGCTCGCGAATGGCTCCTCGAGAACCAAGTCGGCGCGCCCGCGTTCAAACGCGAACGCGCGATCCATCACGATCACCTTCTCGAGAAGGTCGGCAAGCGACTTCGTAAAATGATGAAGTGGATCAACGCTAAGGAATTCTAATCTCCGATTGCGAACGATCGCTTTAGCGAATACGAGAAGGGGAAATTGCGTCGCGCGGTTTCCCCTTTCCTTTTGTTCTTTCCGCTTTTCTTGCGTCCCCCTCGCCGCGTATTGTCGCGTGTTGTCGCCGCCGTATTGTCGCCGCTGGGGGCGTAACGTTCAACTCAAAGATGAGAAACGTATGAAACACGAACCGAGCGCGCCGCCGGAATATGGCAAAATCGCCGGAATCGACTTTGGAACGGTCAGAATCGGGGTCGCCGTCTGCGATCCCGAACGACGCATCGCGTTTCCGCATGAGATTTATCGTCGCCGGAACGAGAAGCTCGACGTCGAGCATTTTCAAAAGCTCGTTCGCGAAGAGAAGATCGTTCACATCGTCTTCGGACTGCCGCTCCATTGCAACGGTGATTTCGGGGAAAAGGCGCGACAAGCGGTCGAGTTTGCGAATCGGATCGCGGACGCGACGGGACTGTCGATCGATTTCATGGACGAACGTTTTACAAGCGCGATCGCCGACGAGTATTTGCGCAGCGCGAACGTTAAAGCGAAGGATCGACGACAAAAGCTCGACGATATCGCCGCGCAAATTATTCTCTCGACCTATCTCGATCGCGGATGCGTCGGAACGCGCGAATTTCTGTCCCTAGACGACGCGGACGACGACGATAACGACGCAAAAGAAGAATGATTTTTCTGGTTTGTAAGTTGAAATCGGCTTTGCGACGCGTATAATAACGCATGCCGTAAGGAAACGCGCGGCAACGAGTCGCAACCTGCGCGTTATCGCGTTGCCGTTGCGGCGAACAAAAAGTCCGTTCAAGGACTAAGCGCTAAGCGTTTCATGACGAAGTTGGCAGTTGTTCAAGGCAGAAGGCGGTATCGAGTAGCGAGAAAAAATCGCGCCGGATTTGGAAACTAAGAGCGAAAGAATAAAGAGCGACCGCCGTTCTTTGAGCGCGTTCCTCGCGCGTGGCGGTCGGGTTAAGGGATAATCGTTCGCGGCGAGTCGCCGTTGCGAATGCGACGGACGCGCGTCGTCGAACTTCTTGATTCTTTATTTTTCTCTCGTTTCTTTTTTCGGAGCGGCGCCTCCTCCTCGGAGCGGATGGCTCCAACGAACTCTTAATTCGTCACTTTGATCTCTTCGGAGATCACCATGTTAGGGTAAGCGACGCTCTTTAGCGGCGTTATAGCCGCAGGTCGCGAGCGCGGAATTTTCCTTCCGACGTCGTGTCGGACGAGGCGTTCGCGTCTCGGGCGAGTTTTGCGAGTTTGCGTTCGCGCGAAATCGCGGGACTTTTAGTAGCCAGGCGCCTATTACGGGTCGCGCGGATCGACGTTTTTCAGGACGTTTTGCGCGTGCGCGGAACGCCCTGATCGCCGCGCGGCTACGGCCAAGTTCCTTCGCCTATGCGATTAAGCCCGTTGCGGAAAGAAAGCGATTTCTTTTGCGTCCGGCGCGTCTAGGACGACGCGCGAATCCTTACGGCATTTTTCATTTCATTGATTTCCTCCCGACTCGTCGCGTCGGATCGGCGCGGCTTTGGACAATTCAGAGAGGCTTTGTATGGCAAATTCGAACGAGCGCGCGACTGGCGCCGTGCAGTCTACCTTTACGAAACAAAGACGCGAGCTTGAGAAGGCAAACTCGCTTATTAAGACGTTGCGCGCGCAAGAGAAACGCAATCAACGTTACGACGTCGACGGACAGCTCGTTCAAGAAGAACGCGAAACGTATCTCGTCGACGCCCCGGAAGCGATCGCCGATCAAGTTTTGAAGATCGTTGTGGAAGTGGTGCGCCAGCACGGCGCGCGACAACGCGCAAACGGCTCGAACACCGGACATTTTGAATTCTGCGGTATCGAAGCGGAACTCACCGTGCCTCAACTTCGCGCGCTGCTCGACGTCGTCGGAACCCTTGCTATGCTCGCCGAACGCCTGCCGGTTGAAAACAAACGGTTCGTGCCGAACTCCACTGTCGACGGACGACCCGCCTTCTGCTCGCCTTTTACCGAGGTCAAAGAGCGACGGTCGAGATTTGTGCCGTATGAAGAGAAGGATTCGACTCGCGTTCGCACCTATGAAGAGTTTTTCGACGTCGTTCTCTACAAGACCCGCGAAGTCGTGATCGACTACGGGTTCCCGCTCAAGCGCGTCGAGGCGATTAAGAGCCTCGTCGCCGACCTACAGACCGCGATTCAAGCTGCGATCGACGACGCCAACTCGAAATCCGCCGCAGCCGATCCCGTCTTGAACAAGGTGATCGAAGGCGTCGTGAAAGTTTTTGAGAATGCGATTAAGGGGTAATTCTTAACGCGCGCAGTTTCAAGAAATCAGCCGTCCGCGCGGAACGTTCAGGTTTCCGCGCGGACGGCCGTTTTTTTTGAGCGAATTAGCGCGAACGAATTGACGCTCGTTCGCGTTAGGCTTCTTTTTCGATTCCGGCGCGTTCTCGCGCGACCTCGTCGTCCACCTCAACGATTTCTTCGACGATTTGGTTCGCCTCCTCCGCCGTCGCCCAATCGTATTCGCGGTGCGGAAGATCTTCGATTCGCGCAAGCCCGAACGCCTGTAAGAATTTCTTCGTCGTGCCGTAGATGAAAGGTCGCCCGAGTTCTTCCGACCGTCCGACGATCTTAATGAGGTCCTTTTCTAAGAGTTGGCGGAGCACGTCGCCGCACCGCGCGCCGCGCACGCGTTCGACCGTAGCGCGAAGAACCGGCTGCTCGTACGCGATGATCGCGAGCGTCTCCATCGCCGAGCGCGCGAGTCGCGCCTCCGACGGCGCTTCCTGCAAGCGAAAGAGCCAAGGCGCAAACTCTGGAAGCGTTCGCAATTGATACCCGCCGCCGACCTCGACCGCGCGGAACGCCGAGCGCGCCGCCTCGTAACGCGCGTTGAGCTTCTTAACGAGCGCGCGCGCGCGCACCCCGTCCTCCAAGCCCGCCAACGTCGCGAGCTTGCGACTCGGACACGGTTCCTTCATGAGAAATAAAACCGCCTCAACGCGTGAAATTTCCGCGCGCGTTTCCTGTTCCGACGCCATCGTTCCGTCGCCTTACTTTCTATTATCGAACGTTCGAAGCGTTCAGATCCTGTTTTAAGGAGTCGACCGCCTCGCGCGGGCTTGCGCCGAACCCTTGCCGGAATTCGAGACCGCCGTTTTCTCCGAGCGACCGCGCGCCGGACGCGCGCCAGCGCGCCGCGTCCCAACGTTCGACGCGCGCGCCGATCAGTCCGAGCGCTCCGAGCTCGCTTTCGAGCGACGCGACCGGGTTCGATCCGCGTTGAGTCGACGATTTCGCTATGTACCCGACGTTCGCGCCCTGCGGCGCTTTCGGCTTTTCTTCGTACCCGACGAGCGCGACTTTATTGGAATTCGCGGCCTGCGCGCCAACCTCCGGCGCTGCGTTCGGCATGGCGGGCGGCGCAACGTTCGGCTCCGCAGGCGCGTTCGACGTCGGCGCCGACTCCGGCGCTGGCGCGAGTTCCGGACTCGTCTCCGGCGCAGGCGCAGGGGAGGCGGGCGCCGTCGACTCTTCGTGCTCGATCGGATTCGGGTTGAACGCGAGTTCAGGCGGGTACGAGTCGTCGTTTGCCGGCTCGTTTGTCGTCTCGTTTGCGGACGCGTTCGCGAGGAATTTTGGAGGCGCGTCGAAGGCGCTTGAAATCGCGCGCGGGTTAAACGCGGCGCTTTCGTCGATAATTTTGGCGGCGCGCGCGAAGTTCAGCATGGAAAAGGCGTTTGATCCGCCGTAGAGATCGAACGCGCGCGAGAAGTAGCTCGGTTCCGTCGCGGCGACGAGGTCGTATGCGGCGATTCTTCGCGCGGCTTCGCGTTCCGCGTCGGTTAGGCTTTCGGAATTGTCGGCGATTTCAGACGAAGGCGCGGCCTGGGCGTCGTTCGACGCGAACGCCTGCGCGTCCGGCGCGATTGGCTCGGCAGGCGCGGCGGGCGCGCTAGGCGTTTCTAGGTAGGCGCTCGTCGATTCGCCGACGGAGGGGAGGGGAGGCTGCGCCGCAATTGCGTTGACCTCGGGGGAGGGTTCGGATTCTTGCGCGACAAGCCCATCCTGGGGATAGGTTTTTTGCTGGGGTGAAATAGGCTGTTCCAAACCCGGGCTGGGGGTTTGTCGCCCCGTCGCCGCGACTTGATTCGGCGCGGAAGGTAGGGCGTTGGGGAGCGCGGAGGGGAGCGCGTTGGACGCGTCGAGGGCGGGCGCGGGGCTCTCTTCCGTAAGAGGAATATCGAAGTTCGAAACGGGCGCGACCGGCGCGGCGTCCGCTAGGACGGCGTCGTTTCCGGCGTCGAGGGCGTAGGTCGGCGCTTCGACCGGCTCAGGCTCCGGAAGCGCGTCGACCGGGAGCGGGCGCTCTGGCGACGGCGCAGGCGGGAGAGGGGCGGCGTCGTTCGTCGACGCGAAGAAATCGCCGAAAACCTCTTCTTCGGAGACCGGCGCCAGCGGGTTCGATTCGGCGAGGCTAGGCGTCGCGAGGCTAGGCGTCGCGTTCGTTTCGCTTTGCGCAATTTCGTTTGGAGCAACTTCGTTTGGAACGATTTCATTTGGCGCCGTTTCGTTGGACAAAACGTCGCTTTGCGCAACCTCGCTTGGAACGATTTCGCTCTGCGCGATATCGTCAGGAGCCGCCTCGTTGGGCGCGATTTCGCCTTGCGGGCCCGCGTTTTGAGGTGGGGCGTTCCGCGCGATTTCGTCGTCAAAAGAGTCCGGCGCGGCGACGTCGAAAGCGGAGACGGCGTACAAGGAGTCGTCGTATTCGTCGCGCAACGCGATATCGTCGGTGTGCGGCGCTTCCGGAAGAGCGGCGTCGCCGGGGTCGAAATTGGCGAAATCGTCGCTCGGAACGAACTCTTCCATTTTGGCGGCGAGGTCGTAGTCGTCGTCAAGTTCCGGGGCGGGGGGCGCGGGAATATTGAGGCGATCGTTGAAATTTTCGTCGGGATAGAGCGCGTCGAGTTTTGCGCGCCAGTCGTCGTTCGGTAAGCGCGAATCGTCGACGATTTCGACTTTTTTTGTCGTTTGCTTGCGCAGGTCGGCGTCGCGTTCTTTCGAACGTAGCGCGTTCATTAAGCAATCCGGCGCGGCGAGCCAAAGAACGGCGAGCGCGCACGGCGCAACGGCGGCCGTCGCGAGCGCGCACATTCGGACGCGATCAAATCGCGTCGCTGTTGGTGAATCATGGTTGATCGTCGTGTTCATCCTTGCACACGTCCTTTCCGACTTTCCGAGCGAAATCGAAATTTTTCGTCGTCGCGCTAATTCGCGTCGGTCGTCTCGCTCTTGTCGACGTCGTATTTGAGGTCGGAGAAATCGTCAGGCGTCGATTCTTTGGAAGAGCTTTCGTCCGCGTATCCGAGTTCGCTCGCCTTTTTAAAGTCGACGGTCGAATTGACATAGTCGCCGATATTGTCGTAAATTTCGCCGCGACGATGGTACGCTTGGGCGTTTTTCGGCGCGAGTTTCACGCATTCGGTGAACGCTTCGATCCCGTCGTTCCAGCGTCCTTGATATTGAGCGGCGACGCCTTTGAGATAATACGCGTCGGAGTATCCGGGATCGACTTTTAGCGCGGCGTCGCAGTCTTGCGTTGATTTTTCGAAGAAGGAGTCGGCTTTTGCGACTTCGTTCATTCCTTTCTCTTGGTCGCCGTTCGTCGCGGCGGCTTGCGCGAGTTGGTAGTGTTCTTCCGCTTGCGCGGAGGACGCGGCGGCGCGACCGTAATAAGCGTTTGCGTTGTTCGCGTCCGCTTCGATCGCTTTAGAAAACGCGTCGTAAGCGCGCGCCCACTCTCCTTTGTCGAGCGCTTCGGTTCCCTCTTGGATAAAATTCTGATTCGTCTCCGGGCGCTGCGGCTTGCAACCGCCGGCGCACGCGACGAGAGTCAAAATCATCGCGATCGCGACTCTCGCGCCCGTTATTCTAAGCGTCATTTCGCAGTCTCCTTTCCAACGATTAACGCGCTTTCGTCGAATCCGAAACGTCGCGCGATCCGTGCGCGATTCTTTCGGAAAACAATCCTTTTCTCGACGATAACGAAATTTCGCGCTTTAGTAAACGTCTTTTTTTCGCGCCGAAGGATCGCCGTCCTCGGAAACGACAATAAAAAAGCGCGACGATCCAAAGACCGTCGCGCGGAGTTCTTAACGAGACGCGAGAACGTCTACGTTACGCTAGACGAATTGCGCTAGACGACGCGTTGGACGTCGCGTTAAACTTTGCCCATCGCTTTGAGGTTTTCAAAGCATTCGGCGACCGCTTCCATGAGGTTGGAACCTTCGCGGCAGTCTTCTTGCTCGACGATGTACCACTCGATACCGCCGACCGTTTCCGCGATATTGAACATTCGTTTCCAGTCGACGATATCTTCTTTAGACGCGACGGTCGCGCCGCTCTTACCTTTTGCGTTTTCCGCTTTGACGTGCATGAGCTTGCCGCGTCCGGGTAGTTTTTCGACGAGATCGTACGGATCGGCGCCGCCGTGCATGCAGTTTCCGACGTCCATTTGCGCGATGATATCGGCGCGCGTGCGGCTGAAGAAGAGTTCCCACGCCGTCTTGCCGTTGACGTCGGAGAAGTCGTTGAAGTGCGCGTGGAAGCCGATTTGCATACCGACTTTTTCCGCTTTGTACGCGATTTCGTTGAAGAGGTACGCGGTCATCTGATTGCCGGCGTCGGTCGCGCAGGACGCGGAGAGTCCGCTCGCGACGATGAGTCGGCGATTGCCGAGCGTCTTTTCAAATTCCGCCGTCTTGTCGAACTGACCTTCGAGAAGCGCGGGAACGCCCAAGTGCGTACTGATCGCGACGAGTCCGGCTTCGTCGAGCCATTTGCGGACGTCCTTCGCTTCGTTTCCATAATATCCGGCGAATTCAACGCCTTTGAAACCGATTTTGGCGATTTCTTTTAAGGTTCCGCGCAGGTCTTTCGCGGCGTATTCGCGGACGGAATAGACTTGCAGCGCGAACGGAATCTTTTTCTTGGCTTCTTCGGCGGCGAACATGGTCGCGCCGGCGTTTGCGAGCGCGCCGAACGCGGTCGCGCAAACGCTGGATTTCAGAAAATCGCGTCGATTCATGGGGCTCTCCTCATCTTGATCTTGATTGCAATTGCGATCATGGACGGAACGCGCCGAACGCGCGGCGCGGCGTCCTTGGATATTACGCTATTATTCGTCCAAATCTTCGTCTTCCGTGTAGTAATAGTCGTCTTCGTCGACGGAATCGTCGACGACCGGCTCGACCGGTTGCGGCGCGGCGTGTTCCGTCGCGCGCGGTTTCTTCGCTTCGGGAATCGGTTCGGCGAATTTTTCGAACGCGCCGTCGAGCGCGGCGTCGTAGGCTTCCGTCGGGAAGAGATCGACGCTCGTCGCGACTTTTTCCGGGTCGATCGGTTCGACCTTCGCGGCGGGTTTCGGGGCGGCTTTCGGGGCGGCTTGCGGCGCCGGTTGCGCTTTTGCGTCCGTCGGAGTCGGCGCCGGTTCCGGGGCGGGCGTCGGCTTGACGTCGCGTTGCGTGAGTTTGTCGACGACCATGAGGAGTCGCTTCATCGTAATCGGCATACCGACGGCGAGTCGCGTCTTGCTCCGTTTGGCTTTCGGCGCCCATTTGACCTGATTTTCGTCGAGCAAGAGAATCGCGGGGGTCGTATTTGTCGAGGGGTCGTCGAGCATCTTATTGAAAGCTTCAACGGCGCTTGCGCCGATCGACTGAGCGTTAAAGAGGACGAGGTCGACCGGGGTGGAGTCGGCGTCGTCGAGTCGAATGAGAGCGCGTTCGGCGTTGGATACGACGAGGGCGCGATATCCGGCGTTTTTAAAGGAGGCTCGGAACGCGTTTTGCAGCTCGGGGTTCGCTTCCACGATCAGTACGGTCGTCAGCTTTTCTTTTTCTTGCTTTGCGGCGAGAATGAGTTTCTCTTCCTGTTCGACGTCGACGCCGGACTCGAGGGTTTTTGCGGCGGCGTCGAGCGCTTCGAGCATGAGGCCGGGACTCTGATAGCGTTCTTCCGGGTTGAATTTGAGCGCTTTGTCGACGACGTATGCGACGCACCGGGGAACGTAGGGCGCGACGTCGCGAATCGGTTTGATCATTTTGAATCGTCCGGCGTCGAGTCGTTTGGAGCGCTCTTTGATTTCGCCGAGGGGCGCGATTCCGGAGAGAAGTTGATAGTACACGGCGCCGAGAAAGTAAAGGTCGCTGCGTTTGTCGTCGCGACCGACGTGAGTCGCGCGCTCCAACGCGGCGTATTCGATTGCGCGTTGCGTCTTGAATCCGGAGCTGTCGTCGGTGAGAAGCCCGAAGTCGAGGAGCACGGCTTTTCCGGACGTCGAGAGTAGGACGTTCGAGAGTTTCATATCCCGGTGTTGGTACCCGCGTTTCAGAGCGTAGTCGAGCGCGCTGCAGACGTCGCGAACGATGCGCGTCGCGCGTTCCGGAACGAGTCGACCGTTCTTTTGCGCGTTCAATTCTTCGCGCAACGTGCGTCCTTCGACGAATTCCATGACCATGTAGTGGTCGTACTTCGTCGTTTTCGACTCGTAGATCGCGGCGATATTCGGATGGTGCATCTGCATTCCTAATTCGCCTTCGCGTTCGAACTCTTTGATCGCCGTTTGGTCTTCGCGGAATCGCGCGCGGAGAACCTTGACGGCGACGACTTGCCCCGTCTTGCGATGAACGCAGCGGAAAACGCGCGCGAAGGATCCCGCGCCGATCAAATATTGAATGCGGTAATCGCCGTAATAGTACCCGGTCGTGTCCCCGTTCATGAGTCGCTCGACCTGGTACTTTGTGAGGAATCCTCGTCGTTGGAGCGCTTGTAGAAATTGTTCCGCTGTGAACGCCTGGGCGCCAAAGGAACTTTCAACTTCGCGCAATTTGGGAAGGTCGATGAGGTCGAGCGAAAGGACTCGTTGTACTAAATCGTCGTATGAAAGACTACTCATTGCGAAACTTCCTATTTTGTCGCGTTGCGTGGACTCGTCCGGCGCGCGCTCGGTCGAACGGAAAACGGACGAACGTTCGCTCATTGCAAATGAGGCGCTAAACGCTCGCGTCGTACATTATACGCGAATCTTTGGAAAATTCATTAGTCTTAGCGGGTATATCAAGAATCTTTTCTTAAAAAGGCGTCGCGGTCTCTTTTACCGTCCGCTTGTAGCCTTCGCTACGAGTCTGCGACTTCCGGCTGGTTAAAAATTTTTCTCCATCCGTTGAAATGGGCGGGAGGCGGCTATATAATGAGGGACGTCGTCGAGTTTCTTCGCGCAACTTGGCGACGATTCGATCGGATCGCCGCGCGGCGTAGCGTCGCGCCGAAGTTTGAGAACGAGATTAGTATTGCCATGGCAGAGAATAAATTGACGCGTCGTTTTTTTACGGCATTTTGCGTTGGAATCGCCGCTTTTGCGTGCGGTTGCGCCGATCAAAAGGCGCCGGAGATCGATCATACCCAATACGGCGAAGTTCTCGATCATGTTCCTGTGATACGCGATTTACCCGTTGTGTTTGAAATCGACAAAGATATCGAAGACGAGGAGTATTGCCGCGTTCGTATCGAGTCGCAGAACAAAGCGCTTGAACATCTTTACGAGAGTCAGGGACGTTCCGACGAGTATCGCAAAATCGTCGCGGAACGTGAGCGACGCGATCGCGAAGAGCAACGTCTTGCCCGCGAAGAGCGCGAGAAGGTCGAGCGCGAAAAGGCGGCGTTAGAAAAGGCGGAACGCGAGGCGCGCGAGATTTTCGAGGCGTCGAAGGAAGACCCTGACGCCGACGTCGAAGACGCTACGGTAGAACCCGCCCCCGAACAGGCGGAAAGCCCCGCTGAAGAGAACGCCGACGCTACGGAAGAACCCGCCCCCGAACAGGCGGAAAGCCCCGCTGAAGAGAACGCCGACGCTACGGAAGAGCCCGCCCCCGAACAGGCGGAAAGCCCCGCTGAAGAAAACGCCGACGCTACGGAAGAACCCGCTCCCGAACAGGCGGAAAGCCCCGCTGAAGAGAACGTCGACGCTACGGAAGAACCCGCCCCCGAACAGGCGGAAGGTACCGCTGAGGAGAACGTCGACGCTACGGAAGAACCCGCCCCCGAAGAGGCGGAAGGCTCCGCTGAGGAGAACGTCGACGCTACGGAAGAACCCGCCGCTGAAGCTGCGGAAAAACCTGCGGAATAAAATTGAGGAGGGCGTTATGAGTTTCTTTGCCGACTCCGTCGACTCGCGACGCGTTGCGCGCGCGGCGACGGCGCTCTTGGGGCTAGCGCTTATCGGAACGTCGTGCGATCGTCGCGACGCCAATTATTCTTTTTTACCCGACGACCCCGTCGCGGAGACGGTCGCCGACCCAGCGGAGACGACCGCGCCCGTCGAGGAGGCGGTCGCGCCGGTCGAGACGCCTGAGGCGCCTGCCGAGCGGGAGGAGACGAATCCGGCGCCGACGTCGAAGGATAAGGCGTCGAACGCCAAGGTGGAGGTTGTCGTCGACGCGGAGCGTTCGCGCATCGAGATTACGACGGAGTCCGCCGCGTTCGACGGATTTGCGACTGACGGCGAGCGCGCGCAGGCGCGTCAAACGAAGGTCGTGCGCGGGGTCGGACCGATCACGCGTCGCGGTATGGAAGAGCTCGCGCTCGCGGCGCCGACGCTCGTCGAGTTTCTTTGGACGGACGCGCAGCTCGACGCCGACGCGGAGTCGGCGTTTCAAGCGCTTGCGAAAGCGCCGCGTCTGAAGAAGGTTCGTCTGACCGGCTTGCGCGACGGGCAAGGCAAGTTTCCGTCGTACGTTCTCTCCGCGTTGAGCGCGACGCCGAGTCTCGTCGATCTCGATTTGAGCGGATCCTCTCAATTGAGCGCCGCCGAACTCGCAGACGTCAATTTTAAGACGGGTTTTCAACGTCTCGAACGACTGAATTTCTACGGCGATCCCGTCGGGGACGCCGGGGTCGACGCGATTATGCCGCTCGCGGATCGGTTGGTTTGGCTCAATCTTGACGACGCGGGCATAACGTCTTCGAGCGCGCCGAAAATCGGGCGCTTCCAAAAATTAACGTTTCTTCACGTCGGGCGTTCGCAAATCGACGACGGAAGTCTTCGCGAGATCGCCAAGCTGACGAAACTCGAAAAGGTTCATATAACGCGATCCAACGCGACGGAAGCAGGCGCCGAAGAGTTGCGCCGCGCGCTGCCGAATTGCGTCGTGGTTTCGCAACCGGAAAATTAAAGTTCGTCGCGCGCCGCGTCTTGCGTGGACGCGCGCGTTTGTCTTCTTACTAAGGAGCTTTTCGCCATGAAACGCAACGCCGTTTTCACCATGTTGGTCGCGTTCGTTCTTTGCGCGTCGACCGTCGCCGCGTTTGGACAAGAGAAGGAAGGTTATACGAAGATTTTCAACGGCAAGGATTTGACCGGCTGGAAAGGGAATCCGAAGCTGTGGAGCGTTGAGAACGGCGCGATCGTCGGGCAAACGAACGATTCCGATAAGAAGATCACGCGCAACGAAGCGCTGTACTACGCCGACGACCTTGAAATCGGCGACTTCCAAATCGAGTTCGATTATAAGATCAGCAACTGGGGCAATTCCGGACTCTATTATCGCGGCTGGTTCCTCGACGGCGCCGAGAATTTCCATATGGGCGGCTATCAAGGCGACTTCGACGGTTCCGCGATGTACAGCGGCATTATGTACGGGGAAGCGTTGCGCGGAATCCTCGCGAATTTAGGCACGGCGAGCCGCGTCAACGCGAAGGGCGAAATTCAAGAGCTGGCGCGTTTCGCGACCCCGGAAGAAGTCCGCGCGAACGTTAAAATTGAAGATTGGAACCACTACGAAATCTTCGCGCAAGGTTACCTCTTTATCCATAAGATCAACGGCAAGGTAACGAGCGTCTTTATCGACGAAGATTCCGACGACGTTCGTCGCGCGAAGGGCGTCTTGGGATGGCAACTTCACGTCGGCGACGGCGGAATGCGCGTCGAAATCAAGAACATTTACTTGAAGAAACTTTAAAGAACGCTTTTCTTTACGTTACGCGAGAATGAAACGAATTCGTTTAGGAACGCGTTCGAGTCGGCTTGCGATGTGGCAGGCGACTTGGACGCGGGACGCGCTCGTCGCGTTCGGTTGCGACGTGGAAATTGTGCGGATTACGACGACCGGGGACGCCGATCGCAATAGCGCGATTATTAACCTAGGCGCGCAAGGAGTCTTCACGAAAGAAATCCAGAAGGCTCTGCTCAATAACGAGATCGACGTCGCCGCGCACAGTCTTAAAGACCTACCCGTCGAACCTGTTCCCGGACTGCGACTGACCGCCGTCCCCAAACGCGGCGACTGGCGCGACGTCTTTCTGTCGAATCGTTACGAGACTCTGGACGATTTGCCGCCGGGCGCGATCGTCGGCACGAGCAGCGCGCGGCGCAAGAGCATGGCGTTACGATACCAGCGCGAACGGCGTCCCGACGAGACCCCCTGGGACGTGCGCAACGCGCGCGGAAACGTCGAGACAAGATTGCGTAAGCTCGACGACGGCGAGTTCGACGCGATTATTCTCGCAAACGCCGGGCTGACTCGACTCGGGTTTGACGATCGAAAACGCGTCTTTCTACCGCAGCCAGAGTTTCTCCCGGCGGTCGGACAAGGCGCGCTCGGACTCGAAACGCGCGAAGACGACGAAGAAACGAACGTGTTGGTTTCTCAACTGCTCGACGTCCCGACCTACCTGAGCGTCGTCGCGGAACGCGCGTTTCTCGCGACTCTTAAAGGCGGCTGTCTCGCTCCTGTCGGCGCGCGCGCGCGGATCGTAATTGATCCCGCCGTCGGCGCGGCGCTCGCGTTCGATTATCAGGTTCTGTCTCTCGACGGCTCGCAATGGCTCGGCGGCTCCGATCGTCGCACATTCGACGAGACGGCGCCGCTCGAAACGAACCGCGCTTTCGCCGAACGTTGCGGCGTCGATGCGGCGGAAAGGCTCCTCGCCGCCGGCGTCGACGAACTATTGCGCGACGTTAAAATGATTCGCGAAGAAAACGCGCGCCGCAATTCGTCGCGCTGAAAAGAACGCGTTAATATATCCGCATTTTTTCACATTTTTACACAACAAACGTTTTACGCATAAAACGTCGAAGGGTTAGAATTCCGATGTTGTCCATGACCTCTTCCGAAAAAAAGGCTATCGATACGATTCGCGCGCTCGCTATGGACGCCGTGCAACAGGCGAACAGCGGGCACCCCGGCGCGCCGATCGCGCTCGCTCCCGTCGCTTATCTGCTTTATAACGAACGAATGAATTACGATCCCGCCGACCCGAATTGGGCGAATCGCGATCGTTTCATTCTCTCGAACGGACACGCGTCCGCGCTTCTCTACTCGATTCTGCACGTCGCCGGCGTCAAGCTCGACGGCGCCCCCGCCGTTACCCTCGACGATCTCAAAACGTTCCGACAGCTCGGGTCGAAATGCGCCGGACACCCGGAATATCGCCGCGTTCCCGGTATTGAAATGACGACGGGGCCGCTCGGCGCCGGCGTCGCTACGAGCGTCGGGTTCGCCATGGCCAATAAATGGCTTGGCGATCGGTATAATCGCGATGGATTCGAACTCTTTAACGGCGACGTCTACGCGCTCTGCGGCGACGGATGCATGATGGAAGGGCTTTCCTCGGAAGCCGCGTCCCTCGCCGGCCATCTCAAGCTCGACAATCTGTGCTGGATTTACGACCTCAATCACATAACGATCGAAGGGGACACGGAGCTTGCGTTTACGGAATCGGTCGAAGGACGTTTCCGCGCGTACGGGTGGAACGTTGTCAACGTCGCGGACGTCAACGATCTTCCGGCGATGAGAAAGGCGTTCGACGAATTCAAAGCGACGAAGGATCGACCGACGCTGATTATCGCGCGCAGCGTGATCGCCTACGGCGCGCCCACGAAGGCCGGCAAAGAGAGTTCTCACGGCGCCCCGCTCGGTCCGGAAGAAGTCGCCGGCGCGAAGGCGTTCTACGGTCTCGATCCGAACGCGACCTTCGCCTGCGATCCCGACGTCTACGCGACTTTCGCCGACAACGCCGGTAAACGCGGCGCCGAACTGACCGCTAAATGGCGCGAACTCCGCGAAAAGTACGCCGCCGCTTACCCGAAAGAAGCCGCCGAAATCGACCTCATTCTGACCGAACGCCTCCCCGAAGGCTGGGACGCCGGACTCGTCGAATTCCCCGCCGATGAAAAAGGAATGGCGACTCGCGCGTCGAGCGGCAAGACGCTCAATATGCTCGCCGCCGGACTCCCGTGGCTCGTCGGAGGTTCCGCCGACCTCGCGCCCTCGAACAACACCTTCTTGAAGGATCCCTCTTACGGCGAGTTCTCCCCGGAACGACCCGGTCGCAATATTCACTTCGGCGTGCGCGAAAACGCGATGGGCGCGATTACGAACGGACTAGCGCTTAGCGGTCTGCGCGGATACTGCGCGACCTTCTTCGTCTTCGCCGATTTCCTGCGTCCGATGATTCGACTCGCGGCGCTTATGGAAATTCCGACCCTCTTCGTCTTCACGCACGACTCGATCGGGGTCGGCGAAGACGGACCGACGCACCAGCCGGTCGAGCATCTCGCCTCCCTTCGCGCGATTCCGAACCTTCTCGTTTTCCGTCCGGCGGACGCGAACGAAGTCCTGGAGTCGTACCGAGTCGCCGCGCAAGAGACGCGCTCGCCGTCCGCCGTCGTCTTGACGCGCCAGAACCTTCCGACCCTCGATCGCGCGCAATTCGCCGCCGCGTCGAACGTCGCGAAAGGCGCGTACGTTCTCGCCGATTGCGACGGAACCCCCGACGTTATTCTCATCGGGACCGGAAGCGAAGTTTCGCTCTGTCTGAAAGCGCGCGATCTGCTGACCGCCGAGGGCGTTAAGGTCCGCGTCGTGAGCGCGCCGTGCTTCGAACTCTTTGAACGTCAGTCGAAGGAATATCGCGAGTCCGTCTTGCCGCGCGGAATTAAGGCGCGCGTCGGCGTCGAACTCGGCGTCGAGCAAGGCTGGCGCAAGTACGTCGGCGACGCCGGGCGATTCCTTGGAATGTCGACGTTCGGCGATTCCGCGCCGGCGGCGAAACTCATGGCGCATTTCGGAATCACGCCGGAGCGCGTCGTCGAATTGGCGAAAGAGTCGATTCAAGACGCCGCAATTTAGTCGCTGCGTTTTCTTCGCAGTAGTTTTCAACCATTGATCATTGAGAGGATTCGTTATGACGAAGATTTCGCGCAGAAGATTCATGAATCTCGGAGTCGGCGGCGCGCTTCTCGCGTCCGGCGTCTCGAGGGACGTCGCGACCGGAGACGAAGCGCCGAAGATTCAAGGATTCGACGACACGGAGACCGATATCGACGAAAGCCAGGTCTGGAAACCGATTAGCGATCGCAAGATACGCGTCGGAATCGCCGGGTACGGCGCGTGCCAATTCGGCGCCGCGTTTGGGTTCCAGAATCATCCGAACGTCGAAGTCGTCGCCGTTACCGATCTTTTCGCCGACCGTTGCGCCGCGCTCGCAAAGGCTTGCCGATGCGAAAAGACGTACGAGTCCCTCGAAAAAATGGTCGAAGACGATTCGATCGAAGCGGTCTTTCTCGCGACGGACGCCCCGCATCACGCCGACCACGCCGTCTTGGCGCTCAATCGCGGCAAGCACGTCGCGTCCTGCGTCCCGGCGTTTTGGGGCGGGACTCCGGAACAGGCGGACAAGCTCTTTGAGACGGTGAAGTCGACCGGACTGCGATACGGTATGTTTGAAACGAGCGCGTATCACGACGACGTCTACGCGCAACGTAAGATCTACGCCGCCGGCGGCTTCGGCGAGATGGTCTACACCGAAGGCGAGTACCTCCATTACGCGCCCGTCTCGACCCCGAGCTATAAGAATTGGCGCGTCGGCATGCCGGTCATGTGGTATCCGACGCACGCTTCCGCGTATTACACGTGCGTTACGTTCGGGAGCTTCCTTGAAGTAACGTGCCTCGGCAAGAAGAGCATAAACCATTTTCGACAGCCGGAAAACAACGCGTACGGCAACTGCTTCGGCACGGAAGTCGGACTTTTCCGCACGAGCGAAAATGGGATCGCGCGAATTATGGTCAGTTTCGACACGCCGGGCTGGAGCGGCGAAGTCGGTCGTATGCGCGGTCAGCTCGCGTCGTACGCCGAAGACTCGAAGTACTGCGGCGCGGTTCCCGAAGCGCAGGCGATCGTGGACAAACTGAACCTTCGTAAACCGGCGCTCCCGCCGACCGTCGATTCCGGCGGACACGGCGGTTCGCACGGACACCTCATGAACAATTTCGTCGAGTCGATCTTGAAAGACGAGAACCCGCTCGTGAACGTCGCCGTCGCGCTCAATACGACGATGTGCGGCGTCGTCGCGCACCAATCGGCGCTCAAAGACGGCGAAACGTTAAAGATTCCGCAATTTAAACTGTAACGACGAGCTTACGTTCAAACGCGCTCCGATTCGGTCGACGATCGCTTCGGAGCGCGCGCGTTTCTTGACGTTCTCAAGAGGAATCTCGACGTTCCGAATCTAACGATTCTGACGGTTAAAAAAACGCGGGTTTACTAGACGCCGCGCGAAAGAATGATAAAATTAACTAATTGTGTTTCCTTGTGGACACGGCGTTCCGGCGCGCTCGCGGACGAGCTTGGCGGAGCGCGATTTGCAAGCGGTCGCATTGTTTTCAAGGCAAAGTTTTCGATTCGCGCGATGCGCGTCGAAGTCGCAACGAAAGGCAACGTACGCCGATGAAAAAAATTAACATAGAACAAGGGCTGGATTTACAGCTCGCCGGCGCTCCCGAGCAATCAAAAGCGCCGGAAAAGAAAGACGTTAGGCACGTCGCTCTTACCGGCGCCGACTACGTCGGTATGAAACCGACGATCTGCGTCGAAGTCGGAGAATCCGTTCTCGCCGGACAACTACTTTTTGAAGACAAAAAGAATCCCGGCGTTCGACACACTTCTCCCGGCGCCGGCGTCGTTAAGGAAATTGTTCGCGGTGAAAAGCGCGCTTTCCTCTCAATCGTTATTGAACTCGAAAAAGGCAAGGACAGCCGAAAATCCGTCGAATTTGAGTCCTTTAAACCCGACGAACTCGAGTCCCTTTGCCCGAATAAAACGCGCGATCTCCTGATTAAGTCCGGACTCTGGACCGCGTTCCGAACTCGGCCGTTCAGTCGAACGCCGAAGATCGATTCCGTTCCCGCGTCGATCTTCGTCACCGCCGCCGACACCAATCCGCACGCGCCGAACCCGAAACCGATTATCGAACTCAAAAGCAAAGAGTTCGTCAACGGGTTGCGCGTTCTGAGCCGTATCTGCAATAATAAGTTGTTCGTTTGCCTCGGCGCCGGCGAATACGACGCGGAACTCGTCCTCAAAATGGAAGCCGTTCCGAACGCCGAAGTCGTGCAATTCTTCGGAAAACACCCGTCCGGACTCGCCGGCACGCATATCGCGAAACTCGACCCGTGCAGCCTCGCGAAAACCGTCTGGACGATCGGATATCAAGACGTGATCGCGATCGGCGAACTCTTCGTCAAAGGCGCGTATCCGACCGATCGAACGATCGCTCTGAGCGGTTGCCAAGTCAAGAAGCCGCGACTACTGCGCGTTCAACAAGGCGCGTTCGTTACGGAAATTATCGACGGCGAACTCGTCGACGGCGAATCCCGCGCCATTTCCGGAAGCGTGCTCTCAGGTCGAACGATCGTTCCCGGACAAGAAGGTCTCGGACGATTCGTTAATCAGATTTCCGTCGTCGAAGACGGCGATCCGCGCGAACTTTTCGCATGGACCTTGCCCGGATTTAATAAGCCGTCCGTCTCCGGCGCCGTTATCTCGAAATACCTGCCTCGTCGCTTGTTTAAGGCGACGACCGCCATGCACGGCGGTCACCGCGCGATCTTCCCCAACCCGAATTTCTACAAGGTTACCCCGCTCGATATTGAGCCGGCGTTTCTCTTTAAAGCGCTTGAGATCGGCGACATTGAAAAATGCGAAAAGCTCGGCGCTTTTGAACTCGACGAAGAAGATCTCGCGCTCTGCACGTTCGTCGATTTCGGCAAAAACGATTTCGGCAAAACGTTGCGCGCTCTGCTCAACGCGGCGATGAAAGAGGAGGCATGATTCGATGAAATTCAAACTACTGCGTAAAACCCTCGACGCCGCCGGGGAAAAATTATTCGCCGAAGGCAAGCCGCTCGCGTTTCTCTACCCGCTCTACGACGCGGCCGACACCTTCTTCTTCACGCCGGGACAAAAGACTTCCGGTTCCGTCCACGTTCGCGATTGCAACGACTTCAAACGGACGATGATCTTCGTCGTCTACGCGTTGATTCCGTGCGCGCTCATGGGAATTTACAACGTCGGGCTCCAAGCGAACCAGCTCATCGCGCGTTACGGCGCGAGCGTCGCCATGCCTAACGATTGGCACGGCGCGTTCCTCACATGGCTCAACGGACACTGCCCCGGACTGGGACTCTTCGACGTCCATTCCGTAATCGGATGCTTTCTCTACGGTTTGACGTATCATCTTCCGATCTACGTCGTGACGATGATCGTCGGGCTTTTCTGGGAAATCCTCTTCGCGCGCATCAATCGCCACGAGGTCAACGAAGGCTTCTTCGTTACCGGTTTTCTCTTCCCGTTGATCTGTCCTCCGACGATTCCGCTTTGGCAAGTCGCGCTCGCGATTAGCTTCGGCGTTATTATCGGCAAGGAAATCTTCGGCGGGACCGGACGCAACTTCCTGAACCCGGCGCTCGTCGCGCGCGCGTTCCTCTTCTTCGCGTACGCCGGACAAATCTCCGGGGACAAGGTCTGGACGGCGGTCGACGGCGTCTCGAAAGCGACTCCGCTCTCTTACGCGAGCGGCGGCGTGGACGCGCTCGCGCACGCCGGATACACGTATAAAGACGCGTTCTTCGGAACGATTCCCGGCGCGATCGGCGAAACGTCGACGCTCGCGTGCTTGATCGGCATGGCGTTCCTTCTCATCGTCGGCATTGCGTCGTGGCGCGTTATTCTTTCCATGTTCATTGGCGGCATGGGACTGGCGACGATCTTGGCGAATTGTGTCGGCGCGGAAACGTTGGCGGCGCATCCGGCGTTCACGCTCGGACCGCATTGGCATCTCGTCCTCGGCGGCTTCGCGTTCGGTATGACCTTTATGGCGACCGACCCCGTTACGGCGGCGGCGACGCGAACCGGTCAATGGATTTACGGGCTTCTGATCGGCGCGCTCGTTATCGTCGTTCGCGTCTTTAACCCGGCGTATCCGGAAGGCGTCATGCTCGTGATTCTCTTCGGCAACTGCGTCGCGCCGCTGATCGACTACTTCGTCGTGAACGCGAATATCCGCCGCCGAATGAAGCGTCTGGAAACGCGATAAGAATGGGAGAAAACGCAATATGAAAAACGAATCGATAACTAGAACGTTTACGGTCGCGACGGTGTTGTGCGTCGTTTGCGCGATCATCGTCTCCCTTTCGTACGTCGCGCTCAAGGATATGCAAGATCGCAATAAGGCGCTCGACATGCGCGTCAATATTTTGAGCGCGGCGGGTCTCGTCGAGCCGAACGCGAAAGTGTCGTCGACGCAAGCGGACGAACTCTTTGCGAACGCGAAAGTCGTCGTCGTCGATCTTGAAAGCGGCGAAATCGTCGATAAGACTCCGCAAGAAGTCGAGAACGACAAGACGAACGTGATCGCGCTCGATCCCGCCGACGATATCGCGGGTCTCAAGCAGATTAAGAAATACGCGACGGTTTACCTTTTCAACGACGAATCGGGCGCGTTGCAAACAGCGGTTCTGCCGATCGTCGGAACCGGACTGTGGTCGACGATGTACGGCTTTCTCGCGCTCAACGGCGATCTGACGACGGTCGCGCACATCGTCTTCTACGAACATGGCGAAACTCCGGGTTTGGGCGGCGAAATCTCGAATCCGAACTGGACTAAGAAATGGGAAGGCAAGGTCGCCGTCGACGAATCCGGCGCGCCTGTGATTCACACCGTTAAAGGAACCGCGAGCAAAGACGACGAAGTCGACGCGATTACCGGCGCGACTCTGACAAGCGCCGGCGTGACGAACACCGTTCAGTTCTGGCTTGGAAACAAAGGATACGGTCCGTTTCTTAGCAAACAACGCAACGGTCAAAACACTACGGACGCCAACTGAAAGGAACGGATAAGATGAGTCTTGACGCTAAACAAAAAAAGGCTTTTGTCGAGCCGTTGTTTAAAAACAACCCCGTTTTCATTCAGATCCTCGGCATTTGTTCCGCGCTCGCCGTAACGACGAGCATGCGCAACGCCGTTACGATGGCGCTCGCCGTTACCTTCGTTGCCGCGTTCTCGAACCTGGGCGTGTCCTTGATTCGAAAATACATTCCGGGGTCGATCCGTATGATCGTCGAAATGGTGATCATCGCGACCTTCGTTATTCTTGTCGACCAGCTGATTAAAGCGTTTTCGTACCCGTTGAGCAAACAGCTCTCCGTTTACGTCGGTTTGATCATAACGAACTGCATCGTCATGGGTCGCGCGGAAGCGTTCGCCATTAAGAACGGACCGTGCGAGAGCCTTATGGACGGAATCGGCAACGGTTTCGGATACGGCGCGGTTCTGATCGTCGTCGCGTTCTTCCGCGAACTTCTCGGTTCCGGCAAGATCTTCGGATTCGTCGTTCTTCCGACGGTTCAAAACGGCGGTTGGTACGTTCCGAACGGACTCATGGTCATGGCGCCGGCCGCGTTCTTCCTGATCGGCGCGATCATCTGGGTTTTGAAAACGTTTAATAAGAATCTGCAAGACGCCGAATAACGCGCGATTGCGGTTATTCGATAAGGATATAACAAATGGAACACATTTTCTCGATGTTTGTCCAAGGAGTCTTCACGCAGAACCTTGCGTTGTCATGCTTCTTGGGAATGTGTACTTTCCTCGCCGTGTCGAAGAAAGTCAACGCGGCGATCGGGCTTGGAATCGCCGTTATCGTCGTCCAGGCGATTACGATTCCGGTCAACAACCTTCTCTACAATTACGTGTTGCGCGAAGGAGCGCTCGCGTGGACCGGCGTCGACGCGCTCGCGAAACTCGATCTGAGCTTTCTCTCGTTCATTACGTTCATCGGCGTTATCGCCGCGCTCGTACAAATCCTGGAAATGACGCTCGACCGTTATTTCCCGCCGCTTTACAACGCGCTCGGCGTCTTTCTACCGTTGATCACGGTCAACTGCGCCATCATGGGCGGCTCGCTCTTCATGCAGCAGCGCGACTACAGCTTCGGGGACAGCTGTCTTTACGGACTCTTCTCCGGGCTCGGCTGGGCGGTGGCGATCGCCATTCTTGCCGGTATCCGTGAGAAACTCGAATACAGCCACACGCCGAAAGGTCTGCGCGGACTCGGTATCGCGTTCATGACGGCGGGGCTTCTCGCGATGGCGTTTATGACGTTCTCGGGTATGTAAGAAGCAAGGAGTATGATAGAATGAGCGGAATAGGAATAGTTATTTCCGGCGTGATCGCGTTCACGATCATCATTCTGGCGCTGGTCGCAATCATCCTTGCGGCTAAATCGAAACTCGCGCCGAGTGGAAACGTCAGTATAGAAATTAACGGCGACGCGTCCAAGACGCTGAGCGTGCCGGCCGGCGGCAAGCTGCTCGGAACGTTGGCGGATCAAAAGATTTTCGTGCCTTCCGCGTGCGGCGGCGGCGGAACGTGCGGACAATGCAAAGTGCGCGTTCTCTCCGGCGGCGGGGAAATCCTGCCCACCGAACTCGGGCACATGACTCGAAAAGAAATCAAGGCGAAAACGCGACTCGCGTGCCAAACGCCCGTCAAACAAGACATGAAGATCGAGATTCCTCCCGAGGTCTTTTCGGTCAAGAAGTGGGAGTGCACCGTGCGCTCCAACAATAACGTCGCGACCTTCATTAAGGAACTCGTTCTCGAACTTCCGGAAGGCGAAAACGTCGACTTCAAAGCCGGCGGATACATCCAAATCGAACGTCCCGGCGGACTGCGCATCGCGTACAAAGATTACGATATTCCCGAAGAATACCGCGCCGACTGGGATAAATTCGACGTCTGGCGATACGTCAGCGACGTCCCGCAGCCTGTCATGCGCGCGTACTCCATGGCGAACTATCCTCAGGAAAAGGGCATTGTTAAGCTCAACGTGCGTATCGCGTCGCCGCCGCCGCGAAACCCGAACGTCCCGCCGGGGTTGATGTCCTCCTACATCTTCAGTCTGAAGCCGGGAGACAAAGTTACGATCAGCGGTCCTTACGGCGAATTCTTCATTCGCGACACGCCGTGCGAAAAGATTTACATCGGCGGCGGCGCCGGAATGGCGCCGTTGCGCTCTCACATCTTCGAGTTGCTCAAGCACCTCGATCGTAAAGAGAAAATCTCCTTCTGGTACGGCGCCCGCTCGCTTCGCGAAGCGTTCTATATCGACGAATTTAAAGAACTCGAAAAGACGCACCCGAACTTCTCGTTCCACCTTGCGCTCGACAATCCGTTGCCGCAAGACAATTGGACCGGCTTGACCGGGTTCATTCACCAAGCGCTTTACGACAACTACCTCAAGGATCACAAAGCGCCGGAAGACTGCGAATACCTGATGTGCGGCCCGCCGATGATGACCCAATCGGTTCTTAAGATGCTCGACAACCTCGGCGTCGAACGCGAAAGCATCTTCTTCGACAACTTCGGCGGCTAATCGCTTCGCCGATCGCGCTACGGAAACGTCGGCGCGCGATAGATAAAGGAAGCCCCCGAACGTCGTTCAAACGCGACGTTCGGGGGCTTCCTTTTCGTGTCTTTGGGGATTCCGTTATAAGAGAAGCGAACGGAACGCAGTCGAGTCGGAGTCGCGTCGCTTCGTTTCTGCGTTTCGCGCGCTATCGTTCGATTCGGTCGGCGCCTTCGCGATACGCTCGCGTTAGCCCGTACTCTTCTTTCATCGTATAGCCGTTCTCTTCAATCGCAGCGGCGACTCGTTTATCGAAATCGGCGCCGCGATCAATGCACGGACGATCCTTGTGCTTGAAATGATACGCCATGCCGAGGTGGCGAAGACGATACCGGAGTATTCCGGCAAGACTAAGTCTATCGGTGAACTCTTCGTCGTCCCCGCCGTAGCCTTCGAAGACCTCGTTGAAGCCGTTGACTTTCTTGACGTCGTCGAGCCAAAAGCCCAGATTGGCTCCCGCGATCTTGTTGCCGGTGCGTTCGTATTTTTCACCCGTTTTTGAAAAGACGGCGGAGAGAAGCGGAGAACGAATGGCATAAAAGATCTTTGAGACGCCGGGAGTAAAGCATGTAACGCGCGGATTGCGCGTGGCTAAAATGTGGTCGCGGCGGTTTGGGTTGAGGTGGACGCGCGTTCCGGCGACAAAGCGTCCTCGTTTCGCCGCTTTGATGTGATCTTCAATGAAGTGTTCGTTGACGTAACAATCGCCGTCGAGGAGGACGATATAGTTTCCAGTCGAAAGCGCGATGGCGTTATTGCGACTTCGATTGAGTCTGAAACCACGATCTTCCTGCCACGCGTGAATGATCGGAATCGACGTTTTTGCGCGCATTTCGCGCGTAACTTCGAAGTTCGCCTCTTCGGAACCGTCGTCGGCGATAATGATTTCTTTGGGAGGAACCGTCTGTTTGACCGCCGTTTCGAGAACAAACTTAAAGAGTTCCGGCTTATTGTACGTCGTAATAACGAGGGATGGAATAGCCGTCGACTCGTTTGCCCGGTTTGACTGAGAGACGTTGTTTTGGGACATTTCAACCTTCCGTGCGACGCCGACGTAGAACCGAAGGCGCCTAATGAACATCTGTTTGAGCGTTTCTCACGCTACGCGATAGAAACGAGATTACTCGTTCGAATCGCGTCTCGCGTACCGTTGATTGTTGTTATTCCACTTTGTCGCGAATCGCGGCGTCCGCGTAATCGTCGACTTCGTTCGACGCCGTCGCTTTGACTTCAGCCGCTTTCGCTTCTTCGCGCCGCCGTCCGTCCTCTTCGATAATCCATGCGAGTCGTCCGAAAAATCGTGCGTAAAGCGCGGCGACGAGCGCGTACGCGAGCGCGGCGATTAGTGAAACGACGAGAATGCGCAACCATCCGACGTTTGCTTCGCGTCCGCCGACAACCGACGAGAGCGCCGCAAGCGTTAGGATAATCGAACCTGCGAAAAACGCGAGATGGATTCCCATAAACGTCGTCCAACTATGGAACTGACGCTTCACGCTCAGAACCGTTTCCTTCGTAAGAAGCGTGAAGAGCGAGTCGGCTTTAATCGTTGAAAGACAGAAGATCGGCGTAAGAAGTAGCGCCGTGAACGCGAAACCCGCGATCGGGTCGAGTCCGCAAAGACCAAAGATTGCGGCGCCGGGAGCGCCTGCGAGCGCGCTCACACAAACGACCCTTAAAAATTGCGTTCCCGCGTCTTTCAGATTGAACTCCGCCCATTCGTCGACTTCGTCCGCGCCGCCTACCGTGTCGTCGAAAATTTGCGACAAAAAAGCGAAGGAGATTATACTCCATGTAAAGCTGAAGATCGCGACCGCGAGCCGTTGCAGCCACAACGCGTTGCAGAGCGCGAAAAAGAATGACATTTCCGCGTTTTTTTCGAGCGCGTCGCGAATCGCGCCGGTCAGTCCGCGCGACGCTAGAAACATGGCGACGAAGAGCGGAATCGAAACGAATCCCGCCGTCGCGCAACATCGAATCCAGAACCCGACCGATTTGAAAGGAAGCAGAATCCGTTCCGCGAATGGACGACGCAACGACGCGACGACGTCGTTTTCATCGCCGTCGTCGTCTTTTGCTTTGCGTTTGTTCGGCGCGTCGTCGTCGCGCGTTTTCGACGCGTCCGCGAGGGACGGAGTCGGCGCCGAATCGGGAACGACGAGCGGCGTCCGAAGTCCGTAGATTCCAACGTCGTCGTTCGCGAGGGTCAGTCCCTCGTCCTCTGAATCGTCAACGATAACTAGATCGTCGTCGCGTTCGTCGTTTTCGGTCATTTGAACGTGTCCTGTTTCTTAATGAGACGCGCAGTTCCTTCTTTTACGGAACGCGCGACCTATTTTAACACAGATTCGCGTTCCGCTCAACATCGTTCGATAAAAATGAGACGCAAAAACGAATAAGCGTTTGAAACTTTGAAATCAAAGGAGGTTAGAACGGCGGCGCCTTGACAATGCGGTCGATTCGTCAATAATGAGATCTCCCACGATAACGTCGCGCATGACGCCGGTCGTGCGCCGATAGGAGAAATCTATTTATGCTGGAAATGCAAATGTTGAACGCAGAATCGGTCGCGCGCGCAAAATTGCCGACGATTACTCAAAACATAGTCCGTTCCTATCAGCAAACGCAGTCGACGAATCGTCTCGATCGTTGTCCGTTGCCGAATAAGAAGATTATCGCCGAAGTCTTGGACGACGTCAACGAAATTCTCTTTCCCGGGTACCGACGTCGCGATCGACTCAACGTTTCAAACGTCGTCTATTACGTCGGCAATATCGTCGATAAGATTTTCGACCAAATGAGCGTTCAGGTCGCGCGCGCGCTTTGCGTGAACAACGAGTCGTGCTCTCCGGAGAAGAAAGAGAACCTTCAGAACGAGGGTGAGCGAATCGTTCTGCAA
>ONGM01000219.1 GCA_900317365.1 uncultured Planctomycetota bacterium
TCGACCGGGCCAGGCGAATCCAACGCCAGGCGCTCGACCGGGCGGCCGCCTCGCCCGAGAACCTCGCGTAGCGCCGGAAACGTCTCCTATCACCAACGCCTCCGCGCGAGAGCCTTTTCCTTCTCGAGCGGAGCGACCTGCAAACCTTTCCGACGCTCTTCGCGCTAACAGTAGGCGCGTAGATAATCGTCCTGCGGCGCTTCCAACCGTCGGTAACGACGTTCAACGTTTTCCGAATAATCGTCGCGCCCCTGACGTTGGCTTGAGAAATCAAAATAGAACGGAATTGACGTCTCGACCTGACAGTTCTCCCAATCGGCGGTTTGACAATCCGATGAACAATCGTCCCGAACGAGTTCCCACTTCTACGCCTCGACCGGAAATTCACCATGGATCTCAGCATAACGGTCCTCCTAGAGATCGCTAGACAGTAGGTCTTGACATTCGAGAAAACGCTCTGGAACGCGCTCGACGTTACGTTCCGGAGCGTTTTCTTATTTCATCGTGTTCGCTCGTCAAAAACATCGGCAAACTACTAGAAAAAAAGCGACCCAACTATATAATCACAATGGGCGCGCGGAGAGTTCTCCAAGCGTCCGCCGACGTCGGCGCAAGTACAGTCAGCAAACACGCTAAAACGGATTCAAGACAATGTCAAGATATAATCCTTCCGTCGTTGAAGCTAAATGGCAGAAGTATTGGGAAACAAATAAAACTTTTGCCGCTCCCAGATTACCGAGCGACCTTCCTAATAACCCTCAAGGGAAGAAGGCGTACGTTTTGGATATGTTCCCCTATCCGAGCGCGCAGGGACTTCATGTCGGACACCCGGAAGGCTACACCGCCACCGACATTTACAGCCGCTTCATGCGTATGAACGGTTACGCCGTTATGCATCCAATGGGATGGGATTCTTTCGGTCTTCCGGCGGAACAGCACGCCAAAAAAACCGGCGTTCATCCGCGCATCACGACGGAAAAGAATATCGCCAATTTCCGCCGACAATTGAAGATGCTGGGATTTAGCTACGACTGGGATCGCGAGCTTGCGACAACCGACGTTGAATTTTTCAAATGGACTCAACGCATCTTCTTGCTTCTCTTTAACGCTTGGTACGATAGAGATCAGAATCGCGCGCGTCATATTGACGAACTGCCCATTCCCGACGACGTCAAAGCGCTCGGCGACAAGGCCGTTCGCGAATTCGTCGACGACCACCGGCTCGCGTTTCAAACGGAAGCGCCGGTCAACTGGTGCGCTGAACTCGGCACAACGCTCGCAAACGAAGAAATCGTCGGCGGCGTAAGCGAACGCGGCGGCTATCCAGTCGTACGTATTCCGCTTCGCCAGTGGAAATTGCGCATCACGGAATACGCCGGACGACTCGAAGACGATCTCGAAGAACTTGACTGGCCGGAAGGCGTCAAATTACTACAGAAAAACTGGATCGGTAAGAGCGTCGGCGCTGAAGTCGATTTCTTCATGGGTTCCAAAGAGGATTTTGAAGCGTGGAAATCGTCGCGCGCAACTTCCGGTTTCCCGCGTAAGCCTTGCGAAGACTCTCTCCGAATCTTTACGACGCGTCCCGACACGCTCTACGGCGCGTCGTATATGGTTATTGCGCCCGAGCATCCGGCGGTTGAAAGATTAACGACTCCGGAACAAAAAGAGGCTGTTGACGCCTACCGTCAGCAAGCTGCGACAAAATCGGAGTTGGATCGAACTGACCTTGCTAAGGAAAAGACCGGCGTCTTCACCGGCTCGTATGCAATTAACCCGGTCAACGGAGTTGCGATTCCCATTTGGATCGCAGATTACGTTCTTTCGACCTACGGCACAGGCGCCATTATGGCGGTGCCTGCTCACGACGATCGCGACTTTGAGTTTGCTCGCAAATTCGACCTGCCAATAAAACTGGTAGTTGCGCCGAAACCTGAATCAGGAATTTCCCTTGAAGAGGTCCAAAGACTAGAAACCGCGTTCACGGAAAAAGGGATCGCAATCAATAGCGGAGAGTATGACGGTACTCCGACGGAAGAGTTCAAAACGTTGATTTCCGAAAAGCTCGAAAAGGCTGGCGTCGGAAAAAAGACGATCAACTACCGACTGCGAGACTGGCTCTTCAGTCGCCAACACTTCTGGGGCGAACCTTTCCCGCTACTTCGCGAACTCGACGAAAACGGGAAACCGACCGGCGTCGTTATCGGACTCGATCCGAGCGAACTTCCGATCAATATTCCCAACGAACTCGTTTTTGACGCCGCCAAACATTCCCCGGAACCGCCCCTTGAACACGCGCCGGATTCATGGCTCTACGTCGAACGCAACGGGAAAAAGTACAAGCGTGAAACGAATACCATGCCGCAGTGGGCCGGTTCCTGTTGGTATTACCTGCGTTACCTTGATCCTCGAAACGCAAACGCTCTTGTCGATCCTGAAGTGGAACGCGCTTGGGCGCCGGTCGACCTCTATGTCGGCGGCGCGGAACACGCCGTGCTTCACTTACTCTACGCGCGATTCTGGCACAAAGTCTTGTACGACTTCGGATACGTCTCGACGAAAGAGCCGTTCCATCGCTTGGTCAATCAAGGTATGATCCTTGGCGAAATGGAATTTACCGCGTTCCAAGACGAATCTGGCGCTTGGATCTCCGCAAAAGACGTCAACGTTGACAAACAAGGTTGCGGAACCCTCAAATCGACGGGAGCGCCTGTTAAGTCGGTGAAACTGGCGCAAAAGGACGTCGCTAAGGTCGGAGACGCTTACGCGCTTGCCTGCGATAATTCGATCTCTATCATCGGGCGTTCCGATAAAATGTCCAAAAGTCGCGGCAACGTTATCAATCCGGACGACGTCGTTTCGCAATATGGCGCAGACTCTTTGAGACTCTATGAAATGTTCATGGGGCCACTCGAGGCGGTAAAGCCGTGGAATATGGACGGAGTCAACGGCGTTCGCGGTTTCCTCGACAAAGTGTGGAGAATGATCGTTACTGCGGATCACGACTCCGACGAACTTAGCGACGCAGTTCAAGACGTTGATCCGACCCCCGAGCAGAATCGTGTTCTCAACAAGACGATTAAAGCGGTTACAAGCGACGTTAAGAGTATTTCGTTCAATACGGCGATCGCACGAATGATGGAATTCGTCAACTTCTTTGGTCGCGAAACGACTCGTCCTAAATCCGCAATGAAAAAGTTCGTTCTGCTCCTTTCGCCCTTTGCGCCTCACATTGCGGAGGAACTTTGGAGCAAGCTTGGCGGAGAAAAGTCGCTCGCATACGAGCCGTGGCCGACTTGGGACGAAGATGCGCTTAAAGAGAGCGCCGTCGTCATTCCGGTTCAAATTAACGGTAAATTGCGCGCGCGCGTCGAAATACCCGCCGACGCCGACGCCGCAACAACCGAAGCCGCCGCGCTTGCCGATCCTAAGATCGCCGCGCAAATCGAAGGAAAAACGATCGTTAAAAAAATCGTCGTTCCGGGAAAAACGGTCAATCTCGTCATTAAAGGCTAGTCGTTAAAGCCAAAGCGTTAATTCCAAAGAAAAGCGGTCGTCTTCCCTTCGTCGGAAGGCGACCGCTTTTTGTTCAGACGAAAAAACAATAGAATGTCGAATCAAAAGAAAAGAATCGTGTTAAAACTTCTCTGGGTACAAGGCGGAACCGACGCGAACGATCGTCGCGCCTTCCTCGATCGCGAGTTCATAGTCGCCGCTCATCCCCATCGAAAGCTCTTTGAAATTCGTCAATTCGGGAAATAATTCTCGGCAACGCTCCAATGTCTTTCGGAGTAGTTCAAACTGACGACGCGTTTCTTCACAAGTCGCGTTCAGACCGGCCATACCCATTAAACCGCATATATTAACGCGCTTGTACTTTTGAGCTATTTCCAAAACGTTTGGGATTTCATCAGGCGCAAAACCTTGCTTCGATTCGTCTCGTGATATATGAACTTCTAACAAAGCCGCGACTGACTGCGGATACGACGGCGAGTCCGCTTCTTCACCGAGAATTCGGTCAACGGTTTCGAGTAATTTAACGGAGTCGATCGAATGCAGAAGCGTCGTATAAGGCAGGATCTTTCGAACCTTGTTTCTTTGCATCGCGCCAATGAAATGCCATTTGATTTTGCCGCGAAAATCGAGACGCTGTGAATTCGTTAAATTGTCGTCGTTCACGTTCCAATAAGTCGCTTTTTCGACAAACGTCTTCTCACGATTCTCCGCAAGGTCAAAAATTCCTGCGCGAAGTAGACCTTCGACGACGCCGTCGTTCGGTTTGGCGTACTTAGACACGCCGACCAATAAAACGTCGCTCGGATTCCTACCGGCGCGCCGCGCCGCTTCGGTTATCTTTTCTCGAGTCTTGTCAACTTTTTCCTGAATTTCGCGAAAAATGCGCGATAACCGCGACGACTCTGAATCTCTCGTTTCCTCTAACGCCATTTCAAGAAACCCTATGAAAAAACCGACGCCGGAAGACATTGTCCGCCGACGTCGCCTATTTGCGTCGCGTTTTATCGGTATACGACGCATTAATAAAGAACGCAAACGAAGTCGCGAAATCGACTAAATCTTGTCGAGCGTCGGAACGACGAACTCACCGCGATATTCGCGCGTTTCCATAGCGGTCGCTTCAGGATCGCCGACGAAAGATTCCGTCTTGGGATCGATCTTCAGCGCGCGCCCCATCGAAATCGGATACTTGTCGAGGTCGACTCCGTTTTTAACGAGGTGATCAAGAGTTCTGGTCAACGTGTCGAGATTGTCGTCGTTTCCAGGGATATCTTGAACGATCTTCTTCGCTTCGTCTGCTGAAACCTTGTTGTCTTCGCCCAAGTAGTAGGAAATATTGCCAACGTGGCTCAAACCGGCGGAGAGGTGCCCGCAACGCGCGTCGGCGTTCAATCCGGCGTAGTTGTCGTTCAAAACGCAGTCGATGAAATTACGATAGTGGTTGCCGCCGCCTCGGAACTCCTTGACGAGTTTCATGTCCTTGTCGAATGCCGCGCAGAAATCGTACTGGATCTGGACGAGATAACCTTCGGAACCGTGCGCGACAACGCCGATTTTGGCGCCGCGATAATCTTCCGTTTCAAGTCCGCGCGTCTCGAAAACGAGCGTCTTGCCGTCCGCGTAATTATAGATCGAAACTTCCGTGTTCGCCGTGTCGCCTGCGTCGACGTACGACGGATCTTGACGTTCCGCCTGGTAGCCGAGTCGACCGCCGTAAGAAACGACGCTGGAGGGGAACTCGTCGACGCCGAGGAACGTACGCGCAATATCCGTTTGGTGCGGTCCCTGGTTGCCAAGGTCGCCGTTGCCGTAAAGGCGTTGCCAGTGCCAATCGTAGTGGAAATTAGGTCGGGTCGGAGGATCGACGATCGGAGCCGGACCGCTCCAAAGATTGTAATCGACCGTTTCCGGAACTTTGTATTGTCCGAGAGCGCCGATCGACTTACGACGTTTGTAGCAAAGACCGCGCGTCAATTTGATCTCGCCGATACCCCCGGAGCGCGCAAATTCAAACGCGTCTTGAACCGCTTTATGCGAACGGCACTGCGAACCGACTTGGCACATCACGCCGTACTTCTTCGCGCACGCGATGAGAGCCTTGCCTTCGTGGATATTGTGGCAGATCGGCTTTTCGATATACGCGTGTTTACCCGCCTGCATAGCCCACACGCCGCAAAGAGCGTGCCAATGGTTGACCGTAGCGCAGGACACAACGTCGAGCGCGGGATCGTCGAGCGCTTCGCGAAGATCGGCGACGATCTTCGGACGATAACCGGCCTTGTCCTCGATCACTTTGGCGCGATTCGCCGCGTGTTCCTTGTCGGGGTCGCAGAGATAAAGGATCCGAACTCGATTGTCGCCGAGGTATCCGTTGATGTGATCGCCGCCGCGACCGCCGCATCCGACGACCATAACGCCGAGTTTTTCATTCGGGGAAACTTTTTTGTCATCGGCTCGAAGAACGCGCGGCGCAACATATCCGCCTGCCGCCGCAAGAGTAGCCGCTGAGAAAAGCGCGTCTTCAATAAAGCGTCGTCTTGAAATAGAACTCATTTTGTACTCTCCGTTGTCATGGGATTCAGGCGACGTAACGCGTACGACGGCGCGCCAGACGAAAGTCTACCGTCGAAACTGCGCGCGAGTCCGCCTCATGTCTCTCACCCATTGTAAAGAAGTCAAAGTTCAAATGCAAGAATGTTCCCAAACTTTTTCGACGTCGATCTTGGCTCGGATTAAGCGCCGCCCCTTGTCCTTTTTCGTCGTTAAGGCGATAATACGTCGAAGAGGAGCAAGTTACATACGGAGACAAACGCATGGACAAGCACAATCAAATCGAATGGCTTTTTAACGAATTCCATTTTACAGGCGTCGACTATATGGATCTCGCGACGGCTCGCGCCTTCGATGAAAGACATCAACGTTTCCGCGATTTTCGGCGCGAGTTTGATGTTTTTCGATCACGAGTCGAGCTGAAGCCGACCGACGTCGTTCTCGATCTTGGTTGCGGAACCGGCGCGTTTCTTCTACATGCGGCGAAAGTCTGCAAAAAGGTCATTGGAGTCGATCCCTCGATCTCAATGCTCGCCGTTTTGCAAGAGAAGGCTTCGACTCAGAATATCACGAATGTCGAATGCGAACAAGCCGGGTTTCTAACCTTCGCCTTACCAGAAGATCCCGTCGACGTCGTTTACTCTTCGATCGCGCTCCATCATCTACCCGACTTTTGGAAAGCCGTCGCGTTGCAAAGAATTGCCGATTCTCTCAAAGACGACGGATTCTTTTATTTAACCGACGTCGTTTTTACGTTTCCAGTCTCGGAGTGGCAAACAGGAACGCAGCGTCTTTTGGACGCCATGGCGAAGGCGACAAGCTTGACTGGCGAAGGTCTCGAAGCGAAGAAACATATCTCGTCCGAATTCAGTACGTTCGACTGGTTCCTTGAAGGAGTCTTCGAACGCGTCGGACTCCAAATCGAGGGAATTTATGACGAGAACGAGTTCCGCCGCACCTATGTCTGCCGCAAGACGAAGGGCGAGA
>ONGM01000062.1 GCA_900317365.1 uncultured Planctomycetota bacterium
GGAAGGAAACTACAAAATCTATCTCACAAAGTTCACTAAAATCGAAGAGCCCGAACGTCCCGCAAATATGGACGAAGACGAAGAGGCGAAAAAAGCATACTACGCCGAACGGGAAAAGCGTCTCAAGGAAGCCGGAAGCGAAATTCCACCTACGATGAACGACGCCGCAACCTCCGGACTCACGATCTCCGTCGGCGCCGGTCTCACCGAACTCACGATCGACGTCGACGAAACCAAAGCGGAATAGTCGCCGCGCCCATGCGTTGCGCTCTCGACGATCGCGTTCAAATTGCAACGCATAAACGTTATTGACGTCAGCAAAAAGACGACGTGAAAATCTCGCGTCGTCTTTTTTACGCGCAGACGCAACGAAAAAGACCGTCGCAACCGGCAAGCGATCAACGAGAGCGACGATTCTTCAACCGAACGCCGACAAAACGTTGAATTATAACCTCGGGACACGTATAATTTGGCAATCGTTGGACGAATTCGTTTGCGTCCTTATTATTGGCATTATACCGGAAAGGGGTTCCCATGAAACGACTAGCGCTTCTGTTCTTTTGCCTCGCCTTAATCTTACTCGCGTCGGGCGGTCAAGTCGGCGCGCAAAACTCCGACGAATGGACTAAATATGAAAACAATCCGGTCCTTGGGGGTAATTTAGGAGTCTGCTTCGACGTAACCCTCATTCAGGAAGAAGGCGTTTATAAGATGTGGTTCTCTTGGAGGGCTAAGGCTTCGATGGGCTATACGGAAAGCGTCGACGGTATCCACTGGAAGGAACCGGTGATTGTTCTCGCACCGCGCGACTCTGGGTGGGAAAACCTCGTCAATCGAGCGTCCGTGGTTCATAAAGGCGACCTCTATTATATGTGGTACACCGGACAGACGAACAACGCGTCTCAAATTGGATTCGCCACGAGTAAGGACGGAATCCACTGGGAGCGCCAGTCGGACGCGCCAGTCTTAACGCCGGAAGCCGAATGGGAAAAAGTCGCGGTTATGTGTCCCGACGTACGCTGGAACGAAGAGTCCGGGCTATTTGAAATGCGTTATTCCGGCGGAGAACAGTACGAGCCGAACGCAATCGGATACGCGACGAGTCCCGACGGAACGCATTGGACGAAATACGCAAATAACCCGATCTTTGCCGCAGATCCGAAAACGCCGTGGGAACAGCATAAAGTTACGGCCGGACAACTCGTCCAACGAGGCGATTGGTTCTATCTTTTCTATATCGGATTCGAAAACGAACATCTAGCGCGAATCGGCGTCGCGCGCTCGAAAGACGGAATTACGAATTGGGAGCGCATGAAGCGCAATCCGATCGTCTCGCCCGACAAAGGCGCGTGGGACGGCGACGCGTGCTATAAACCGTTCGCAATCTACGACGAAAAAGCCGATCTCTGGCGACTATGGTACAACGGTCGCAAAGGCGGCGTCGAGCAAATCGGTCTCGTTGTCAAACATGGGGAAGACCTCGGGTTTTAAGGACGACAATTAGTCATAGCCCCGCTTCCTGTTCGCGCGTTCTTCTCTTTCAAAACGCGTTCAAAGCTACAGAAAGTATGTTTCAAGAAAAAACAACGATATAACGAGATTTTTTCGATATAATGTGCGCGTCGTCGCCACCGTCGATTACGATAAAGACGGCAACCCCGTCAATCCGGAAGACGTAAAAGACGGACTCGTCAATTCCCTGACCCTCAAGCACGTCGACCTCGTCCCGCCCAAATACGGGAAAGATTCTGAAGAGTACGTCGAAATTCCAAACGCCGCGACCTTTACTTACGACATTAACATGGTCAAAGAATAGAAGACGCTCGGAAGTCACGTTTCCTTACCTCTCACAACCCTCGAACGGCGACAAGACAGCAGGACGGCGCGGAAATTTCAAGTTTCCCCGCCGTCCTATTCTTTTGACAAGCCTTCTTTTGAGCAAACCCTTGAGATTGTTCCCCGATAAGGGACTAACCGAAGCGAAAACCGAACCAACCGCGCAACGGAACAAACCGAACGCCAAGGGCCAAGCGTCGCCGTCGCGTTATCTTAACGCAAGCCGAAAGCCGATGTGCGAACCGCGATAATCCGGCTCCCACGCGTCGCGGGACGCCGAACGACAGCCTGCCGCGTTAAAGAGCCACGCCCCGCCGCGAGTGGCGCGCGCGTCGTTATTGAGACCAATCGGATCCGTTACGTGTTCATCAGGATACCCTTCGTACCAATCCTTGCACCATTCCCACACGTTCCCGTGCATATCGTAGAATCCCCAAGCGTTCGGCGAGTAGCTCTTGACCGGCGTCGTCTGACGCGGCGACTCAGCGTCTTTCGGAACCCCCGTTGCGACCCCTCCGCCGCTATTCGCTTTCTCCCAACTAAATTCGTCGCCAAAGCTGTAAATCGTACGCGTTCCCGCGCGACACGCGTACTCCCATTCCGCCTCCGTCGGGAAATCAAACGTCGTCCCTGCCGGCGCAAAACCGCCTTCATTAAGCTTTGAGACAAAAGCCGCGCAGTCCTCCCAGCTAATACGCTCAACCGGAAGCGTCTCCCCTTTGAAGCGACTCGGATTCTCGCCCATAACCGCCTGCCAAAGCGCCTGCGTTACCTCCGTTTCTAAAAGCCAGAAGCCTTTCGTAAGCGTTACCAAATGACGAGTTTCCGATCGAAAGCGTCCCTTCTCCGAATCGAGACTACCCATCAGAAACGTCCCCGCAGGACAATAGTAAAAGACGACGTCGACGCCATTGATCGTCAGTTCGAGCTTATCCCCTAACCTCGGCGACCTTGAATATCCGTTGTCTAAAAGGACGCGAACGCCGCCGTGAGCGTCGACCTCCGCCGCGAGGGTCGCTCCCTCCTGAAGTTCCTGACGCTCGATCTCTTGTCCGCCGACGTTGAGACAACACGCGCCGAAAAGGACGCCAAGCCCGAAATATGAAACGAAACGCTTCCAAACTTCCTCGATATTCTTTGTCATCGTCACTTCCCCGCCTGAATCAAAAGTATCCCCTGGAATCGCAAGCCTAGCGATTCGCCTGCCTCGTAAAGCTTTCCCCGACTCGCCTCTTTAAAGAGCGACAAAGTCAAAACAACGGACGGACGTCCGGCGTAAACGGCGCCTGCGTCCCGCATTTGAGATCGAGAAAATCGCTCGCGCCTTCACGATATCCCGTCAATCTCCATTAGATTGCCGCGTTGAAAAACGCGCGCGACCAACTGCATAATATTTTATTATACCATATTCAACATACGACGTTCAACTATCTTTTAAATATTTCCGACTTCGACGAAGCTTTTCAATATTCGTCAAAAAACGCCGGAAAAACGTTGCGTTCTTCCGGCGTTCAGTATTAGACGGGATCTGTTCGACGTTTTTAATTCATAGGCGCGTTCGGAGGTCTTTCGCAAGGCGCGACGCCACCTTTGCGCTAGTTCGCGGTTACGGAAGACGTTTTTCTCTTTCGTAGTCTACGCCGCCTCGACGCCTCGCCCAAACCGATTCGACTTAACGAAAGGCTGTGCGACGATTAGAAACCGCTATCAACTTCGATAACGACGTTACGACTCAGACGTCTCTCAAACGACTCACCGAGATTCGGAAGGATTATCCGCTACGACCTCGGCGTCGTTCTTCTCGCTCGTAGCCATAACCTTGCAAACGGCCTCTAGTAGCGCGCAGCCTGTAACGTGCGGATTCAAGGCGGAGGGTTCGTTTGCAGGCTGAGGTCGCCGCCAACGTCCGGCGTAGAGTTTCGTTTCGGGATTCACGCCCTGACGAATCATCGTCGTCGCGCTGTGAAGCAGGTAATCGGTAAACTCCTTGCGCGCGGTCTCGTCGAGTTCCGGCAAGACGATTAAGTTCGCCAGATAACGATAGAAAATACCGTGGAAGAGTCCTCCGTCGCCGCCGGGGGCGTCGGAAAGGACGCCGCGATTGCGTCGGCTCATCGGTCCGGTGGCGTAACGCGCCGTGAGAATGGCGTCGTCTAAAAGGGAGGGATCCTTTGTTAGACGGAAGAGCTCGACCGCCGCGCCGATGAACGTGCCTTGATTATAGCTCAGACTGAAGCGCCCGATCTTTCCTTCCTGATTGATATTATCGAAGACGGCGCCTGAGTCGGAGTTCCAAAGGTATTTTCGTTCCCACTGATAGATTTTCCACGCCTCGTTCTGATACTCCTCGGCCGACTTGTTTTTCTCGTTGTCGGGGTCGACGGTCGCAAATTGCGTCAGTCGGGCGGCGATAATCGCGGCGGGTCCGTTGGAGCACGCGTTCTTCGATTTGGAGACGTCGGTCTTCCACGTAATACCGCCATACCACGGCGCCTCGTCCTCAGGTCCCCACTGCGTCCAAATCCAATCGGCGTACATCTGCCGCGCCTTATTCAGATAGAGAGTCTCGCCTGTGGCTTCGTAGATTCGTATGAGCGCCAAACAGCGCCATTCCATATCGTCGACAAAGACGTTCCACCACCGATCGCCTCGTCGCCTGCCTTGGCTCGCGTTGGGATTGAATCGGGGCATGCCTTGCCGCCAGAGGTCGTAGAGTTGAAAGTATTTTTTGTCCTTCGTACGGACGTACGCGTCGGTGATAACGTCAATAGCGTGGGCTTGCGGCCAGTAGTCGCCTGTTCCCAAATCGGCCTGTTGACTCATTTTATTGAAAAAGTATCTGTCGGGACGTTCCTTGAAACTGGCGCCCCAAAAATTATCGATAAGCGCCTGCGCCATATCGTCGGCCCACTTTTGAGCCTCTTGCGAGGAAAGTTGGTTGTCTTGCGCGACGGAAAGCGTACGCAAGCCTGAAAACAAGCACAGCCAAATCGCGAATATTGCAAATAGTCGTTTCATTTATGGAGCCTATGCCCGAGTCGCCGATATAGTCAACTTCGTCTCTACGATCTCAACGAAATCCTCGTACATTGACGCTCACCGAAAGATTGGAAACCTTTTCAGGTTCGCTGTTAAAAAAGTTGCTACCGATTAAAAGCCCAAAGTTTTCTTGGGAGGTGAACGTTCCCCTCACACTATCCCGCCAAGAGTCTACTTTTCCACCGCAACGAAAACCTTTGAAGGGCGATCGTCGGAAAGAAATTTTGTCTCAAACCATTGGCTATTACAATTCGCCGCCGTTCTAAGAACAAGCGTCCAAAGGGCGTCGAATACGAACGGCGCGCAATCGACCGTTCGCGAGAGCGATTGTATTATCTCAAATTTTTCTTTTCAAGAGCGCGCTCGTGAAATTTGGCAATTCTCCCAAACGCGCGTTAGGAATCGTTAAAGGAGTGTTCGCGACTGATACATAGTCGCCTCGCGAAAATTTGCGTGGTAAAATTTCCGGGC
The DNA here is from genome assembly GCA_900317365.1 of uncultured Planctomycetota bacterium. Taxonomy (GTDB): domain Bacteria; phylum Planctomycetota; class Planctomycetia; order Pirellulales; family Thermoguttaceae; genus RUG369. The sequence goes on from ONGM01000062.1 coordinate 5,347, forward strand.
AGGCTTGTCCCTTGCCCTCTCCCCTCCCTGCGATACTTTAACCGATAGGCAAGCGCTCAGACGTTTTATCCCAGTTCGCCAACGCTCGGACGTTGGATCCCGGTTCGGAAACGCTCGGGCGTTTCATCCCGGTTCGCGCTACCGCGCGGCTGGTGAATCACCGCTCCCGTTGGTCGGAAACGCTCGGGCGTTTCATCCCGGTTCGCGCTACCGCGCGGCTGGCAAATCACCGCTCCCGTTGGTCGCTTGCCGTTTTACAAACGCCTAAAAACCGTTTTTCACTCATGCGCGCCAAAGGCGCGTCCATCGCCCAAAGGGCGATTTTCCCGGCGCCAACGCGCCGCCTCCGACCCCATAGGTCGGGGGGAAGCCGCCGGCTTTAGTCGGCGGATAAGTGGGCGCTATGATCCACGCGACAGCGCCAAAACGCCAAAACGTCGAAACAACGCGGCCCTGTCGACGACTCCAAAATCTCATTCCCTCCCACCCCAAAAACGTGATTTAAACATTTCGTTAAACGCTACGCTCCGTTATGATCCCCCGCCTACGGCGGGCGGCGCGGGCTGCGCCCGCTCGGAAATTTTTAAGGCTCGCTTCGCCTCGTCTTTCTTTTACCCGGTCGGGAATCGCTCTCGATTAACGACAGGGCGATAGCGGTGGGCACGTTGACCACGGGAAAACAACGTCGTGCGCTCGCGATCGAAACCTCTTCTTCGCCTGCCTGTCGTTTCGATAACCCAACGCGCCAAAGGCGCGTCCATCGCCCAAAGGGCGATTTTCCCGGCGCGAAAGCGCCGCCCC
>ONGM01000059.1 GCA_900317365.1 uncultured Planctomycetota bacterium
AGAAACGACGCGTTCCGTCTCCAAAACCTCCTCTGTACGATTATCTTCGTCCGTCGAATCGAACCACGCAAACGACGATTGACTGCCAAGCGCTTTTTTAAACACAGGATCGACGTCCGCGTCCTGCGGAACGCTTCCGCTTTTGCTTTTTCGCGCGCGATTAGACGTAAAAGAAGCGAGGATAACCTTGCCGTCGTCAGTCCATCCAAAAAGGGAATCGACCTTAGGCAACGAGTTGCTTTGAACAGAGATTCCTACGCGTTGCGTAGCGACCGGCTGCGCGAACGACGTTTGAGCGATCGAACTTCCGTCATTTTCTCGTCGCGCAATCTCATTTGAGATAGGCCGAGTAGAACCCATCTTTTGTGAACGTTTCACCGTCCGGTAGTCTTGATTCGTCTCGTGGTTAATTGGCGACAACGTCGCGGAGCCTTGTCGAACCGCTCCGAAACGTGAATCATCGTTGTGTCGCGGCGAATCGGGCAACTCGTCGTCAACTTTATCGGAATCGACCGGAGCGTACGACCGAGACCGATAACCGCCTTGTCGGGTCGTCGCCGTTTCTTCCATTCTAGCGGGCGAATTTTTAACGCGTTTCTGAAGACGCTGCGAATCGTCGATTCGTCGTTCGACAACCTCGACGCCAGTTCGCGCGCGCGGGTCGACGGCGACGCTGTCGAGTGAATAATAAACGCGGATAAGCGAAACTGGCGGGATAAAGTCGTTCGTTGAAAAACTCGTAAGTCTTTGAACGCGATAATCAGGACGCGCGCGGTTCGGACGCTTGCCAAAAATCGAAAGCGTCGTTCCGTAACGCTCAGATCCGGACTTTGCGCGCGTCGTCCCGGGAAGAAACGAGCGTTCGCGATTCGTCGAAGGAACGGAGACCGCCCCGCCTTGTCGATTCATGATGAGATCGGAGTCTTCGACGACTTTGGGCTGAACTTCCGGTTGACTCCCGTGTCGCTCAAAAAGGCTAGACCAAAAACCTTTTTTAGGATTCTGCTGAGAATAGCCTTTTTCAAAATCGCGGTTGCCTCGAAGTTCGGCGGTATCATACGCCGACCGATTCCTCGCGCCAAAATCGTCCGGATGAGCGTCTTTTCTGGAAGGAAAAGAGGGAAGAGTGAAAACCTTTTTAACGCGCTGATTCCAACTCAGACTTTCTTCTCCTTCGGCGCCGCGCGTCGTTACCAAATTGTCGTAGTCTTTAAACGTCCCCGTACCTTTCGACGCGCGAAGACTGCGAAGTTCGGCGGATGATTCCTCACGAGCGGTCGTCCAATCGTCCGTTGCGTCGGCGCCGGAAACATATCTTCCACGATTTGGTTCAAAACGCGCGGAATCTCGTTCTCGTTCGAATAAAGTACGGCATCCCGCCGTGCAAAGAAGCGCCAAGAACAAGGCGACGACGACGTAATTATTCAATGAATGCGCGCGCGACGCGCGAACCTGTTCGACTCCCCGCGCCCCGTCCATAGATTTCATGCACGTTTCTTTCATTGAATTATCCTTTTCTGAATCGTTGTCAGCGTAATTTCACGTTCACTCAAAGACTCGTTTGACTCGACAATCATCGTCAAACGATTACCCTTTTCTCTCGGAACGCTTCTGACGATCGAGCCACTCGCATGTGCGTTTCAAACCTTCTTCAAGGCTGATCGGCGCGTAACCCAATTCCAACTTCGCCTTCTCGCAACTATACTTCCAGTCGACGAGAAACGTATTCACCCAACCCGGCGTAATACGCGGATACATTCCCGTAGCCTTCGCCCAGAGTTTCAGAAAATGCGCCGTCAAAAGTGGAATGAATTTGTAAAGCGGCAATTTCCAGTGCGTCTTGCCGTCAACCTTATCTATTGCCTGATAAAGTTCCAATAGCGACGCGTTGTCGCCCCCTAAAATATAACGTTCGCCGACGCGACCCTTCTCAAGCGCTAGGTAATGCCCCCACGCTACGTCGTCGACATACCCATAGTTTCCGTAATTGCGACCATAATTGAGAAGAAACGGTCCCGTTCCGCGGCGATAATCGCGTATGAGTCCGGCCATCGCGTTGCCCTCGGAAAGTTGCCCCGGACCGTAGACTCTAGTCGGATTCACTATTACAAGGGGAAGCCCCTTCTTCGCAAACTCCAACGCTTCCTCTTCCGCAATATATTTCGAATCTTCATACTCCGTATATCTAACCTTCGTAATTCGCGCGAGCGTTTCGTCGCACGTTTCGCCTTTGGGCGTGGGACCAAAGGTTACTATCGTCGACGTCCATACGATCTTTTCCACCTCGAGCTTCTTCGCCACCGTCAAAACATTACGCATGCCGTCAACGTTGACTTTGTAGAAAATAGACGGATCTCTCGCGTAGTTGCGCGCGTAACCGGCGAGAGAAATGACGTACTTGCAACCTTTCATTCCTTGCGTCAGGGATTCGACGTCGTTCACGTCCCCAAGAAAGTGCTCGTAGTTAGGATGTTCCCATAGCTCGGAAACGTCGCCTTCGTACCCTGGCGGTAATTTAGGTTTGGATCGACTCAGCCCACGAACATGCCAGCCGTGAGCGAGTAGCTGACGCGTTAGACTCGTCCCTATAAACCCGCTGACGCCTGTTATCAAAATAGTGGCAGACTTATCAAGAGGCATCTGTTCGCCTTCATCTTTCTATAGAGTGTTTATCGCCACAAACAGCGGGGTCAAACGCCTCCGACCGATTGTCGGCGAGTGTGGTATGAGTCGATTTTCTAGCGAGCGCTCGAACCGCGCGCGTTGTTATCATTGAGAAACGTCCGTTGATTCGTCTATGCCGACGACGTCCTCAAGTTTCTCAACGACCTGACAGTTATATTCCAGGAAACTCGCAAAACCGAACGCACCCGGCGCCGTCTTTTTAAAATTCAACTCAGTGCGAGTCGTTTGACCAAGCTCCCGATCGAAAAGCGCGCGCCCAGTAAAAAGACGTTCCGCTAACGCGCCTTCGACCACCGGGTCGTCGACTATCGAAAGCAACGTCGTCTCAAAGCTGATCGCGGCATACTTTTCGTCGACGCTGTCTAATCGAAACCGTTCGACCACCCGATACGGTCGAGACACGTCGTCGCTTCCTTTCAAGTAAAGCGCGTACGGAGTCGTCCACACGTCTCCTACAGCCACTTCCTCGTCGGGAAAAGGAACCATGACGTTTGAGTCTCCTTCGCGACCGTTGTATTCGGCAATCAATTTCTTTTTGTCAAACATGACTCCGCATGCGTCGATAGCAAACGTTTCCAGCGCTACTCCAACGGCTTTTTCCGTACCAAAGGCGGAAATCTCTGGCGGAACTACCACGTCTTTCTCGCTGTCGTACGAAATCGGTTCTTTCTCATGATCGTCCTGACGAAGAATCATGCGATCAATCCAATGCCGCACTAGCGCGCGTCCGTTTGCGTCCTGACCGTGAACTTCCCACCGCCGACGTGTTGTCGACGACGTTTCTATCAGCTTCTCTTTGCCGCCGTACGACACGCGTTTGCGCACGAGGTGAACAACGCTCCATTCAATATTTGAACGAAGCGGAAACTTGTACTCCAACTTATAGCGCGGCGCGTCGGACGAAAGCGGTTCGGTTCGCGCTAACGACGGGGCGACAAGCGAGCGATCGACCAGATATTTTTCCTTTGTTTCGGGGTCGACAAGTTCCCAATCAATGGATCCGCTCCCCGATTTGTCGTCGATCTTTTCGGACTCCTCGTCGTCAGAAAAGACGCCGACAAAATCGGACGCGGCGTTTCCCAGAACGCGAGCGGCTTCGCCGGAAATCGCGGACTCCTTTTCTTCCTCGACATTCTTTGGAGGTTCGCCGTCGCCTTTTTCTACGTCTTCAACGCGGGGGCGAGTCGTTTCCTCCGGAGCGTCCGATTCGTCGGCAGACTCGTGAAAACAGCCTAAAAACGCCACAAAACACGTCGACAGCGCCGCAATCGTCAGGAAACGCGATATTTTTTTCCGTCCGCAATCCATTCTTGAATAATCCTCTACTACACTGCCGAGTTAAAAACAAAAAGCAGGCAACCGCCGGTACGATAGCAAAATCAAGAGTCCGCGTCCAGATCAATAATGAACGATAAACCAACCGCAGTGTTTCAATCCAACCGCGTAGGCGGCTCGCATACCGCTCGCGAAAAAAATAAGGGAAGGTTTTTTGAAATACGAGGTTTACTTTTAGTAGGAAACTAATATAATCGTAGATAAGGTTGTCGAGCGAGGCTGAAATCTATGAGTTTTGACTCTTTGGAACGCGTCTGGAAAAAATTTTTAAAGAAACGTCCTTTTAGTGATTTTTGGCGCTAACAATGCTACAAGACCCATATGGTCGAATCGGCGATTTCAAGATCATTTGACTTAAACGCCAAAAACGGTTTGCTCCATTCAAACCAGAGAACTCTTACAGGAACGCAAAGAGATATATGGCTTACGAACGATTTACTGCGAGAGCAAAAAACGTCATAAAGCAAGCGCATTCTGAAGCGATGAGACTCAATCATGAGTACATCGGTGCGGAACATATTCTGCTCGGGCTTTTGAGAGACGGCGCGTCCAAGGAAGAAGGAAATTCCGGTAGCGTTGCCGCAAACGTTTTGAACAAGTTGGGCGTGAATCTTCAACGAGCGCTTGCTGAAGTCAGAAATTTGGTCGCCCCAGGTTCCGATCTTGTGTCGATGGGGAGACTGCCTATGACTCCACAAGTGAAGAGGGTCTTGGAAAACGCCACAGAGATCGCGAACAAGATGAAGCACAACTACGTCGGTACGGAACACATTCTTCTCGCGCTTCTGGAGAATCCCGACGGCGTCGCGTGTCAGGTTCTGATGAACTTGAACGTGAGTCTCGAGTCCGTGCACGATGGGATTCTTGAAGCGCTCGGAGATTCCGCCGACAGCGCCGACGATTCCCGTTCCGACGATAAATTCGCGGATCATTCCGACTCGAAATCCGATTCCAACGAACGGCAAAGCGCGCGTCCTAACGCGACTTCGACCACTGGAAAACAGCAACGAACTCCGGCGCTGGACAGTTTCGGTCGCGACCTGACGGAATATGCGCGTCAAGGTAAACTTGATCCGGTTGTCGGTCGACTGCCTGAGATTGAACGCACGATGCAGATTCTGTGTCGTCGAACTAAAAATAATCCCGCGTTAATCGGCGAAGCCGGCGTTGGTAAGACCGCTATTGCCGAAGGTCTCGCGCAGAGAATCGCCGACGGAAAAGTGCCCGCTGTTCTCGCGGACAAGCGACTTATTGCCCTCGACTTGACGATTCTTGTCGCCGGTACGAAATACAGAGGACAGTTCGAGGAGCGAATCAAAGCGCTCATGAACGAGATCAAACGCGCCCAAAACGTCATCCTTTTCGTCGACGAACTTCACACGCTCGTCGGCGCAGGCGGCGCTGAAGGCGCGCTAGACGCGTCCAACATTTTCAAACCGGCGCTTTCGCGCGGGGAACTGCAGATTATCGGCGCCACGACGTTCGACGAGTATCGCAAATACATCGAGAAGGATCACGCTCTCGAACGACGATTCCAAACGGTAACGATTAACCCGCCTACCCCGAAAGAAACGATTGAGATTCTTCACGGACTGCGCGAACGTTACGAACAACATCACGGCGTCAAATTCACGGACGACGCTCTTAGCTCCGCCGTCGAATTGTCCGAACGATATATTACGAGTCGTTGTCTGCCCGACAAGGCTATCGACGTTATCGACGAGGCCGGATCGCGCGTGCGCATTAAGAATATGACTCCTCCGCCTGACGTAAGCGATTTGGATCGTAATCTCCAAAACTTGACGGCGCGCAAGAATGAAGCCACGACTAACGGGAAATTCGAAGATGCTGCCGTCTTGAAGCAAAAGGAAAAACAGCTCCAAGAGGAACGCGTCAAGAGAATGGAAGAATGGCGACGACTTTCTTCCGCCGGAGTCGTCGACGCCACGACGATCGCCGAAGTTGTCGCGCGAATGACCGGGGTGCCGCTTACGAGAGTTACCGTTGAAGATTCGAAACGCCTACTCAATATGGAACAGGAGTTGCACAAACGCGTCGTTAGCCAAGAAGAAGCCGTCGACGCCATTTCCAAGGCGGTAAGAAGAAGCCGAAGCGGGATCCAAGATCCCAAACGTCCTATTGGCTCCTTCATTTTCGCCGGTCCGACCGGCGTCGGGAAGACTCTCCTGGCAAAAGCTCTCGCTGAGTTCATGTTCGGAGACGAAAACGCGCTCATTCAGATTGACATGAGCGAGTATATGGACAAATATAACGTCAGCCGTATGGTTGGCTCGCCGCCCGGTTACGTCGGACACGACGAAGGCGGTCAACTCACGGAAAAAGTGCGGCGGCGTCCTTATTCCGTCGTTCTGTTCGACGAAATCGAGAAAGCTCACCCCGACGTTTTTAACATTCTCCTTCAAGTATTGGAGGAAGGTCGGCTTACCGACAGTTTGGGACGTGTCGTCGATTTCCGAAATACGATCATTATTATGACGACCAACGCGGGAGCGGCGGCAATCAAGAATGAATCGTCCTTTGGATTCCAAGAGCCGGACTCCAACAGCTCGTACGAAAGTATGAAGCAGCGGGTTAACGATGAAATCGAAAAGGTCTTTCGTCCCGAGTTCATCAATCGTTTCAACGACATTATCGTATTCCGTCATTTGACGGAAAAGGATCTTGTGTCCGTCATCGATATGGAACTCGCAAAGTTGCGCTCTCGCCTCGTTGATAAAAAACTTTGTCTTCTCGTTTCCGACGAAGTCAAAAAGTTCATTATGAAGCGAGGAAGCAACCTTGATCTCGGCGCGCGTCCGCTAAAAAGAGCGATTGAAACCGTCCTGGAAGATTCTCTCTCGGAGAACTTGCTTACGGGACTATTCGACGACGCCGAAGTCGTCGACGTTCAACTCGCGACCTACGATGCTCCGACACCTGACGATCCTGAGAAGAAAGAACAAAAGCTAAACTTCCTTCCAAAGAAGTACGACGATCTAACCCCTGAACAACTCGAGGATCCCAGTATCGCGAAATACAGGAAACTAATTCGCGAGCGGAGTGAAGAAGAAGACAACGTCGCTACGAGTTCTTTACAAACTCCGCGCGCCGCAAACGCTGCTTCTAACCCTTCGTTGCTCAATCCCGCCGACGTTGAGAAGAGTAAGACTAACGATTAATCGTTAAGATTCGTCGAGTCCAAAGCAACGCCGTCGTCTCTAGCCGAGACGACGGCGTTGTTCTTTTAAGAACTCCTCAAAGACTCTGCGAAAACGCTTGTCGTCTGCATAAATGACGCGCGACGTCAAGGAAACCGCTTTTGTTGCGCGCTCGAACTAGTCTAGATTCATAATTCTGTTATAATAAGCGTCGAGTCGGTAAGAATCCTCGACTTGAAGAGAAAAGGCGTTCGCGCCTCGCGGACGGCTACTGGATAAACTTGGATTTGTAAAAGAAGTCGCCGCCCGTCGTCAACTCAACAATCACGTCTGAGAAATAAAGCCTGCAAATTCAGAAACGCCGTCAATTCACTACGGCGCCGTAATCGGCGTTTCAACGCGCTTGGTTCGTAAATATGCTTGAATCAATTCTAACTCCGTCCGCCTTGATCGTTGGTTTCATCGCAGCTACGCTCATTGGAGTTTCAAAAACGGGAACTCCCGGCGTCGGACTCTTTTCATGTCTGCTCATGATCACCGCTTTTCGCGGTAATGAAATGTTCGCTTCCGGCGCGGTTGTTCCTCTTCTGGTTATTGGCGACGTCGCCGCCGTCAAATATTATCACAAAGATTGCGACGTCTCAATTCTCAAGAGACTCTGGCCGCCGGTCGCAATTGGACTTATCCTCGGAACGATTGCGCTCTGTTTCATGGAAAACTCGCAATTTAAACTAACGGTCGGCGTTTTAGCGTCCTCGATTCTCATCTTTGAATTTGTCCGTCAGAAAATGGGATGGACTCGAGTTTCAACCAGCGGACTATTCAAAACGGCATGCGGGATTTTGGCAGGAACCACGACGATACTCGGAAACGCCGCCGGCGCCGTCTCCGCCGCTTATTTTTCCTCGCAGGGACTCGATAAAAAAAGTTTCATGGGCACAAACGCCGTCTTCTTTTTCACGGTCAATCTCGCAAAAATTCCGCTCATGCTTGCCGCTACGCAAATCAAACTCAAACTGGGGTTCGACGCCGATCAGGCGCAAGTTATGAACTCGACGACCTTTCTTTTAACGCTCGTCTTCTTTCCCGGTATCATCCTCGGAGGGTACTGCGGACGAAAACTATATTCCGCCATTCCCGAAAGAATATTCGTCCCATTTATTCTAACTTTAAACTTCATAACGGCCATATATATTGTTACGAGCGCCGTCCTCTCGCTAACTTCGGCGTCATGATATTCAGAGGAATCGACTAATTATGATTAAAGCTGTTTTTTTTGATTTTGACGGTACAATCGCAGACACGCTCCCCATTTGTATCGACGCTTTTCGAAATACAGTGGAGCCTGTCCTGCGTCGAAAGCTATCGTTGGAAGAGACAAAGAAGTATTTCGGACCGACGGAAGACGGAATATTCGCGAAGTATTTCCCGGAACAGCAAGACGAGTTGCTTAAAATCTATTACGAAAACTATGCGGCGTTACAAAAGAGCGTTCCGGGAACCGTGCCTGGGATCATGGAACTTGTCCGCGCGCTTAGAAGAAAAGGCGTAAGAGTCGCGCTTATTACGGCAAAAGGCGCGACAACGTGTCGGATTTCACTCGACTATTACGGAATTGCGGACGACTTTGAGTTTATAAGGGTCGGCGGAGCGGAAGGTCGGGTTAAGGACGTTCAAATTGTCGAAATACTCCGAGAAATAAACGTTGAGCCGTGCGACGCAGTTTACGTCGGCGACTCGCCCAAGGACGTCGTGTCCGCCCACAAAGCTCAGGTGCAAGCTTGGGGCGCCGCTTGGTTTGACGCCGCAGTCCCCGACGATATCCTTAAAAATCATCCTGAACGGATTTTTTACTCCGTCGCTGAATTGCGCGCCGCGTTAGAAGAAGAACTCGGCGACCTTGAATATTAAAAAGAATAAAGAACCTCTATTGCGAGCGCTTTGATATGATAAAAGCAAGGAAAACACGTAAAATCAGGATCGGTTCCATAGACATGGGCGGCGACGCTCCGATTGTCGTCCAAACGATGACCGCAACCAAAACCGGCGACGTCGAAGCCACGGCGCGATCCGTCAATGAGCTCGTCGATTCCGGCGCAGCAATTGTGCGCGTCGCGGTCGACAATATCGGCGACGTTGAAGCCCTCGCGAAGATTCGACAGCGAACGCATGGCAATATCTCCGTCGATTTACAGGAAAATATTCGTCTCGCAGAACGCGTCGCTCCCTATGTCGACAAAATTCGATACAACCCGGGAAAACTCAACAGCGTCGATCCTGAGACGCCGTGGCAAAAAAAAGTCGACTACTTAGTCGAAATCGCTCAACGTTACGACTGCGCGTTGCGCGTAGGAGTCAATTGCGGTAGTCTCGACGCTACGCTCTTGAATGATCCGGACGTCAGGAAAAAAATCGAAGAACGCGTCGCCGACAAATGCATCGGAGCCGAAACGCCTGTCAGCGTGCTAAGCGCTATTGAACACACCGATTATCTCGAATCGGTGAACTTTCAACGGTTTTGCGTCTCCATCAAAGATTCCAATCCCTTTACGACCCTTTTGGTCAACCGTCTCTTTTCTTCTTTAAGACCGGAGGTTCCGCTCCATTTAGGCGTTACGGAAGCGGGAATTCCTCCGCGCGGCGTATTAAAAACTCGCGTCGCGCTAGAACCGCTCCTCGCGGAAGGAATTGGCGACGCCATCCGCGTCTCGTTAACCGTTCCGGCAAAGGATAAGTCAAAAGAGATCGAAGCAGGTAAAACGATTCTTGCCAACGTCGCCAACGGCGTGGTCGCGAACCCCGATCTGCTAAACGCGAACGCGCTAGACGTCGTCAGCTGTCCGAGTTGTTCCCGTGTACAAAATGAACGATTCGTCGAGTTGGCGCAACAAATCGTGAAAGCTACGGAGTTCGCAAAAGATTATCCCTTTAAAATCGCCGTTATGGGATGTCGCGTAAACGGTCCCGGAGAAACGGACGACGCCGATATTGGTCTGTGGTGCGGAGGCAACCGCGTCAACTTGAAGAGCGGCGCGCGTGATCTCGGCTCGTTTGGATATGACGAGATCATTGAAAAGACGCTTGAACTCCTCAATCAGAAGATTCAAATCTACTCGGCTGCCCAGAAAGTCTCGCCGCTCTCAGACGGCGACTACGTCGTTTAGTTGCGCGTGGAGTGGCGTTGGCGCGGAAACCGGCGGCGATGACGTCGCCAACCGCGCCAATCCTTCCGTCGACGGCGAAGCGCGGGGATTCATCAAACGAAACTTTCGGTATAGTATCCCCAACGACAAAGATTTTTCCGCTTCTTTGAGCGAATAAGATCACAATTGGTATGAATATTGACAATGAGAAACCAACGGTTGTCGCCGTTGTCGGAGGTATCGGATCAGGCAAGAGTTTTGTTAGCAAAGCGCTTGCATCGAAAGGTTTTCCCCTCTTCGACGCCGATCTCGAAGCGCGCCGAGTCTACGACGACCCTAGCGTCATGGACCAAATCCGTAAGCAATGGCCAAACGTCGCTGATTCTGCTGGCAACCTTAACCGCGTCGAACTGGCAAAGATTGTTTTCGAAAACTCGCGCGAGGGAGAAAACGAACTAAGGCGCCTAAACGATATTCTCAAAATTCCCCTTCTCCGCCTCTTCGAGACATGGCTCAATAGAAATAGCTCAAAGATCGTCGTACTGGACGCTCCGCTACTTTTTGAATCAGGATGGGATCGATTCGCCGATTTCATCGTCTTTGTCGACGCCTCGAAAGAAACTCGACAGAAGCGAACCATGGCAAGAAACTGGGCGAAAGACGAACTTCAACGTCGTGAAGCGCGACAACTTCCACTCGATTTCAAACGCAAAAAAGCGGACTTCATCGTGTCGTCCAACGACTTCGACGACATTGTCCCTCAGCTCAACCCTGTTCTGGAAGCTGTGCAAACCCACTCGAAATCGCATAAAAGGGCGTGAGTCCGCACACGCTCGAGTTCAATGAACGAACTTTTTACAACCATAATCCTAGACAAGACCATAATCGGCATATATAATCACCGTTGAGACAGGGCAGGAGGTACGCTCTCGTTGAATCAAAGCTTATTTTTACAAACCCGCCTCAGTTTTCAACAAGCGTTTTAATATGCGTTACATGCGCTAAAAACACCGGAGAAGAAATGTCGACACAAGACGATTATTCTAACCCATCCCCACAGAATCGCCTTAAAAATTCTCGCGTTCGCCATACGTACGGCGACGCCCCTAAAAAAACGGACGAGCAACCTAACCGCGACGACGCGTGGGCTAAAATTCATGCTTCAGTCAACTCCGAATTTGATCCGGATGCGTCAAACGCGGATATTTCGGAGTCCCAAGCGAAGTCGGACGCGTTTGCCGATACGAATTCTCACTTGACGGACTTGAAGCCCGATAGCGATCGCTCATATTACGGAGATCGTAGGTATTCGACTCAAAGAAGCGACGCTTATGATCGTCGGCGCGATTACCAAGATAAAGGCGAATATCTCGATCGAACGCGACGCGGCGTCGGAGAACGCGGGGCTTATGGAGGCTCAACGTATAACGCCGAGTACGACGCTGACGTGAACTCAATGCGCGACTCTTCCGACGACTATCAGTCGGCTCGACCCGGCGAACGTCGCGGGCGTTCCTACTCTTCGTCTCCTCGCGCAAACCAGTTTTCCACACGGAACTCGTACGGTCAGCGTCCTTCATATAACCGTCGCGACGTCTATGACTACCAAGGCGCGCAAGACGATCAATTCCGCGACGGATATAAACGAAACTCGTTCCGACAAGACGACATGAGAAGCCAATCTCGTCGGGGGAGCTATCGATACGGCGGCGATAATGACAATTCAGAATTTAACGATCGCAGCTATCCGTATCAACAATCCTATCGCGGCGACCAAAGGCGCAATCTAAATTCGCGCGAATTTAATCCGGCGGCTCGAAACTTCTCTCCTGGCAGAAACGATAGATTCCGTGACTCTGGACGCGAGCGTTCGGACTTCCGCAATAAACCTCGAAGAAAGAAACGAGGAAACAAACTTGAACCGACGATCGGCTCTTTGGGTAAGCGCGGCGAACCCATCACGGTCGCCGAACTCGTTGCGTCGAGAATTGCCCAAGGACAATCGTACGGACAAATTCCAGACGAGATTCGAAAGGAATACAATCCTTCTATTATTGAAGAACTCGAAAAGCTGTCGTTGCCCGAGCTTGTTGCGGAAGCGCGACGGCAAAACATCAACTCCTACACAGGGGAGCGACGCCGAGACCTTTTAGTAAGAATTCTCCGCGCACGAATTGAAAGCGCCGGTTATCTTTTCGGTGAAGGAACGCTCGAGATTCTGCCTGACGGTTTCGGATTCCTTCGCAGTAAGAAAGCTCGTTATCAGCCTAGTTCGGACGACGTTTACGTTTCCCCAAGTCAAATTCGACGATTTGGTCTGCGCGCAGGACTGTACATTAACGGTCAAATTCGTCCTCCTAAGTGTACTGAACGTTACTTTGCACTATTGCGCGTCGAATCAATTAACGGGGGAAACCCAGACGCCTTCGTTTCAGCGCCTGTTTTCGAAGATCTTGTCGTCGTCAGACCGCAACGTCTTCTCTCCTTTGATTCGAAACAATCCGAGACGCCTGATTTGGAAATGCGTGCGTTAGACATAGTCGCGCCTATCGGATTCGGTCAGCGCGCGCTTATTACCGCTCCGTCCGACGTCCCGTCCGAAAAAGTTTCCGCCTTTGTTTCGAGAATGTTCAAAAACGTTCTCGAGAACTATCCCGCCGTTAATATTGTTTCCCTGTTGATTGGAAAACCCGAAGCGGAGATTAAAAGAATCGAAGAAGAGTTTTCCGACTCTCGGTGCGAAATTGCCGGCGCTACCGATCAAGAAACTTCCGCGCGACATATGCAAATTGCGGAAATTGCTTTCGAGAAGGCTAAACGCTTTGTCGAATACGGACAGGACGTCGTTCTAGTCATCGATTCGCTTCCCAATTTCGTCCGCGCGTGGCGTCAAGAAAACGATTCTCGCGAAGCTAAAATCGCGCACGAAAACGCAAACGGCAATATTGCGTTGGTGAAACAACTCTCCGCTTTGGCGACAAATCGTCCGAAAAAGCTGTTCAGCCTTGCCCGTGAAACAGACAACGGCGGAACTCTCACTATCGTCGCTCTCGCGCAAATCGAGTCTGTCGAAGATAAAGAGGACGCTTTTGACGAAGAAACCCTGAAAGATTTCACCTCCGTCTGCAATACGATTATTTCCCTTAAAGGAACGGAATCGGAAGCAACGCTCGATTTAAAGCATTGCTACGCGCAAGACGCCCGCAATCTTTTGGGTGTCGAAGACTATGTTAAGTATGAAGCGTTGGTTTCAGACTTGCGCAACGCCAAAACCGCAGAAAAAACTGAACGCGATTTGCGCGAACAAGTTCAAAAGGTCGACGACGCGTTAGACGCGTTGCGGTCTTTCAAATCCAAAAAGTAACGTAAACTCCAATTGCTCTCGGCGTCGCTTTGCTCAAAAGGCGATCGCGTTGCTATTGGAATGAATATAAAGAAAGAAATCATGACTGAATACGAAGGTTTCGTTTGCGCGCCCGGCGACGACGTCGGGAAAATTGCGATCATTGTCTCAAAGTTCAATAAGACGATCACGGAGAATCTTCTTGACGGCGCGCTACAAAAACTGCGGCAACATCTAATCAAGGAAGAACAAATCGACGTTATACGAGTCCCCGGCGCTTTTGAATTGCCAACCGTTGCCGAACGTTTGGCGTGCGACGACCAATACGCCGCCATCATTTGCCTCGGATGCGTAATTAAAGGGGAAACGCCTCACGACGAATATATTAACGCCGCCGTTAGTCAACAACTTGCGCGAATCGGCGCCGAGTACTGTCTTCCTGTCGTCTTCGGACTGCTTACCTGCTATACGGTAGAGCAAGCGCTTGCGCGTAGCGGTAGCGTTACCGTTGGAAAAGACAAAGTTCTCGGAGAACAGCCTGGAAATAAAGGCGTAGAAGCTGCGGAAGTCGCATTAGAAATGATCGACCTTTTTGGAAAGCTTCCTGAACTTGACTACGAACATGAAGTCGACGCAACGGACTATCCTTCAATTGGGAAAAACGCGCAATTGTACCGCGACGGCGATTTTGAAGACGTCGACGTCTATCCCGACGAACTCGTCGACCTGCCCGACGACGAAGAAGACGAAGACGCAGAACCGTGGTTTTTACATGGCAAACACCCGGTCGGTTCCAAACAAGATCGAGGAGCTCGTCGAGAAAAGTCGGAACGTCAGGGAGGTCCCGAGAAGAAACGCGACGGGGATCGACACGGCAAAGGCGACTTCTTCCGGAACGGAAAACACAAACCGTCAAATAAAAGCTATTCCAAAGACGGCGACAAAAGGAAAAAAAGATAATTGAGCGCGGAAGCTCTCTTGTTTCATCTTATTCGAATCGTCGAGCTTTAGCATGCGCGGCGGCGCGCTTCCAAACGCACGACGCCGCGCCGACGCTGTTCACGCTGTGGATAATTGTCATGAGTAAAAAACCCTTGTCCGGAACGTACAAATATCGCTCGCTCGGAAGACGACTTGCGTTTCAAGCGCTCTTTCAAGACGAATTAAATCCCTCTTCCGAAGTTAATTGGGACACGGAAATTCAGTTATACGTTGAAGAGACGCAAAAGGAAATTTCAAAATCAAATCGCGAGACGGCTCTCGACTACGCGAGAAAACTCTACGAGGGAGTTCTCGATCGAAAACAAACGATCGACCAAATCGTAAACGCTGCGTGCAACAAAGGACGCACTATCGATCAAGCGACGCGAACGGACAGGTGTATTCTACGTCTCGCAGCCTATGAAATGTTGTTTTTGAAAACGCCAAAAGCGGTGGTCATTTCAGAAGCGATTGAACTTGGAAAAAGTTTCGGTGAAAAAGGAACCGGTGGGTTTGTCAACGGAGTGCTCGACCACCTGCAATTGTCGAACGTTCCGAACGAGGGAGTCGCGTCTGAGTCGCGCGACGAATAAACGAACACTTTTCATACCGGCTTCTGTCGCTAGAAAGAAGTTCTCATGGGATTCTTTGAAAAAGTAAAAAAAGGTCTTAACCGAACAGTTAAGGTATTGCAGACGGACGTTCGCGATCTTTTCAAGACGACCGGACGGCTCGTAGACGCTAGTTTTCTCTCAGAGCTTCAAGAGACGTTATTGCGCACGGATATGGGAGTGGTCGCCGCGCGCGCTGTCGCTGACGATATTCAAGAACAATTTCGCGGACGCGTTGTTGAAAAAGACGAGGTTCTGGAAGTTGTTAAATCAAGTCTGAAAGCGCTCATGGCGCAGGACGAGCCAACGATTCGAGTCGCAGAAGAGGGACCGACTGTGATAGTGTTCTGCGGCGTTAACGGTTCCGGTAAGACCACGAGCATCGCTAAATTAACCAAAATGCTTGTTGACGACGGTCGAACCGTCGTACTCGGCGCTGCGGATACGTTCCGCGCGGCCGCCGTCGATCAACTTAAGATTTGGGGTTCGCGTCTCGGAGTCGAGGTTATTTCTGGTCCGCCTCAATCGGATCCTGCGAGCGTCGCGCACAAAGCCGTGTCAAAAGCGCTCGAAGTCGACGCCGACTTTTGCGTCGTCGACACAGCCGGTCGACTTCAAACGCAAAAGAACTTGATGAACGAACTCGAAAAGATTAAGCGCGTTATCTCCAAACTTATTCCGGACGCGCCCCACGAAACGTTCCTCGTACTCGACGCGACGACCGGCCAAAACGGTTTAAGCCAAGCGCAAAAATTTACCGACGCCGTGTCTTGCACCGGCGTTGTGCTGACGAAGCTCGACGGCACCGCGAAGGGCGGCGTTGCCGTCGCTATACGACGCCAAATTGGTCTACCGGTAAAATACGTCGGAGTCGGCGAGACGGAAAATGATTTCGAACCCTTTGATCCCAACGGTTTCATCGACGCCATGTTTTCTTGATTCGCCCGAAGACGCTAAAACGTATTACCGCCATAAGAACCCCAATTAAGGAGCGCGCGTATGAGCTTCGTTATTTCGTTCGTACTTGCATGCGTCGCCATCCTCGCGACGTTCATGTTGCAACTTTGCGACGACGACTTGAATCGTG
Organism: uncultured Planctomycetota bacterium; assembly: GCA_900317365.1. Classification (GTDB taxonomy): domain Bacteria; phylum Planctomycetota; class Planctomycetia; order Pirellulales; family Thermoguttaceae; genus RUG369. The sequence continues at coordinate 16,344 of ONGM01000059.1, forward strand.
GTTCAACGGCGATCAGCGTGTTTTCGTTCTTTGGAATAATCGCCGCTCTTTATTTCGTTGATTACAAGAAAAAGTTCTCGCTCTCCAAGACTGGTTGCAACGTATTAGTTATCCTTGCGGTGATCGTGCAAATCGGCGCTCTTGTACGATCTCGTCAGGACTTTTTGGCCTTTGCAATTGCGAATATTCTCGCGTCGTTGCAAACAATTCTCTTCTTTCAAAGCAAGACGCTTCGAAAATGCTATCAAATTGTAACGATTTCATTTATCGAAGTCGCCGTCGGTTGCGTTTTTCAGCGAAGTTCCCTTTTTGTCGTTTCGTTACCGATCTTTGCTATTCTCGGATTCGTCTGTTATTCGTTGCTATTCCAATGGAGCGAGCGTAAATTTTACGCTGAGCGCGTCGTCCTGAAACGACGTTTTTCCGGAAGCTCAAACTTATCGCTCATTACGGCGGAAGAACCGCTCCACGCGCCGGAATACAAACCGCTGGACTCATTTGACAGCGCCGCAGCCGCCGTTTTTGGACGAAAGGCTACGCGATTTGATCAAACGCGTTTTTTCCGCCGTCCCTCGACCTTCCCTATTCTTTTCAATCTTGAGTTTTTCAATCGCTTTGCCATCGGATCCCTCGTTGCGTTCGTTATCGGTTCCGTCTTCTTCTGCGTCTTTCCTCGGCTGGACGAATTTGGTTTCGGCGCGATCCAATTCAACGACGTTAATTGGCAAAGCGGTCAAGGCGGAAGAACGACGAGAACCGGTTTTAAATCTCAAATTGAACTCGGCGATCTCGGTCCCGCGCTCGATTCAAAAGAAGCCGTTATGAAAATCAGACTCGTCGATCTTGAAAACCGAATTATCGATACTACGAGTCCAATCTATTTGCGCGGCGTCTGCCTTGCGAATTATGAAAATCGCGTCTGGTCGGAACCTATGCACCTTCGTAGCGCCTATACTGTGCGTGATTTACGAAATCAAATTCTCGCATCAAGCATAACGGATCCCAATTACATTATGGGGGCGTTAACGAGTTTAAACCATCCTTACGCACAGAACCAGACGGACTATCGATTCAACTCGTCAAACTTGAACGAGAACACGTTTCGACCGCCTGTTATGGGGACCCAACCGCAACTGCTCAGAGAGGCGTTTCAAAGCGGGTTTTTCAAAGATTCCAGCGACCTCGCCGATCTTGTCAATTTGGTAAACCAAGAGAACGACGCCAATTCTCTCGACTACTTGAAGTACGATTTGCGAAACACCCTCGTCGCGTTTGACGTCGACCTAATGCCGCTCGACACAAATGCGCTTTTCGTACCCAATCCGATCTATTTTGCCAAATCGGACGCCTCAGTTCGTTTTACGCAGTCTTTTAGCTTTGAATGGTATACTCCCGCCGGAGCGCCGCGCGCTCCCCGAACCCCCAATTTTTGGTTTGTTTCCCCGGCGTTCAATCAACAAGGCAGACACGCGTCCATTGTTCCGAATCAAGAAATAGCGTGGCCATTTGTCGGACAATACCTCGCTATCGACCAGGAACGTTTTCCTAATCTTGTTCGAATTGCAAAAGAATGGGACGAAAAATCTCAGTTGCCTAAAGAGGACTTCGTAGGTCGCGCGCGATTTATCGAAAGCCAACTCCGCGATTCCGGCGAATTCAAGTATGATCGCGTCGGTTCCGCTCGAAATCCCGAGATTGATCCGATAGAAGACTTCTTCACCGAACATAAATCGGGACACTGCGAATATTTTGCCGGAGCTTTGGCGTTAGCTTTGCGCGCCGTCGGCATTCCGTCTCGTGTTGCCGTCGGGTACGTTTGCTATCCTGCCGAGAATGGTAAGGAGTTTACCGTCCGTCAATCCGACGCTCACTCATGGGTTGAAGCTTTCATACCTTCCGATAAATTGCCTAAACCGACAGATTCAAGCGCCTATCTTTACGCAGGATCCTCGACGTTGTCGGACGGTTCTTCCGCAATGCCCCAAAATAGAGATTGGTCGGTCGACGGCGCTTGGTTGCGCTTAGACGCGACGCCCGCCGCAGACAGAGACGCCGATCGTCCCAACGCTATTGCGATTAGCATTTTTGCATGGTCCAACCTGTTTCGTTCTTTCGGACGCGATTTCGTCTTGAACTTTAACGGCGTCCAACAAATGCGGATGATTTACGAACCAATTACGAACGTCGTCAAAAAGACGATCCACTTCCTAAAAGAACTCCGAGAAGGTCTGAAGTTCATCGACACGATGGTCGCTCGAGGCAAGGCTCTCGTTAGGAGCGTTCTTAACGGCGAGTGGACGCCTAACGTTGTCTTCGCCGTTTGTTTTATCGTCTCCGTTTTCATCTTGGCAACGTACGCAGTTGCAAAATTGGTGAGATTGGTTCTCGCTCGAATCAAAGATGCGTTGGAACAATCGAAAATCAATAATCAAAGACGACTAAAGAAATTGCGCGGCGGGGAAATCGCTCTGATTTACGAAAAGCTTGAACTCGCGCTCGAAACAAAATTCAAAATTACCCGGCGCGCTTCCGAAACGCAACGCGAGTTCGTCGAGCGATGTTTTGAAGTAGACGACGAACTTCTCAGAAAATCGGACGTCTCGCGGACAAACGTCTCCGAACCGACATATACTCCGATACCTTCTCAAGAACGTCAAGAGTTGCGCGCGCTCGTTGAAGCCTACTATCAACGTCAATTCGGAGATAAAACGACAAGCGCGGAAAACTCGTCGCGCTGGTTCGCCGTGTTGCGCAATGCAAATCTAGGTCTGAATTAGGCGATACGCCTTTAAGAAAACGCCCTGCTTTGTCTCAATAAAGCAGGGCGTTTCTTTATTTGCAGCTTCGTTTATTAGCGGCTTCGCGACTTCGCTTTAAGGAAAGCGTTCTTTATGCCCGCCTGATCTAGCCCGGCTTCGGCAAGTTCTTCGTCCCGAGTTCCATGTTGCATATAGTAATCAGGCGCGCCAATTCGAACCAACGATCGTGTGTCGACGCCTTCATCGTTCGCCAACTCCAACAGAGCGGATCCAAAACCGCCAGGTTTCACGTTTTCCTCAATCGTTACCACCGGTTTACCTTGACGCAGAGGCGCAAGCAACGCGTCGCCGTCTATCGGTTTCACGAAACGTGCGCTCAAAACGGCAACGTCGAGTCGCTCTCCGTCAAGCGCGCGTCCCAATGAGAATTCTTCTGCGACCGCAAGCGCAGAATTGGCGAGTCCCCCGCCGCAAACGACAATAACGCCGTCTTTTCCGGGACGCAAAACTTCGGCGCGCCCAAGCTCAAAAGGTCTCGTCGAACGCTGAATAATTCCCGCTTTCACTTTGGGATAGCGAATAGAGGTTGGACCGTCGTGCCGAAGCGCAAAATCAAACGCTCCCTGAACGTCTAGCGCGTCGACCGGCGTTATGATCGTCATGTTCGGGAACGGTCGAAAGTAGCTCAAATCGAATAAACCGTGATGCGTCGCGCCGTCCGCTCCCACGTATCCGGCTCGATCTATTGAAAAGAGAATTGGCAAATTTTGTAACGAAGCTTCTTGGAACAAGTGATCGTACGCACGTTGCAAAAAGCCGCTGTAAATATCGACGATCGGGCGCATACCGGCCTTCGCAAGTCCCGCAGAAAAATTAACTGCGTGCGCTTCGCATATTCCAACGTCAAAGAAACGAGCTGGAAATTCCTTGCGTACGCTTTCAAGCATGTTCCCTTGCGTCATGGCGGCGACGACAACGCACACGCGAGAATCCTCGCGCATCGCCTTGGCTATCGCCTGACTCGCCCAATAAGTAAACGGTTGATCTTCCGCTTTCAGTTCAACCTTGACCGCGTCTTCAGGAGACTCGAAGTCAGCGGATGAACTCTTGCTAGGGCGTCCGATAAGTTTTGTATCGCGCGTATGACTTTCACTCCTACCGCTCTTTGCGCGCGCCTTCCTCATCTTTGTCGGATTTGACGAATGATAGTGCATCGGGTCAATTTCCGCTGGTCGATATCCTCGTCCCTTTTCCGTAAGCACATGCAAGAGGACGGGGACGTCGACCGATTTGATCGCTTCAAAGTATTTCTGAAGCGTCGGTATGTCATGACCGTTAATCGGTCCGACATATTGAAACCCGAGATCCTCAAAAAGAGCGCCGCCGATCAAGCCTGCCTTCAAGGATTCTTTCATTCGGGAAAAAAACGCATAAGCGCTCGGAAGCTTTTCTACTAACCTGCGCGCCTGCGTTTTGACCCCAAGGTAGCTTGGCGTCATGCGTAAATGATCGAGATAGCGCCCGAATCCACCGACTCGCTTGCAAATCGACATCTTATTGTCGTTCAGAATCACAAGCAGCTTCTTTTGCAAGTCTCCTGCGTGATTGAGCGCTTCAAAGATGGGTCCGCTCGAAAAAGCCCCGTCCCCCACGACCGCAACCGTCAGTCGCGGTCGTCCGGGCGCTCCGCTACTGTTGAAGCCGCTATTGTCGTCGCCATCGTTGCGCGCAACGTTGGCGACGTCCCCTTTTAGACGTTCGATAAGCTCGCTTGACGACGGCGCGCCTTGCGACGTTGTCAATGGGTTAAGCTCTTCTGCGCAACTTTCCGCCAACGCGTCGCCAAGCGCTAATCCAAGCGCCGTGCCTACGCTACACCCTGCGTGTCCCGTCATGAAAAGATCGTACGGACTTTCGCTCGGATTCGGGAAACCGGAGAGTCCGCCGCGAAGACGGAGGTTTTCAAACTGTCTGTAACGACCGGTCAACAACTTATGAGGATAACACTGGTGTCCGACGTCCCAAACAAGACGGTCGTAAGAAAAATCAAACGAAGTGTGTAGCGCGATCGTAAGTTCAACGACGCCCAAGTTAGAAGCGAAATGAACGCTTCGACGCGACGAAACGTCGCAAATGACGTCTCTGATCTCCTGTGCGAGCGCGGTGAGCTCCTCAAGAGAAGCGTTCTGTAAATCGCGGGGCGAATTGATCGTCTGCAAAATTGACGGAACGCCGCCAGCGTTTTGCTTATGTTCCTGAATCATCGATCGCGCCTCGCCACATATTCGCTAAGATATAGCGCCGTCTGCAACGCCTTCGGACAGCATCGAGACGATTCGGCGAGTTCTTCAAGACGCTCGCGCGCGCTTTTGACGGTTCGAGCAAGAATCCGTCGAGAAGCGTCGACTCCATAGATCGCTGGGTAAGTCAGCTTATGGGCGTCGGCGTCCTTACCAACGCGTTTTCCAACAAGTTCCTCTATTCCCGTAACGTCAAGCAGATCGTCGGCAATCTGAAAAGCCTGCCCAAGACGTCGACCAAATTGAGACAGAAGCTCGAACTGTTTCTCGTCGGCGCGCCCGCATATCGCGCCAAGCTGTACGGAAGCCGTTAGAAGCGCGCCGGTTTTACGTCGGTGAATCTTATGGAGAAGCGCAGCCAATCGTCGCGCTCGGCTGTTTTCAAACTTATCGAGTTCGTCTTCAAACGTCTCGTCTTTGATTTTCTCAAACTCCAACGCAAGCTCGTCGAGAGACTCGTCGCAATTCGCTGCGTCGAAGGCTTCTAACGACGCGTACTGAACGTCGTCGACTTGACCGCCCACCATTCCAACGGCGCCTGCGGCGGAAGAAAGAACTCGGACGCAACGTAACGCAACCGACGCGTCCTCGACCTTCGACGATAGAACGTCAAACGCGAACGTTTGGAGCGCGTCGCCTGCTAAAATTGCGGTCGCCTCGTCGAACTTTCGATGGCACGTCGGACGACCTCGACGTAAATCGTCGTCGTCCATCGCTGGGAGATCGTCGTGAATAAGAGAGTACGCGTGGATCGCTTCAACCGCGACCGCCGCAGGCGTCGCCGACTGACGAACGCCGCCGCAAAGTTCTGCTGTTAACAAAACAAGAATAGGACGCAGACGTTTTCCCGGCGCCAACAGGGAATATCGCATCGCGTCGACTAACCGGCTGGGACAATCTGAGGAAAAAAACAAGCTCTGTTCAAGCGCGTTGTCGACGTAACGACGAAGCTCGTCTATGTATCGACTCTCGTCGTCGAAGGAACGATCGCGTTCCCCAAAAGTTTTAGCGTCCGCCATATGCGCAAAATATCAATTCACTGTTAGTACGTTTCCGTTGCCGACCGAGTCTAAGCGCCTGTGATCGTCTGCGAACTCGATTTCAGAAAGGCGGTTCGTCCATGCAGTCGAAAAAGCTCGAGGGACGAGCGGAATCGCCAAGCGCGCCGGACGAAGGAGAATCCGGTTTGGACTCAACCTTCGAACTTTTTTTTGCTCGGGAACTTTTGCTCGTTCCTTCTTTTTCCGTGTCGCTTTCGCTCGCGCACGTTCGACCGGAACCGCTCGTATTTCGCGAAGACAAGGCGGAACTGTCGGTAACTACCGTTTCTTTAACTACCGTTTCTTTTGACGAAGTTTCCGACGTCGGCGAAACTTTTGCGGCTGCGGCGCGAATCTGACGACCAGCCGTCTCGACAGGAGTCAGCATCGAGGTCTCGTCAAGTTCTTCAACGACCAATTCGTCGGAGTCATTAATTCCCTTGATCATCTCGATGCGTCGCGCGGCGCCGTCAAGCTTCTGACGACAGATTCGCGTGAGTCGCACCGCGCGTTCATAATTCGTTAGCGCGTCCTCTAAGTTGCCGCGTCCGGACTCCAACGCCGACACAAGACGTTCCAATTCACGAAAAGCGTCCTCAAAGGTCAAGTCCTCGGGGTCGCTTTGCGATTCATTAGGCGCTTCACTCATCTTAAATTCCATTCTTACGCCAAGCAATAAGACGCCCTATACCAAGCAACGAAGCAATCAGACAAATGAACGTTCGTCGAGAGGAATTATTCTTCTACGTCTTCTACGGTCACTCGCGTCATCTTGTCGCCTTGACGAATCGCGTTCACTACGTCTTGACCCTCGAGAACCTTGCCAAAGACCGTATGATGACCGTCCAACCACGGACACGCGACATGCGTAATAAAGAATTGCGAACCATTGGTGTTAGGACCGGCGTTCGCCATCGAAAGGGTACCGGGACCGTCGTGCTTCAGGTCGGGATGGAACTCGTCTTCAAATTGATAACCAGGTCCGCCGGTACCGGTGCCGTAAGGACACCCGCCTTGAATCATAAAATCGGAGATGACGCGGTGAAAGGTAAGTCCGTCGTAAAACTTTTGCTTAGCAAGCTTCTCGAAGTTCGCGACCGTTTTTGGCGTCTTGTCGTAGAAAAGCTCCAGTTTGATCGTGCCGCGAGGCGTTTCAATCGTCGCAATTTTTTTCATGATTCTCATTCTCCTAAAAAAGATCGTACAATCGATCGGTTCTTGTCGACCGGGAACGAGAGCGATTATACATCAAATCGGTCAACGCGCAAGGAATTGATCGGAAACTCCCGCGTTCAGGTAGAGAAAAACTCTTCGACGACGGTTATAAATTCATCAAAATGTTCTTTCGGAAAAACGTGCGTAGCGTTCTCAATAACCTTCAAACTACCGTGCGGTAAGGTTTCGGCGAGCCATGCGCCGGTTCGCGGCGAATAAAAGGAACCGGGATTCGCGTAGACGCACAAGGTCGGTACTTTGACGCTCTTTGTAACGTCGACCCGATCTTCGCCCGTCATACTATTCCAATACTTTTTTTCGAGTTCACAAAACTCCGGTTTGCGATCAATGAAAAAGACTCGTCGCGCCAAGCGTTCGCGAATCCCCGTATGTTCCACTACGCGCGCAAGCCACTCCTCTTTATCGTATCCCTCGGGAAACTCCGGCGGCGATTCGATCGGTGATTGAGTCGCCGCTCGCAGGTAAAAGGAAAGATGAAACGCCGTTGAGTCCGTTGTTATCAGATCGAGATCGCGTTCAAAATCGTCGCGACTATAGCGTCCTTGCCACAATCCAAGCGTCCAGTCTCCTTCGTTGATAAGTTTCGGCGTCGTGTCCGCAAGAACCAAACGAGAGACGCGATCCATACCAAAGAGTTGTGCGTATGCGAACGCTACCGAGCCGCCCATCGAGTACCCCACGAGTCGGACGTCTCGAAGATCGAGTTCTTCAAGCAAACAATGAAGATCGCGAGCCGAACGTTCCATACCGACAACGTCCGTAGCGGGAGTCTCGCCGTATCCGCGATGATCGAAGGAAACGCAACGGAATTTTTCACTCCAACGAGACAAAAGACCGGAAGAGCTCGAGACGGTTTCACCAAAACCGATCAGGTAAACAAGCGGTTTTCCGGAACCAAAATCAACGTAACGCAAAGTCGCGCCGTCGTCGACCGTAACGCTTTGGTATTCAAATTTCATAATGGGTTCACACAACTTCAAAATGTGCGCGCTCCAAATATGCGCAAGGCGTCCGCGCTTTCCGTTTCAGTCAGAAAAGCGCGGACAAAAGCTACCGGCTAAGTTAGCCGCTACATTTCGTCGGACTCGGATGGTCGAACGTCAAAGGAAGACGCGCCGTCGTCCTCGTTAACCTTAACGACAACGTCGGACTGCTTGCGAAGTCTATCCAACGCGAACTTAGGCAAACGAGCGTGAATTGTCGCTCGACCGTCTATTCCATATTCTCTGGACAGGATTTCGCCGTCTCGAGCGATGTTGGCGACCGTCTTGCCGTCTTTGATCGGCAACTCAACGTAAACGTCGATAAACTCGCGGCTCAAAGCGGCGCTCACAGTCGACGTTAATTTTTCCAATCCTTCGCCGGTACGAGCGCTGATCGGAATCGCCGTGGGATATCTCGCCGTGAGTAATTGTACGCGCTCTTTCGACGCAACGTCGATCTTATTAAGAACGAGGATTTCGTCTTTCTCAAGGATACCCAGCTGGTCGAGCGTCTTATGAGCCGCTTCAATCTGCTCTATGACATCCTCGGAACTCGCGTCGGCGACATGCATGAGCAAGTTCGCGGAAGTAACCTCGGCAAGCGTCGCGCGGAAACTCGCAACCAAATGGTGCGGAAGATCACGCACGAAGCCGACGGTATCGCTGAGAAGCGCCGGTCCCCAACCGGGTAAACTCCAACGTCGAGTGCGTGTGTCAAGCGTGGCAAAAAGCATGTCTTTGGCGAAAACGTCCGCTTGAGTCAGAGCGTTGAGCAAAGAACTTTTACCGGCGTTCGTGTATCCGACAAGGCAAACGCGACGCGTGTCCTCCCGTCCGGCTATTTCACGTTTCTTACGACTGTGAATTTCATTCAATTCACGTTTAAGATCGCCAATGCGCTTCTGGGCGATGCGCTTGTCAACTTCAAGTTGCTTTTCACCCGGTCCGCGAAGTCCGACTCCGCCCACAGTCTGACGCTCCAGGTGCGTCCACATGCGTTTGAGTCGTGGAAGCGAATACTCCAGTTGCGCCAATTCAACGGCGAGTCGAGCTTCTCGCGTTTGCGCTCGATTCGCAAAAACGTCCAAGATGAGTTCGGTTCGATCGATGACCTTAACCTTCAAACGTTTTTCCAAGTTGCGAGTTTGACCAGGCGAAAGATCGAGATCAAAGATCACGACTTCGGCGTCGCGCGCGTAAATCAACTCTTCCAGCTCTTGAAGTTTCCCCGAACCGAGACAGAAGGCAACGTCGGGCAACATTCGACGTTGAATCAAAGTTCCTACTGGCGCGACGCGCGCGGCTTCCGCCAATCGAGCGAGTTCGTCTAAGGGATCGTCCTCTAATCTCTGATTCGGTCGGTACACGCCAACCAGGACGGCGCGCTCGTACGCCACGCTTTCATTACGCGACGTCTGGTCCCCCTGAGTAGACGCGTCAAACCGTTCGGTCGAGTGAACGCGTTTGCCTTTGGGAAACGAACGTTCTTCGACCTCTGCGTCGTCTTGGCGCAAACTATGAGCTTCGAATTCCCCTTCTTCGGAACCATTTTCAAAATACCAATTCACGCGTCCGTTTCCATTCTCTGCGTCGCCCGCGTAATTTCCGTTATTACTAAAGTCTTCGTTATTGTGTCGTTTTCGACCCATAATTACCCCGAGAAAATCAGTGATGAACAGGCAAAAACAAGGCGTCCGCCGCCAAAAACTTCGGCGCCGCCTCAAAACAGACCAACGCATAATGCGCTGCTCAACTGTCAAAAGAAAAGATTAAAGCTTGTTCATTGCGGAATACCTTACGGTCAAAAGTGAGAAAGGGACGGTCGCCCACATCAGCTACGGGTCGAATCGCCTTCAAACGAGCGTGAATATAACGCGCAAAGGAAAGCGTCGGGATCCACCTGATAGGGAAAATCTGTTCGTTTAACAAGTTTTGCCGCGAACGGCGCCGCGATCTCGTATCGACGAGCCGAGGAAATCTCCAGTCGACGAGAAGCATAGAGCGCGAGAGCTTTCAGCGTCGTTTCGTTAGCGACATAATCGTCGGGAATGTTCGACGCGACGGTTGCAATCACCGGTTCGGTAAAGGTTGTCTTCGTCATGCCTTTTCGTTGCAGTCGTTCGTTGACAACGATCGTTCCCGTTACAAGGTCGCCGACGCGCGCCATTTTATTATTGATTGCCATAATCAGTACGGAAAAAACGCCGAGCGTCAAATCCGCTGAACGGAGAATATTTCGAACAAACGCCTGGGAAAAACTAATGGGACGACCCGTCGTTGAAATAACGCGAAGCCCCATAAACTTCTTACCCAAAGTCTTACCGTGAAAATACGTCTCCGCAATCGGTAGCGCGAACCAAAAAATAAAAATGGCGTTCACTATGATCAACGTCTCGGCGAGCCATATCATATCGGAACTGAACAATCGAGAAATTCTCACAACAGCCCAGAGGATCGTCATAAAGGACGCGACAAAATACACGCCAAGGATCGCCAAATCCCAAGCGTACGCCGCCGCGCGCACAAAAGGTCCCGCCAACCGATATTGGAACGCAACGTTCTCCGGCGCAACAACGTCGTAGGACGTGTCGAGCGCGCCCGGAACGTCCACAACCAATAATCGAGGCGTGGACTCGCGCTCATGCGCGCCGTTCTGTGTCAAACTTTCTTCCGACAATTTCGCGCCTCACAATCAAATCTCTTTCGTGAAAGTAACTGACGATTACCCCTCAACGGATTGTAATTATAGCGCTTTTTCCTAAAAAGCAAATATCCGCCGTCCAGCAATCGCCCTTTATGTAGCCGCTATTCTCCGACTCTTCAACAAAAAAACAAATCCGTCTTGGAAAAAAAGATTATTTATCTTATAATCGTCGGCGGATCAGTGTGCAACGTTTGCGCGAACAGCGGGACGTTGACGTCCAATTCCCCTTATACTCACGGAGAACGTTATGAAAAAGTTCGCGCTAATTGCGCTCGCAGTCCTTTCACTGCTGTCGTTCGCGTCGCAAGTCCGTTCGCAAGAATACGCGCCCCTCGTTCAAAAAGACACGGTCTCGATCGTGCGTTTTAATTTGGGCGCCTTGAAAGCGGATCAACTTGGCGATCAGGTTCAAAAGCTCGGGGTCGCCGCCGTTGATTTCTTTGTCGAAGACGCGGAACAAGCGGAAAACGCCAAGCAAGTTTTGCCGATCGCGAAAGTCTTCATCGCTCAGTATTACGCGCAATACGTCCAGCCTTTGAAAAACTACGGCGTTAAGAATATTTACCTAATCGTCGACGCGTCCGACGACGATACGAAATATCCTTATCTCGCCATTCCTACGGGAAACCTCACCTCCGACCAGCTCACGAAAGTCCGAAGTTTCTTAACGAAACTCAATCAGGATCTCAATAAGGTCGTCAATTATCGTTTTGTTCGCAACAACTTCCTCTTCATTCCGTTCATTCCGGCCGATTGGTCCGACGAAGACGCTAAAGCCTACGTCAGAGAAAACTTTACGAAGTTGCAAACTGTCGACAAACCGCAATTTGAAGAAGGCTTCAAGGCGAGCGGCGCCGATTCCAACATCATCACCACCGTCACGATCCCGTATGTCAACGAAGCAAAGTCCGCAAGCCAAATCGAAGAGTTGCTTGCAACGTTAAAAGATCATTTGGACGAAATTGAAGGAATCTCCGAAGACGATTTCCGTAGTTTCCTTGAGCAAGTCTCTGAGATTAACGTTACGTGCTCGAAGCTCGTCAAGTATACTGCGGCTTATATTAACGACGCCAATCTGGAACTCGCAACCATCGTTGAAGGCAAAACAGAAGATGACGCCAAACGCTATCAACAACTCCAGGAAAAGGATTTGACGGAAGATATCGTCGCTTTCATCCAAAAGATCGTAACAAACGTCGGCGGCGCTCAGGAAATTAATCCCGAGACGCTTAACGACGCAAACGACATTGTCGATTCCGCGATGAAAATGGTCATGAAATACGACCGTCAGGGTTCGACGATCACATGGAAATTAAACGAAAAATTCTTCTCCGACAATAAAGACACTATTGCTGGAATCGTCGAAAAGGTCAAAGGAATTGCGGCTCGCGGAGATCTTTCGATCAATGTGGAAGGAAGCGAAGACAGCGAAGACAGCGAAGACAGCGAAGATAACGCAGACGCCGACGGCGACGTCTTCGATGATAACAATGATGAAATGTAATGCGAACGGACGCGCTCGTTAAACGCGTCTCTTAGCCAATGGTTTTCGCATGAGCGGCGACTTGCGTCCGTGAGTCGCCGCTTTTCTGTTCGTAAAACGACTTCAAATCCGATTAAAATATAGTTCAATGGATTCGCATCTGGAAAAGAGTTCTAGAAACGAATCCATGTTTTTATTTTCCTCATTACATACGACGCCAGTTCTGCGAACCGCGTCGACTGTCCTTCGGTCAGGAGAATCATCAGTGTTTATTCAGTCGTTTAATCGTCGCGCGTTTCTCAAATCAGGAGCGGCGCTCCTTTGTTTGCCGTCGTATCTTCTCGCGGATTCGCCGAAAAGCAAGGTTGTTTTGCGATTCGTCGCAATGAGCGACGTTCACTTCGACCGCAACCATAATGAAAAGTCTAACGAACGAATCAGACTGCGCGAAGCGATTCGATTCATGAACGACTTTTCAAAGAAGCAAGAATACCCCAACTTTGACGCGCTCGTCGTCGCAGGAGACTTTTCCAATCACGGAGAACCGAAGGAACTCCGACCGTTCAAAGATATTCTCGATCAAAACCTAAAAGCCGAGACTCGTCGAGTTCTCTGCATGGGAAACCATGAATACTACGGCGGCAATCGTCAAATTTGGGAGGAAATCTTCGAAACAAACGCCAACGATCACATCGTTCTCAACGGTTTTCATTTCATAACGATCTCGCCGGAAAAGGGAACATGCGCGGAAAACGACTACCTGTATATAAAGGAATGGCTCGACAAAGAAATACAGAAGGCGATTCAGGACGCTCCTTCAAAACCGATCTTTGTCGTCCAACACTATCACGTTTACCATACTGTTTTCGGTAGCTATGATCTTCCGGGAGACTTTCCCGCCGGTGTTCACGACCTCATTGACGTACTAAAAAAATACCCCCAAGTCGTGCATATCTCGGGGCATTCCCACTATCCTTCCTGCGAACCAAGATCGATTTGGCAGGGCGACTTCACGTGCCTGGGAACAGGTTCGATGAGTTATTTTGCCCTCAAGACTTTCGAGCGCGAACGTCAGTTTCAAATTCCGTCTAATATTGACGTCCGTCAGGCGGGTACGTTTCTTATCGTTGAGGCGTACGACGACAACACGATCAGAGTGCGTTTATACGACGTGATCTCGCACACGTTTCTTGATCGAGAATACCTCCTCGTCGATCCGACAAAAATCGGCAATTTCGTTTTCACTGATCGACGTTACGAGACCTCTGACGCGCCTCGCTGGAAAAAGGACTCTCAAATCAGTCTTATCGACGCTGCTTCGACAGGGGTCGCTTTTAAATTCGATCAAACGCTCAACGATCCATGCGTCGTTTCCTATCGAATAGCGCTTGAAAACTGGCGCGACAACGCCTGGAAAGAATGTGGAAATCATTTCGTTTGGTCCGATTTCTTCATGAAAAATCCCGCCGAGGAAATCGAAACGGAACTGATCGATTTGGAGCCTGACTCCCGTTACCGCGTCAATGTTTTTGCTCAAAACGCGTTTCAGAAAGAAACGGTCGCCCCCATAACGTTGGAATTTCACACTAAATCCAAATTGGAACGCGATCGTAACGAACTCAAGCCAGCGGCGGACTTTCTGGACGTTTCCTTCGATTCCGAAAACAAAAGAGTCGTCGCTCAAGGCGTTATACAAGATAAAACGCCCCTGAACACAACGAACCTTCCTGAGATTGTCGACGATCCTACGCTTGGATCCTCTGCTAGTTTCAACGGCTTCGATCAGTCGATTTTGCTACCGTTCACGCGTCTTCACGCCAACGAGATCAAAAACGAAATCACAATCGCCGCAAAATTCCGACTCGAACCGGAACGCGTCGATTCCCAAGAACGCGTCTCGATCTTTGGCTCAACGGAATCAGGCGGACTTGGATTTGAATATGATCGCAAAACCGAGAAGGTCGTCGCAAGATGCTGGATTGACAAGAAATATGTTGACTTGTCGGCGCCGTTGTCAAAGAATCAAAACGCCGTTCTCTTTTTCACATTCGACGGAAAATCGGCAAAACTCTACATGAACGGCGTTCTAGTTGATCAAACGACCGCAGAAGGCTCTTTCAAATTCACTCAGAACGAAACCGCGCGAGCTTTTTGCATCGGCGGCGACGTTTGTCCCGGATATGTCGCGCGTTGGTTTTTCCCCGGCGTCCTCGCCTTTGCTCGCGTCTACTCCTGGGCTCTCGCCGAAGAACAAATCGCCGCTCTTTCCATCGAATAAACCAATCCCTAGTATTTTCGTCATTTCGTAATAGGTAAGCTGGATGAATCCTTCGCATTTGATTATTAAGATCGGAACATGCCTTACGGCGTTTTTATGCGCGGCGCTTCTTTACGGACAATCTAACGACGCCCTCGAACAACCGGTTCACGGCGTTTGGGTCTCCGTCGTTTCAAACATCGACTACCCGTCCAAACCCGGACTGACTGCCGAAGAGCTTCGCGCGGAAGCCGATAAGTGGCTCGACTTGGCGGTTGAGATGCGATTTAACGCGATCTTTTTACAAGTCCGTCCTATGTGCGACGCCCTCTATCGGTCAGACCTCTTTCCATGGTCAAGTTTCGTTTCCGGAACGCAAGGTCAAGCTCCGGACGGAGATTTTGATCCCCTTGATTATTGGGTCAAGGAAGCGCACAAAAGAAACGTTAAATTGCACGCCTGGCTCAATCCATATCGAGTCGCTACAGGACAAAAAGCGCTTGAAAAGATGGCGACGGATAATCCGGCAAAAATCCACCCCGAGTGGACGTTTCAACACAAGGACAGAACTTACTTCGACCCCGGTATTCCGGAAGTTCGAGACCTAGTCGTTAAGGGAATCGTTGAAATTGTCGAGAAATACGACGTCGACGGGATTCATATCGACGACTATTTTTACCCGGAACGAAAACTCGACGAAGACTTCGACACTTTTGAAAAATACGGCGAAGGCTTTGACAACATCGAAGACTGGCGTCGACACAACGTCGACTTGTTTATCGAAGCCGCAGACAAAGCGATTCATAACGTTCGAAAAGACGTTGTCTGGAGCGTTAGTCCCGCCGGAGTTTGGGCGAATAAATCAAATCATCCACTAGGAAGCGACACGCACGGAAATCAATGTTACTTTGATCTGTACGCTGACGTTCGCGGATGGGTTAAAAAAGAAATTATTGACGCCGTCATTCCCCAAATCTATTGGGAATTCGGGTTCAAAGCCGCAGACTTTCAAATCCTCGCGGACTGGTGGTCGGAAGTTGTCGCCGACACGAACGTCAAACTATATGTCGGCACCGCCGCTTATCGAGTCGATCCAAACGCGAAGTCGGAAGCTTGGCGCGACGGAAATCAGTTGATTCGGCAACTGGAGTACATGGACGGTAAAAAAGAAATCTCCGGTCAAGTCTTCTTTACCGCGCATAGCTTCAAAGAAGGCGCGATTCCTCACGACGTCGTAAAAGCCTATGCGAAAGAGCACGAGTGGTCCCCTGAACTAACGCCTGCAGAAGAAAAGTAACAACCTAAAGAAACGAGCCGTAGCCTACGCTACGGCTCGATTCGTGATAAGGCGCCCAGGTTGAAGCAACGAACTCAAATCGCAGGCTATTTTTCTCTTTCAATCTTACGCACAACGACCGACTGCGCTCCCTGCTCGCGAAACCTTTCTTCGACAACCGCGCGATTATATCCAATGAGTCCGTGATTCTTGTATGGATCGTTAAAAAAGTACCTATCGGAATCGTAGCCCACAAGAACAAGACAATGTTCGTTCCCGTTCCAGGTAAATTGATCTCCAAGTCGTAACGTGGAGTTCTCGTCAATATAATCGATCTCCCAAGAACGCGAAGAGAGTCGCGACGGAACCATGTCCATCGTCGCCCAGATAATCACGGGTTCGCCGCGATCGATATAATTGGCGAGAAGGTCAATAAGATTTTGTCCGGAAGTAACGACGGCGACATATTTATCCTGAGGCAAAACTTTGTTCATTGACTTCGCCAAACAAGGCGCGTAGCATCCGAAACCGCAATTCGGTCCGCTATCCTTATACGGATCGCCCGGATACGCCGCTGCAGGATCCGGTCCAAAGCGTTTGCCGGATGCGTCGACTCGCCATGGTTTTTTAATAAGATAGTCGTCCGTGAACTCTTTCCACGTAATATCGCAACCGTAAAATTGCAGAATCATGGACGCGCTCACAGCTTCGCACCCGTAGACGACGTCAAGTTGATTCATATACGGAACCGCGATCAATTTGGCGTTCGGATCCTTCTCAACGCTTTTGACGTCAACGCTCGATCCTTCCTCCGCAAGCGCCGCGCAGGTCGCCAATCCCAAAGAAACGGTCAAAAGAACAACGAACATATGCGAGATTTGCATAATCTGATCCTATAACAACGCGTTGTATTGTCCGGAAGCAAAGCGCGTCGCATGAACGCGCTTACTATTCGCCAACATTATAACGGTCAAAAGAGTTGGTAAAAGACTAGCGTTAAGCGTAGCGTTCTTTCGCTTAAATACCGTCGGCTCGAAGAGTCTATGATTTACGGCAATTTAAACTTGACGATGGCGCTCAGATTCACTACAATCCATATGATCGCGCGTTCCAGGCGCGGCGATAGTTCCTAGCGCAATGTTAATTAGCGCTCGTCGGACTTCCGGCGATTACGCCAGTGAAAGGATTTAAAAATGTCGTTTTCGCACATCGATGCGGTTCCTATGTTGGATTTAAAGCGTCAATACCAAAAGTTAGGCGCGCGAATAAACGAGGCTTTACAAAAAGTCAACGAAAGCGGTCAGTTTATCCTCGGTCCGGAAGTCAAACGACTTGAAGAGAATATCGCAAAATACTCGCGAACAAATCGCGCCGTCGGTTGCGCGTCTGGAAGCGACGCTTTGCTCCTTGCGCTCATGGCGATCAATGTGAAACCCGACGATGAAGTCGTTGTTCCCTCTTTTACGTTTTTCGCCACGGCAAGTTGCGTTCCGCGCGTCGGCGCGACTCCCGTCTTCGCGGACATTGAGCGCGACACGTTCTGTCTCGATCCCAACGCGGTCAAGTCAAAACTCACCGAAAAAACCAAGGCGATCATTGCGGTTCATCTTTTCGGACAGGCTGCGAACATGCCGGCGTTTAAACAAATCGCCGACGATTACGAAAAACAATACGGTCGAAAGCTCTACATTATCGAGGACTCCGCCCAGGCGATTGGCGCCGAATATGACGGCGTGCCCGTTGGAAATTGGGGCGACGCTTCTTGCTTGAGCTTCTACCCAACAAAGAATTTGGGCGGAGCCGGCGACGGCGGAATGGTCGTAACAAACGACGATGAAATCGCCGATCGCGTACGCTTGCTGAGAGCGCACGGCATGGAGCCTCGATACTACCACAAAGAAATCGGAATCAACAGCAGGCTCGATTCTTATCAAGCCGCCGTCTTGAACGTCAAGCTCGACTATCTGGACGAATGGACGAGCGCTCGACAAAATAACGCGAAAACGTACGACGAACTCTTTGCCAAATCCGGAGTCTTGTCGCAAATCACTTTGCCCAAATGCGTCGGCAATCGAAGACACGTTTGGAACCAATACGTCATTCGCGTCCACGACGGCAAAAGAGACGCTCTTCGCGCGTTTTTGAGCGAAAAGAAGGTTTCCTCCGACGTCTACTACCCGCTTGGAGTTCACCAGCAAGAATGTTTTGCGTGGCTTAACTGCGCTTCCGACGACCTACCCAATACAATTCAAGCGGCCTCGGAAGTTTTAGCCCTTCCGATTTTCCCCGAGCTAACCAGAGACGAACTGGAGTATGTAGTCGCCTCCGTCGCCGAGTTCTACCAAAAGTAGAAGAACACGAATCATTCGACGTTCTCATCTGACCAAAGGACGGATCGTCTATTCGGCGCTCCGTCCTTTGGTCGTTATATCTGCAATAACGCATATTTCCATCTAAACCGCTTTTGTTGGATTATCTATTAAAGTTTTTCTGTTTTCTGTCGAATATAAAAAGAGAGTACGCTCGTTTGAAACGGGTTCAAACGCAAGGGAAGCGCTTATAGGCAAAGAGGCGAACCAATGATTCAATATGACAACGCGAAAACGTCGGAAGACGTCGCCCAATTTGAAGTGAACAACGCGGAGTTCATCTCTCAGGATTTGCTTGAAATTGACGATCGACGCGAGGTTTCGCGACGGTTCCCCCAAATCGTTGCGAAACTTCCGAACATACCGTTTTCTAACGGTTCTCAAAAGAAAGAACCCAAAGCGTCGCGACGCCTGTTTATGCGAAAGGTCGCCGTTTTATCCCTGGTCTTCTCAATAGGCGTCGGGGTCGGCGCAATAAAACCTCGCGGCAACGGTGAGAAGCCGACTCATGCGCTCAACTCATCGTCCCAGGCCTCTTCCGAAGAACGATGCGACCCGCAAACGAACGAAATTACGAACGTCCAGACGTCGTCGCCAATGCGAAACGAAACCGCGTTCGTCGCTTCCGCAAATTTCATTAGCGAAGACGCGGAACAAATACGAAACGAGGACCGCGACTCTTTCTACTCAGACTTAGATTCAGTCGCTTTCGCTTCCGATTCTTTAAACGCAGAGGCGTCGACGACGTCGCAAGCGTATCCGACAAGGAATCCGTTCGCCGTTGATTTCGGAACGCCGTCAAACGCCGAAAAATCTAACGAGTCCCCCAAATTTGACGTCGCGGACTTTGCCTCGCGACCGTCCAACGTCGCAGATCAAGATTATCCAACGTGGGACGACCTGGAAATACCTGCGAATAATACGATCGCCGACTCTGCGAATTCCAACGCGGTTGACGCGGCTCTGCCGTCAAATTCATTTGCGGAAGGCGACGCCCTCCGAAACTCGAATCAAATCGTAGGACAAGGATTCCAGGATTTTCAAGTCTATGGCCAACCAAACCCGACGATCGGCAACGAATATTTACCTGAACGAAATAACGAAGCGGAAGCAGTGCGCAAAGACGAATATAACGGTTACTCTGATAAAGCTAAATTTATCGGATACAAAACGCAGGCTCCGCAAGATTTTCTGGCAAACAACATAAATTACGCAGAACAAGATAGCCGGATCAATTATAATCCAAACTTGGATCGTTACGATAATTCGGACGGTAAGACCTCAGGAGCCGCCGAAACGAACGACCGGTTCAACGTCGCGAATAACTACGGGACTGCGTCTGGCGTTTCCAACGACGATTGGAAAGACCAGGAGGTCGACCGTTTTGAACTCCCGCGCGCGAACCAAGACAGAGCGAATACGGAATTTGTCGCCCGCAACGACCTCGACGTCGAGCGTCAAGCGATTCCTGCAAATCAAAACATTCCGGCGCCTACGCCTACTCGTTCGTTGCGTTGGTAGCTTGCGAGCGGTTCGGCTATGCGCCGCGCGACGTGTAGCGTCGATATAACCGAACCGCGCGAGAGGATAAAATGCAACAAGACGACATGGGCAAATTATGCGTCATGATGTTCGTGATCGGATATCTCGCGTTAGTCTGCAATTTGGTCATCAAGGGCGAAGACAAGCCCGGCGTTGACGACGCGAACAGAGTTGTCCCTTCTATTACGAAAAGCGTCGTCCTTGAACTTCCGCCTTCAGACGGCAATCCGCGAAATAGCGAAGGCGACTTCATTCGCTTGACTTCCGGAGAAATTCTCTACGTCTACACCCATTATTACGGTGAATCGGGAAGCGACCACGCGTCGGCTCGACTTGTAAGCCGCATTTCTCGCAACAACGGTATGACTTGGTCGGAAAACGACGTTACCGTCCTCGAAAATGAAGGACAGTTAAACGTCATGTCCGTGTCGCTCCTGCGTCTGCGCGACAACTCAATCGTCTTATTCTATCTTGTTAAGGAGAGCTCCGGAGACTGTCGTCCCTACCTTCGATACTCGTATGACGAAGGCGAGACGTGGACTCAACGCGTGGCGACGATAAGAACGCCTTCTTACAACGTCGTCAACAACTCGCGCGTCGTTTTACTCTCGGAAGGAAGATTGATTATTCCTGTTGCGCGACACGTCTATAAAGGCGGAGACGTCTATAATTACGAAAGTCGAGCGACGGTTTTCTGCCTCATTTCCGACGACGGCGGACGACAATGGCGACAAAGTTCGGAAGTTCCCAACTCGAATAATATCATGTACCAAGAGCCGGGAGTCGTTGAGCTCGCCGACGGTCGACTCCTTATGACGATTCGTAACGACAGCGGAAGACAGCTTTACGCATACTCAAGCGATCGCGGCGTCACGTGGACTGATTCCGAACCGTCGCCTCTTATTTCTCCCGTCTCTCCAGCGACAATCAAACGAGAACCGAACGGCGAGAACCTTATCGCAATCTGGAACGAGTCGACGACGGCGCGAAATCCTCTCATGATCGCAACGCTTTCCCCGGACGGTAAACGTATCTTGAAGAAACGGACGCTCGATAAAAGCCCCGAAAATGAAGCGCGAGCGTATTGCTATTCCGCATTGTTCTTCACGGATCCACAGACGGCTCTCGTCGCGTATTGCAACGGCAAGGCGCCTTACGGTTTAAACTCGTCTCGAATCGTCCGTGTTAGACTTGAAGATTTCGGTAAGGAAAACACAAAAGAAAAACGCGCGGCAAGCAAGACGCGTTCCAAGGACGCGGCGGCTCGCTCCGTCATCGCCAATCGCAGAATTTCCGCGAATACTGAACCGTAATATTCTCGCTCTAGTTTATCCTTATATGGAGACGCACATGAATCGTAACGAGTCCTCGCGAGCGATAACTCGTCGCTCCTTTATGCAAACCGCGCTCGGCGTCGCAACCTATTGCCTACCGCAGGCGGTCTTCGCTCAATATGAAACTAAGGCAAATCAGGAAGGAAACGACGTCGTTCTGCGGTTCTCCGCTTTGAGCGACGTCCATTTCAAAGTTTCTCCTAACACACCGGAAGTCGATCGTTTTAGACGATCTTTTCGGTTCATGTACGACTATTCTGCAAAACAACCCTATCCGAAATTCGACGCAGTCCTCATAGCCGGCGACTTCACCGATCACGGATTGGACGACGAACTTCTCCTCTTCAGAAAGATCATGAACGAGGAGATCAAAGCGGATACCCAAACACTGCTCTGCATGGGCAATCACGAGTTCATCGAAGGCACAAAAGAACGTTGGGAAGAACTGTTTCAACGCGATTCCAACAAGGGCTACGAAGTCAACGGTTTTCATTTCATCGCCTTGTCTCCTGAGCGCGGCACGAATAAAAACGGCGATTTCATGTACGCCCTCGACTGGTATAAAAAGGAACTCGACAAAGCGACCGCAGCGGATCCGAAACGTCCGATTTTCACTTTCCAACACTATCATATAACTCCGACGGTCTACGGTAGCCGCGGCGAGGACAACTGGGGAATCGCCGATCTTTACGACGTGTTACAACGGTATCCGAGAGTTATCAACTTCTCCGGACATTCCCACTACCCCATTAATGACCCGCGATCCGTATGGCAAGGGAATTTCACCGCGTTCGGAACCGGTACGTTAAGCTATTTTGAAATGGGCGGCGAAGGCGGAAGATATCCAAAGTTCCCGGAAGGTTTCCATAACGCCGCGCAACTCTATGTCGTCGAAGTTCGCAAAGACAACAGCGTCATCCTGAAACCGTACGACCTTATTTCCAATTCTTTCTTCGACGTCGTTTACGTCGTCGCAGAACCGGGCGCCGTAGATAAATACCTCTATACGGACGCTCGGTACGTCACGTCGAGCGCGCCCGAATGGAAAGACGACGCTAAAGTTGAAACGCCGACTTTCATCGACGACGAACTCGTTGTCTTGAAATTTCCCCAAGCAACGTGCAAAGACGTCGTTCACAGTTATCGGATCGATTTGGAAGAACGGGTCGAAGCGGACGGAAAGACCGAATGGAGATCTATCGACAGTCGCTATTTCTGGTCGGAATACTACTTCAAAAACCGCCCGGAAACGATGACCATAACGCTCGACGATCTGAAAGAAACGACGACGTACCGCGCCAAAATCGTCGCGCTCAGCGCCTTTTTCAAAGAAAGTTCCAAAGCGCTTGAAGTTGCCTTTACAACGCCGAAAAATCCGCAAGAGACCGTCGATAAGAACGCGCCGAAGCCTGACGCGAACTTTTTGGACGTTCAATTTGAAGACGGAAAACCGGTGAATCGCCCGGTTAACAACTTCCCAACACAACGCAAAGTTCAAGGGTTCGGCGCGCCGTCTATCGTTGCGGATCCCGCTCTGAAAAACACGCAGGTCGCAAGTTTCAACGGAAAAGATCAATTCTTTAAGGTTCAATTCGACGATAGAAGCTATCGACGAATCAGCGCCGCCGCGTCCTTTGCCGTAGACTTCAAGTTCACCGAATTCGAAAACGCGATCGAAGATATCTTTTCCAATACGGAATCGGCGGGAATCTGTTTCGAGCTTAACGCCGAAAAGAAAAGCCTTGAGTTCTGGGCGAGCGTCAACGGGAAATATCGTATTCTTTCCGTGCCGATCGAACCAAGCGAACGTTATTTCAGCGCGTTCGGAACGTACGACGGCAAGCGTTTAGTCATGTATCTCAACGGGCGAGAAGTCGCTAGCCTCGACGCTCCCGGCAAAATCACTTATCCCAAAGAGCAAAGCGTTCAGGCGTTCTGTATTGGTTCCGATATTGCGCCCGGCGGCGCTGGCGGCGCGTTTTTCAAGGGCTTCGTCGCTCGCGCTCGAGCGTTCACGTGGGCGCTAACCGCCGAGCAAGTCGCGGCTCTATGCGAATAAAGTCGCAACGGTGAACGCGCGGTTATCAGATTGAACGCCGTTCGATCAAACGCCGCGCTTCACGGTCGCAACGTTTCAACTTTTGCGACGCGACCTTGCTCCATTACGATTCGCTCGTCGGCAAGTTCCGACGCCAAGGTCGCGTTGTGCGTCGCAAAAATTAACGTTTTACCAGCTGTCTTCAACGCGTGAAATAGTTCGAGAATGAGGACGCGCCCTTTTTCGTCAAGATTCTCCAAGGGCTCGTCGGACACAAGCGCGTCCGGATTTAGCGCCAATACGCAAGCAAACGCTACCTTACGTTTCTCGCCGCCTGACAAAGTATACGGAGCTCGTTCTCTAAGTTCTTCAATATCAAGCATTTTTAAGCAGTCGTCGACGCGTCGTCGGCAGTCTTCTTCCGTCAAGTCCAGTTGTCGCGGACCAAACGCCACCTCGTCCTCAACGCTTCCGCAAAATAGTTGCGCGTCGGCGTTCTGAAATACAAAACCGACCCGCCGATGAAAGCTTTTCGCAAACGAAGAGTCGGCGAGCGCCGATTTGTCGATTATTGTCTCGTTGAAATAGTATTCGCCTTCATTCGGCGAGATTAGACCATTGAGAAGTTTCAATAGCGTCGACTTTCCGCATCCGTTAGCGCCCATTATTGCGACGGATCGACCCTTCTCGACCTTAAACGACACATTTCTTAACGCGACTACCCCGGAATCGTAAGTGTACGACACATTCTTCAATTCAAACATTGACTAAGCTTTCCAAATAAACAAACGTCCCGAGAAGCGCGACGATTAACGCTATCGCAAGATAATCGCGCGCGGTAAATCGCGACGAATATCGACGATAAACTCCGGAAAAACAACGGCATTTCATCGCGTCAAACTGATCTTGCGCCGCGTCTTGCGCTCGAAAAAAAACCAGTCCGACGATTCCGCCCAAAGAACGCGCTTTTGATCGATTACGCCCGACCGATCGGAGAATAACCGCGTCAATCGTCGAAAGACACACTTCGCTGAATATTACGGTATATTTCAGCGTCAGGTCAAAAATAAAGACGAGTGAATCGGGAACGCCGAAAGATCGAAACGCGCATGAGAAACGATTCCAACCCATCGACTGCGCTAAAACTGACAAGACTCCCGTCGTTATGAGCGTCTTGATCGGAATCACAAAAAACGCGCGCGTCTGCCCCCAAAAGAGAGACGGCGCCAAAATCAGAACGGAAGCGAGGAACGCTTCCAACGGCGGCACAATGACGCGTCTCAATTTACGCGACTCAAAACTGGCGAACAAGAGAAGTAACGCGACTCCGACTATCTCAACGAATGCAAAATTTCTAGCGGCCGAAACACAAAACACGCACGCGAACGCTAGAGAAAGTTTTACTGCAGGAGCAAGACGAAATCGACCCTTTTTATCGGGACAATAGCGCGCGCTTCGCACAACAAACGCGAACATTCTCGCGCTTTTCCATAAAAAAGCGTCTCGATCTCGCGGAAGATCGCGAGAATCTTCCGTAACAAGCCAGTCTGGTAGCGGACGTTCGTTCATCGAATCAACGCAACTTTTCATCCCGTCGGAACGCGGACGCGAGTTTGAAAAAGATGATAAAAAACGCGACGCCGCCAATGGCGGAAAGAATATAGCTAAACCATTCGGGAACGCCTGGCGTGGAGTAATCAGGACAGAGAGCGCTCCATTGGAAACCGGTTTCCATCTTCTCCGGGGTATAGCCTAATTCGACGCCGTCGGTCGTAACGGTGGCAATCTCGTCCACGCCCCACTCGCCCCAGGCGGATCCGTCGGCAAGCAAACCAAGAGGAGTCAAAACGACAAGAAGAGCAAGGAGGAGGTAGATCGGATTGATTTTTCCCTGCGCGACGTTCCCCTGCTCGACGTTCGCAACCGTCTCAGAAGCGTCCGAGGCGCTTTCACGAGAAGGCGCGAATGCGCCGTTCGTTGCAAAACCTGGAGCCGTTTTCTGTATGAAGGCGTAGACGGCAACTGAAAAAACGACTTCTGTCAATCCAAAAACAGTAAGATGTCCAATCATCATCGCAGGCAACGCCGTTGTAAGGGAATATGGACAGTAGAGCGCTTGCCCGTTCGCATCGTGAAAGAGGAGCGGTTGAATTCCAAACTCAATTCCGGCGACAAAAGCGGCGAGGTTGATCGCAACATAGGAGCTTATCGCCAACGCGACGCAATCTCGACGAAGAGATCGGTCTGATTTCAAGACTCGTCGAAGCGCTTGATAAACGTAATACCCGCCAAAAGGAAGAACAAACGCCATATTAAAACAATTGGCGCCAAACGCTAATATGCCTCCGTCGCCAAAGACCAACGCTTGAAGCGCGAGCGCCATGGTAAGAGCCAAGCAAGCCGCGTGCGGACCGAGCAAAACCGCTAAAAGAGCGCCGCCGACCGCATGTCCCGTCGTGCCGCCGGGAAGCGGAACGTTAAACATCATCGCCAAAAATGAGAACGCGGCGGCAACTCCCAGTGAAGAAAAACGCTCGCGCGGAAAATATCGCGTTACATGCTTGACCGCGCGCGTCCATACCGGCGCCATTGCCAGCGCGAGCGCGCCGCATGTCATGGGACTAAGGTAATTATCGGGAATGTGCATGGACTACTCCGAACTTAAGCGGGTAAGGCGCTCCGTCTCAAAACAAGCGCCGGTCGATTTGTAACGTCTCGCAACACAGTATATCGGCGGGATTGTTTTCGTCAACTTAACCGACGCCGCGCCGTTCCGCTTTTCCTCTCCTGGGGTTTCTCTTTTTGGAAAAAGGATATAATGGTCAAGGCAAAGTCGCGTTCGTTCGCGTTTGGTAAAAAAAACTCGCATAATATCAAGACGCTTGAAAACTTTATTGTTTTGCGTCGATTCATTCGGCGACACATATATGAAACGCATCCTCACGATTCAGGACGTCTCATGCGTCGGTAAGTGCTCGCTTACCGTTGCGCTACCTGTGATTTCAGCGGCGCAAGTTGAAGCTTGCGTACTTCCCACCGCTGTGCTTTCCACTCATACGATGTTCAAACACTATACTTTCGTCGACCTCACCGACGAAATTGTTCCTACCGTCGAATGCTGGAAGCAAGAAGGAATCACCTTTGACGCGATATACACCGGATACCTCGGTTCTTTCCAGCAGATGGAAATCATCGAAAATCTCGTCGACGACTTCCGAACGGACGACTCGTTCTTTTTTCTCGATCCAGTCTTAGGGGACGCCGGTCGACTTTACGCAAGGTTCGATCAAAAATTCGTCGACCGCATGGCGCTCTTTTGCCGTAAAGCGGACGTTATAACCCCTAATATGACGGAAGCGACCGCGATGCTACATATTCCTTACGTGGAACCGTGCTTCTCCGAGGAGTTTGTCAAAGACGTATTGCGGCGACTCGCAGATCTCGGTCCAAAGATTGTTGCGCTCACCGGCGTGCAATATCAAAAGGGTAAGATCGGTGTGGCAGGATTCGACTCCACGCAAAATGAGTTTTTCACATACTTGCACGACGAGTACCCAGGTCGATATCATGGAACCGGCGATCTGTTTGCAAGCGCGGCGGTAGCGGCGCTAGCGCGCGGACGCTCCATTCCCGATTCTTTCAGAATAGCCGCAGAATTTACTGCGGATTCGATTCGCTATACGAACGCAAATTCCAATCCTCGAAGCTATGGGGTTGATTTTGAAAATGCGTTGCCGGCGTTCATACGACAATTCGAAGACTTTTCGCTCAACGGTACGGCGCATAAATGATGAAGCCGCCGTGATTCATACTAACTCCATGCAAGACCATGAAAGCTATGTTTCAGCAAATCAATTTAAGCCGTAGTTTGAAACGATTATCGCTCTGCCTCGCATTTGCGGTAGGTTTCGTCCAACTCGGCGTCGCTCAAGACTCCATGAAACTTTCCTATCCCAAGGCGCAAAAAGTCGATCAAACCGACGATTATTTCGGAACCTCAGTCGCCGATCCATATCGTTGGATGGAAGTTGAAAACACGCCCGAACTCAAAGAATGGATTCAAGCGGAAAACGCTTTGACTCAGCAGGTTCTCGCGAAAATTCCATTCCGCGACGAGTTACGAAAAGAGATCACGCAACAGTACGATTATGCCAAACAAGGCGCGCCGCAAAAACGCGGCGGTCTGTACTTCTTCTCCAAGAATTCCGGTCTACAAAATCAATCGGAAATCTACTACAAGTCAAAACTCGACGGCGAAGAACGTCTTCTCATCGATCCCAACAAGCTATCCGACGACGGCACGGTCGCACTCTCTGATTTGGAAGTTTCCAAAGACGGTCGTTACGCCGCGTGCGCGACTTCAACAAGCGGTTCCGATTGGCGAGATATTTTCGTCATTGATATTACGACCGGCAAACGCCTTGACGACGCTATTCGCTGGGCCAAGTTCACGAATATCGCATGGTTCCGCGACGGCTTCTTTTACAGTCGCTACGACGCGCCTCCCGCTGGAAAAGAACTCACTGCCAAAAACGAGTATCAAAAGATTTACTATCACAAACTCGGCGACAATCAAGATGAGGACGCTTTAGTCTTTGAAGACCTTTCCGCCGCCAATCGAAACTGTGTGGCAAGCGTCGACGACGATGAAAAATGGATCTTCGTTTATCAAAATGAGTCGACGTACGGCGCAAGAGTCTTGTTCGCCAGTCTAACAGACGTCGACGACATGGCAAACTTGGATTTCAAGGAACTCTATCCAACCTTTGACTCCGAGACCTCGCTCGTCGCCGTTCAGAACGGGCTGTTTTACGTACTAACGGATTTTCAAGCCTCTAATCGCCGTCTTGCCGTCGTCGATCCCCAAAATCCGGTTCCAGACCAATGGAAAGACGTTCTTCCCGAATCGAACGAACTTCTGCAAAGCGTCTATCCCGTCGGAGACAAACTTCTTGCCAAGTACCTTTCCGACGCGTCAGACAAATGCGTCTTTTACACGTACGAAGGCAAAGAAGCGGGAACTCTCGAACTGCCGACCCTCGGCGTCGTTGGTATTTCTGGCAAACAAAACGACGACGAACTCTTCTATACGTTCACGTCTTTCGTCTATCCCTCGACCGTCTATCGACTCGATCTGAAAACAAATGAATCGACGCTCTACTGGAAACCGAACGTCAGTTTTAATTCGGAAGACTACGTAACAGAACGCCAGTTCTACACGAGTAAGGACGGAACGCGCGCTCCGATTTTTATTACGTACAAAAAAGGTCTGAAAAAAGACGGCGACAATTCGACAATCCTTTACGGATACGGAGGATTCAATATCAATATGACGCCGGGCTTCAAACCGACGCGAATCCCGTATCTTAATCGCGGCGGCGTCTACGCGGTCGCCATTCTTCGAGGCGGCGGAGAATATGGTGAGAACTGGCACAAAGCGGGCACAAAACAGGAAAAACAAAACGTATTCGACGATTTCATCAGCGCGGCCGAATACCTAATCGAGCAACGCTACGCCTCAAAAGAAACGCTAGCGATTAACGGCGGTTCCAACGGCGGTCTGCTCGTCGGCGCGGCGCTCACGCAACGTCCCGACCTTTTCGCCGCCGCCGTGCCTCAGGTAGGCGTTCTGGATATGCTCCGTTACCACAAATTTACCATCGGTTGGGCTTGGGCGACGGACTATGGAACAAGTGAAGAAAGCAAAGAAATGTTTCAGTATCTTCTGAAATACTCTCCCCTTCACAACGTTCGTGAAAACGTCAAATATCCGGCGACCATGATCATGACGTCTGATCACGACGACCGCGTCGTACCCGCTCACTCGCTAAAATTCGCCGCTACCTTGCAGGATCTCGCCAGCCGCGACTCCGTCGTTATCGCTCGCATTGAATCAAAGGCGGGACACGGCGCCGGAAAGCCGACCGCGAAAATCATCGAAGAAGCGGTCGATATGTTCTCCTTTATCCTCTATTACACCCAAAAGAATCATCAGTAAGTTTACAGTCGTCGACACATTTCACGTCGACCTAACGCATGAATGAACGACGCCCCAAAGACTCGCATAACGTCGAATCTCTGGGGCGTTCTTTTGCGACGAATTGTAAACGGGCGACTATTACGACTTTTCCCCGCCGCGTTCAAGATAAACGGCTAGAACGGCAATATCGGCCGGCGTTATTCCTGGGATACGACTTGCCTGACCAAGATCCGCCGGACGCACTCTCTCCAATTTCTCCTGCGCTTCCGCGCACAAGTTCGTAAGCCCGAAAAAGCGGAAACTGGTCGGTATCTTTCGCGCGCTCCAACGACGCTGACGAGATATCTCCAACTCTTGACGACCAATATAGCCTTCGTATTTTGCGTCGATTTCGACCTGTTCCGCAACTTCGCTATCGACTGTCGAGAGTTTTTCAGGCGCCTGCGCTACGACCTGCGCCCATTCGACGTCGGGTCGACGCAACATTTTCAAGAGGGAACCGTGTTCGTTATGCGCGCTCTCGAGAAACTCTCGCACCTCGCGAATCGCCGCTTCCTTCTTTTGAAAAACAGCCCACCGTTCGTTGTCGACAAGTCCCATTTTGCGTCCGATCGGAGTCAAGCGTCTGTCGGCGTTGTCGTGTCGAAGTAGCAACCGATACTCCGCGCGAGACGTAAACATACGATAGGGTTCGTCGACTCCGCGCGTCGTCAGATCGTCGAGCATAACGCCAAGATACGCTTGGTCGCGACTCGGCGTCAACGGTTCAATATCTTCCGAAAGAGACGCGGCGGCGTTGGCGCCCGCCGCGAGTCCTTGCGCTCCCGCCTCTTCGTAACCTGTCGTTCCGTTGATCTGACCGGCGAAAAATAACCCTGAAACGCGTTTCGTTTCCAGGGATAATCGCAACTGATCCGGAGGAGCGTAATCGTACTCGATAGCGTATGCGTACCGCATAATTTGCGCGTGTTCGAGTCCTTCGATCATGCGCACCATATTGTCTTGAATTTCGCGCGGAAAGCTCGTCGACAGTCCGTTGATATAAACTTCATTGGTTCGACGACTCTCAGGCTCAAGAAAGAGCTGATGCCGATCTTTGTCGGAAAAACGTTCAATTTTGGTCTCAATCGACGGACAATAGCGCGGTCCTGTCGAGTTAATTTGCCCGCTGTACATCGGAGCCAACGCAAGGTTGTCTCTCAGGTACTTATGCAACCTCGGATTCGTATACGTCATCCAACATGAAATCTGTTCGACGTCGAGCGATTTCCGCATAAAGGAAAATGGACGAGGGCTTTCATCGCCAGGCTGTTCTTCAAGCGCCGAATAATCGATCGTCTTACCGTTCAATCGCGCTGGCGTGCCCGTCTTAAAACGCAAGAGTCGAACGCCGAGAGACGATATCGATTCGCTGATATGAGTAGCGGGGGGCTCGCCCATTCTACCGCCGGGAGATTGAATTGTCCCAAAGTGGAGAACTCCGTTCATGAACGTGCCGCAGGCAAGAACGACGGCTTTAGCGCGGTAAATCGCCGACGTTCCGACCTGAACGCCTACGATCCTCCACACATTTTCATAATACGCGCCATGCTCGTCGACAGTCTCCGCGCACGC
This sequence comes from uncultured Planctomycetota bacterium, assembly GCA_900317365.1. GTDB lineage: Bacteria > Planctomycetota > Planctomycetia > Pirellulales > Thermoguttaceae > RUG369. The sequence goes on from ONGM01000059.1 coordinate 47,259, forward strand.
GCGTTCTGACCATCCGCTTCCTTTTTCAACGATTAGAGACTCGACTTTTTCCTGCCGCAACTCAAGGTTGGGAGTCTCTTCGACAAGCCGTTTAACTTCGTCTTGATACAGACGTTTGTCAGCTTGCGCTCGCGGACCGCGCATTGCGGGACCTTTGCGCATATTCAGCATACGAAATTGGATTCCGGTGGCGTCGATCGCTTTTCCCATAGCGCCGCCGAGCGCGTCGATCTCGCGCACAAAATGACCTTTGCCAACGCCGCCAATCGCAGGGTTGCAACTCATTTGAGCCACAACGTCCAAATTACTCGTCAACAACGCCGTTTTGGCGCCCATTCGCGCCGCCGCCATTGCGGCTTCCGTTCCTGCGTGTCCGGCTCCGACGACAACCACGTCGTAATCGTAATATGTGTTCGACATTGGATAAGTATTCACAAAAGTAAGCCGCGTCGCGAGTTCCGCGCCGCTTCTCGCGGAACTCAAACGAACGCGGCTTTCGTCAAGAATCGCTAAAATGAAACGAATTGAGCGTTAGAAAAGATTAGGCGGCACCGCCGTGGCGTCGCTCAATTTTTCACCAAGAGGCAAAACCCAGAGTCGTCCGGTATTCTGCTTCAAAACCACGAGCTGATCGTCAATATCGCTGATCGTCGCAACAAACGCTCCAACCCTGAGTTCCTCGCCTATTTTGAGCGTAACGGTCTTATCTAGAGCCTGGAAATTCCAGCTTGAAGTAACCGTCGTTTCACCGCTCTCGTCGGTATAACTTGGAGTCCCTGTGAGAAAAACCAGTTCGGCGGGATCAATTCCGGTTCGAACGGCGCGAAACACGTCTAAGTCGGCGATCGGACTATACGACGCAAACGGTCCGGAAGACGTCTGCTTCGGCGCCCGAGTCGAAAGAGGCAATTGATCGACCAGTGGGTACGTCTGATTAGGCGAGGCCCGGTACAGAATCGTGAGTCCTTCAATCACCATCGAAACCCGAAGCGTGTCGGAACCTTCCGTGGGATCAACGTTCAACGCCGTAATGCGCTGAAGAAAAGGCGACCAGTAAAACTCGTAAAGAAACTGCGTCAGACTATAAAGATCGCATTGCGCCTCGATTTGAAAAGACTGCACTGCATAGCCGGAATTTCTCGGCGACACGCGTTGACCATGGCGTACTTTCGCGTTTTGAACGTTACAGAACTCCAGCATTTGAGTCAGCCAAATTTCATACTGCAAGCTCGCGCTTTCTTCCCGACGTGGAAGCGAGCGCTCATACAGCGGCTGGAGCTGTTTTGTCAAATTCGTCATGTTTGCAATTTGACTCTTTCGATTTGCTATCTCGTTTTCGAGATTTTTACGTTCCTCAGCTAACGCAACGCGAGGTTTAACGTAGTTATTCTTGTAGTACCAATATCCCCCGAAAGCAACTCCAAAGGTAATGATACCCAGAAGGATAAAAACCTTGACTTTTTGATTCATCTTGTCGACCTCTTTGAAGCGGGCAAAACGAGCGTTGTTAAAAAGAAGCGACTACTCGTTATTTTGGGGTTCCATTTTCAGGGGCTGGCTCTGCGGCTGGCGCAGGCGCAGGCGTTTCAGGGGCTGGCTCTGCGGCTGGCGCTGGCGCAGGCGTTTCAGGGGCTGGCTCTGCGGCTGGCGCCGGCACGGGCGTTTCAGGGGCTGGCTCTGCGGCTGGCGCCGGCGCGGGCGTTTCAGGGGCTGGCTCTGCGGCTGGCGCTGGCGCGGGCGTTGCAGGGGCTGGCTCTGCGGCTGGAGCCGACGCGGGCGTTTCAGGGGCTGGCTCTGCGGCTGGCGCTGGCGCAGGCGTTGCAGGGGCTGGCTCTGCGGCTGGCGCTGGCGCGGGCGTTGCAGGGGCTGGCTCTGCGGCT
>ONGM01000031.1 GCA_900317365.1 uncultured Planctomycetota bacterium
GATTCATGTTGGACGCGTGGCGCGACGTCGATTTTCCCCTCGCCGTCGTCGGAGCCGGTTCGGAGCTTGACGCGGCGCGCTCTCTTGCCGGACGAAACGTCTCGATCTTGGGCGCATTGCCGCGCGAAGCGGCGCTCGAACGGTTGCGCACAGCGTCGTTTCTCGTGTTTCCGTCGCTGTGGTACGAAGGCGCGCCCATGGTTCTGATCGAAGCGTGCGCGCTCGGCGTTCCCATTTTGACGTCGCGAGCAGGCGATCGCGCGGACGTTGTCGAGCGCTTCGACGCCGGGCTGACGTACGATCTCGGGGATCGCCATGCGTTTGTCGAATCCGCCGATCGCATGGCGTCCGATCCGAGCCTTCTGCGTAGGCTTAGCGTCGGATCGCGCGCCGCGTACGACGCGTTATGGCGTCCGGAGCCGAATATCGAACGGACGTTGCGAATCTACCAAGCGTTGATCGACGAAGATCATGACGCGCTCGCCGAGTTGCGGAAAGGAGAATGAGATATGAGCTCGCTCGTAGGAATGATCAAACGGCGCGTTCCGAAATTTCCCCGATTCGTTGGCGACGCATTAGCGAAGATTCCGTACTCTTATCGGCCCGGTTTTGCGCTTTCGTACCGGGCCGCTTCGGCGCGTCGACGCTGGTTTGACGAAACGGCGACGTTGCGCGAAAAGAAAGATTATATATTTCAATCGACGAGACGCGTTGTCGCGCACGCGATCAAGAACGCGCCGTTCTATCGGCGTTATTATGCGGAACACGGTTTCTCGCTCGACGATTTGCGAACCTTCGACGACATTGTTCGGATTCCGATCGTAACGAAGGAGACGTTGCGCGACGTTCCGTTAGAGGAACGATCCTGCCGACGTCGCGGACGAACCGAGACGTACACAGGCGGCTCGACGGGCGAACCGTTTAAATTCTATTCTGACCCGGCGCAAATAGGCGTCGAGTGGGCGCATATGCATTACGTTTGGTCGCGCCTTGGGTACCGGTTTGGCGATTTGCTGTTGAGCGTGTGCTTTGACCCGGAGGAGCCGCCGGTCTTTTACGACGCGCTTCGGCACTCGATTTCGTTGAACGTTTTTTATCCTCGCGATCGTGTTGTCGAGGCGTTTCTGGCGTTACCGAAGCGACGACGACGCGTCTCGTTCTTTCGCGGTTATCCGAGCGCGATCGCCGAACTTTTGGACTATTGCGAAAGGCATGCGCCGCATGCGACGGCTGAATTGCGCGAGACGCTTCAAGGGTCTTTTCTCGCCTCGGAGTATCCTTTTCCGGCGCATAGACGCTTGATTGAAGGAGCGACGCGGAAGCCGACGATTTCCTGGTACGGATTGAGCGAGCGTGTTCTCTTAGCGTACGAACGGACGCGTCCTTTCGTCTACGAGCCGATGCACTCTTACGGATATTGCGAAGCGGTCGAGAACGCGTCAGGCTTCACGACTCTTGTCGGAACGAGTTATTTTAACTTTGCTTCGCCGCTTATTCGGTATCGCGTCGACGACGGGGTCGTTCCGCTTGCGTCGGAAGACGGACTGCTTCTCTCTTTTGAAATTTCCGAAGGTCGGCTAGGGGACTATATTGTCGACAAGAAAGGGGATCGATTCTCGATAACGCATTTGAACTTATCATGCCGCGAAGAGACGTGGGAGGTCGCGCGATGCGTTCAAGTGGAGCAACGCGAGGCGGGAAAAATTGTTCTTTGGGTCACGCCGCGTCGCGAGACTTCCATCGAGGAGTTGAGGCGCGTTTTTGCGTTTGACAATTTACCGCTCGATTGCGAATACCGGATCGTGGAGCGTCCTTTCGTGTCGCAACGGGGTAAAACGCTATTAAAGATCAATTCGGCGGAAAGGGGATCGGACAAATAAAATGCCGTCGCTGAGGAAAAGGTCTTCCCTTAGACGCCAGATTTGGGTATTGTCGTCTTACGAGTCATGGGATTTGACTCGAAATCGCGTGATGGATCAGCGCAAAAATCAACACGGAGGTTGATCGTGGGCATGGATACTCACTCCTTGGTTTTCAAGAGACTTCGAGGCATTTTATGCGTCGTTGTTTTTGGGCTTTTTCTTGCGTTCGATCTCGACGACGTTTTTGCGGCGAATTATCAGAGCGACAATTTTATCGTGACTGCGAGCGACGCGGCGTTTGCGCGTCAAATTGCGATGCAGGCTGAAGAATATCGCGCGCGACTGTCAACGGAGTGGCTTGGCGCGCCGATGCGGAGATGGGCGCGGCCTTGCGTCGTGACGGTAACGGACGGTCCGGACGTTCCTCCCGGCGGCGACACGGTCTTTAAGTTTTCCGACGGCGAGGTTTACGATTGGAAAATGCGTCTTCAAGGCAGTCGCGAACGCATTCTCGACTCGGTCTTGCCGCACGAAGTAACGCACACGATTTTAGCGACGTACCTTCGCTCGCCGGCGCCGCGCTGGATCGACGAAGGCATGGCGACGTCCGTTGAAGCGGACGTTGAAAAGAACCGTTATCGCACGATGTTGGCGACGTTTCTCCATACGCGTCGCGGCGTCGCGTTTAACGATATGGTCGCGATGAAAGAGTATCCGAAGGATCTCATTCCGTTCTATTCCCAATCGTTTTCCGTATGCGAATACCTGATTCTTGTCGGCGGTCGTCGTCGACTCGTGGAATTTGCGAAATACGGGGTTGAAACGGGAGACTGGAACGCGGCGCTCCGAAAGTATTACGCATGTCCGTCGTTGGGCGACTTGCAGAAGGAATGGGTGGCTTGGATTAAAGAGTGGGACGTGGCGAATCAGCCGGCGGAACTTCCTCGGACGCGCACGCTTCCCGCGTTTGTGGAAGAGGAACCGCGCGCCGCGTTGGCGATGAATCAGAAGGCGGCGCCGTCGAACGATCGTCGCGGACTCTTGAATTGGGGGCGTTCCGAGGAAAACGACGGGATGATCGCGCGCGGTCAAGGCGTGGAGAAGACTTCCGGCGGATTCTTTACCGGCGGATTGTCCCAGGTTTTTGGCGGCAAGTCGACGCGCGCGAACGAGTCGCCGCGCGGAAGCGAAATGGAAAGCTCGCGCGCTTCTTCCGCTACAGATCGACGCGCGACCCAACCTGCCCGCGCCGGTTCGCGGTCTTCAAACGCGCCGTATAGCCGCAGTATCCGCCAGTCGACGAACACCGTCTTATCAAATGGCGCCGGTTCGGCGGTTCCTTACGAGTATTCGAACGCTGGGAGATACAATTAAGGGGACGAAGGCGGACGCAAGAATGACAACATTGCGCAATAATTCCTCCGCAGACTGATAACTTGCGCGCGCAACTTTTCCTTAGGCAAAGAAAAAGGCGCTCGATCGACTTTGGCTCAGTCGACCGAGCGCCTACTTTCATTGTCTTATGACCTAACAACCGCCGTTTAGAGCCCGACTGACGTAACGCGAAGTAGCTCAATTTCCGGCATGAGGAAGCCTTCCTTCGGCTCTTCGACCTTCGAGTAGTCGGTCGAAAGGTATTTCTTATTATCGTCGACGAAGACCGTGACAACGGTCGCTTCTCGCGCCTGTTCTTCCGGCATCGCGTTAAGTAATTTCAACGCGCCGAGGAAATTACCCCCTGCCGAAATACCGACGCCGAGACCTAAATTTCGAGAGAGCGCCTGCGCGGCGATGATCGCGTCGCCGTCGTCGACGTTCACAACGGAATCCAGTTCGTCAAGCTTCAGAATCGCGGGAATAAATTCGTCGGAAATTCCCTGAATGCGATGGAATCCGATTTTGTAGCCTGTTGAAAGGGTCGGGGAACTCGACGGTTCCAAAGGATGGATTCGCGCGTCTGGGAATAGTTTGCGAATAAAGCGTCCGCAACCCATGACGGTGCCGCCTGTGCCGACGCCTGCGACGAAGGCGTCGGGACGACGGTGCAGTCTCGCGAGTTGAATGACGATTTCCGGCCCGGTCGTGAGATAATGCGCCTCGCTGTTGTCTTCGTTGTCGAATTGTCGCGGTAAGAAGACGTGTTCCGGATCGTCGCGCTTCGCCTGTTCCGCGCGTTCGATCGAGCCTTTGAATCCGCCTTCTTCGCGCGAGACGAGTCGCACGTCGGCGCCGTACGCTTTCATCAGATTGATACGCTCGATCGACATCCAATCGGGCATATAGATGATCACGTTGCATCCGATAAGCCGACCGAGAGCGGAGAAGGACACGCCGGTATTGCCGCTGGTCGCTTCAACGATGGAAAATCCCTTTGCGAGCTCGCCAGTCTTCAGCCCTTTGCGAAGAATATGAACAGCCATTCGGTCTTTGATTGAACCGGTGAGGTTTAAATATTCCGCTTTAGCGAAGATGGTTCGAGGATTACCTTTCCAAAGTAAATCGATTTTCAGCAGCGGGGTTGAGCCGATAAGACTGTCGACTCCGTCTAGCCGTTTGAGCGCATCCATTTTGACCTCGTGTGCGTGTGGGATGACGTCTGAATTCGAAACGTCGTAAAGACGAACCGACTTTCCAGAATGCCGTAACGCGAATTTCGTTTCCGTTGTATCGACCATCGGCAGCAAAGTCTTGAAAGAATTGCCGTCGTGGCGACGCAACCGGGCAATTTTATTCGCCTTCAAATTTGATAGGAGCAAAGATTGGCAGATCGCCGAGCGCTTCGCGACCTTTGAGATCGACGAGTTCGACCAAAAAAGCGGCCCCGACGACGATCGCGCCGCAATTCTCGAGAAGTTTACGGCACGCGGCGATCGTTCCGCCTGTGGCTAAAAGATCGTCGATCAGAACGACGCGTTCGTTCGGAAGCACGGCGTCTTGGTGAATTTCGAGACGATTCGTTCCGTATTCCAACTCATAATCGATTCCGAACGTTTTGTACGGCAATTTACCCGGTTTCCGAACCGGCACGAGACCTGCGTTGAGTTGTAACGCGACCGGGGCGCCGAAAATGAATCCGCGAGCTTCCGGCGCCGCGATTTTGTCGATTGGTCCCCATAGGGCGACGGCTTCGGTAATTAAATCAACGGATCTGCGGTATCCTTCCGGATTCTCAATAAGGGTCGTAAGATCGCGGAAAATAACGCCAGGCTTAGGAAAATCGGGAATACTTCGGATATATTCGGAAAGCGGTTTCATTGGCTTAACTTCTCAAATCAGGTGAACGGGCAACGTTACGACGAACGATTGAAACGATTGCAATGTAGGAATTGGAACCGGCGCGATTCGGCAACATTTTCCTATAATGTCATTTTCCCATTATATCGTCGAGCCGCGCGCGGATCATCACGTCGATTTGTCGAACGAGCGCGCGACATATTTCCGTCGCGTTCGCGTCGGGCGCTTCGAGGTCGTAACCGTCCGTTCGCAGTAGTTGAGTCTTGCCCTCAATTCCGGGAAACAGACGCGTCGTTCGGTCGAGTTGCTCGCGAGTCATAACGTAAATCAGGTCCGCCTCGTCGACTAAGTAATGGGACGCGGAGCGAGATCGGAAATTGCGGAGCGAGACGTCGTATTCGCTCTGTAAAATATCGACGATCGAATGCGCCGCTTCGTCGCCGGGAAAAGCGTCGAGTCCTGCGGAGAGAACGCGGAAGCCGACGGTCTCGAGTCGATCGATCGAGGTCGCCGTCCGCTCGGCGAGGGCGCGTTTCGCCAATCCTTCGGCGCACGCGCTTCGAACTGTGTTGCCGGAACAAATGAAGAGGATCGTCCTGATCGCCGCCGCTCTAATCGTTTCTTCGGACAACGCGCCGTAGCGAAGGAAGTTCAATTCGTTCTTCTTAACGAGGACAACGGTCGACGGCTTGCCTATTTTTGCGGGACCGCCGTCGATAAAGAGGGGTACGCGATCGCCGAGAGCTTCGCGCGCGGTTTCGACGTCGAGCGAGTCGGGAGCGCCTGAAAGGTTGGCGCTGGTGAGCGCGATAGGCTCGCCGAGCGCGGTCAAAAGATCGAGTAGGAACGCGTTTTGAGGGCACCGGAATCCGACGGCGCCTTGGGGCGCGATCGCGAGTCGGGACTCCGGCGGTAGCGTTCGTATGCGACTTGCGGGATCGTTCGCGTCAAGAATTAAGGTAACGGATCCGGGCCAGAGTTTCCGTGCGACGTTTCGCGCAAGGTGCGGAGGATTTGGCGCGAAGGTTTCGACGGCGTGAAAATTCGGCGCGGCGAGCGCGAAAGGTCGGTTCTGCGGTCGACCTTTGCACCGGTACAATTCCGCGACGGCGTCCGCGTTTGAGACCAACGCGGCGATTCCGTAAACCGTTTCCGTGGGAACGACGACGAGTTTCCCCTGACGCAAAGCGCTGACGCACGCGCACACGGCGCTTGAGTCTTCTGGCGAATTGGTTAATACTAACGTGTCCAAAGTCCCGGTCTCCTAAACCGAAATTGGAAGTCAAGATTCCTGGCGGCGCAAACATGATTGCGCAAACGCTTCGATCTTACCAAAAAAAAGTCCGTTGACAAGAACGGTGAAAATGACTACGTTTCGGTATCGTACGAAATAGTGGACGCGGTTTCGAACTTTGAGTCGAGAATCCGCTTCAACGAGGAGAAACCCACTTGAAATCCGTAATGAAGCTTATGCTGTTTTTTTGGCCGGGCTCAACCGGCGCGCTTCGATACGGATTGTGGAAGCAATTAGGTATCGCGTTACTCTTTGGATTTCTATGCCAAGGAACTCTCTGCTTGAATTTTTACTGGCGCGACTTCTGCACAGGAACCATGCGAATCGTTTCATTTCTTGCGCTCGGCGCGGCTCAACTCGTCTTGAGCGCGATCGCGGCGTCTCAGATCAAAGCATACGAACGCATGAGAAATTACGACTCATCGGGCAAGGCGTTTCTCGAAGCGCAGACGTTGTATTTGCGCGGCGCATGGTTTGAAGCCGAATGTTGTTTGAAGGCGATCATGAAGCGCAATCCCGCCGACGTCGACGCGATGCTGATGCTTGCGACGCTCTATCGTCATGTAAAACGTTTCGACGACGCGCGACGAACGTTGAGCGAACTCGAGAAGTTTGAGGACGCCTCGTTTTGGCGCGAAGAGATCGGCTTTGAAAGGCAGGCGATTCGAGAAGACGAGCGGGCGGAAGACGAGCCGGACGAATCGGAAGAACCGGACGACGCGCCGGTCGGTTCCGAGCGCGTTTCAGTCGACGGGGAAGAAGGAGTCGACCTCAGGGCCGCGTAGATCTCAAGGACGCGTAGAATTGTCAAACGTCCCTTCACGTCGTCCCGTAAAGATTGACGAGGGCGAGTCGCACGGCGCGGCGCGACTCGCCCTCGTGCTGTTCAACGCTCTTTATCCTAGAAGATAAAGAGCATTTCGCGATACTTCGGAAGCGGCCATTTGCGATCGTCGACGAGGAGTTCAAGCTCGTCGACCGATTTGCGCAAATCTTTGGTCGTTTGGACGTACTCGATGCAGTTCTCGTGGACAACCGGAGAGAAAGCGCCGAGTTTGTCGGCGTTGTAACGAAGTTGGTCGACTTTATCGCCGATTTCTTCAACGGTGCGTTGCAAGGTCGAGAGTCCAGCGGAGACGCCGGCGGCTTTGGCCGACGTCAGCGTTTTGATAAGCTCGCCGTACTCTTCCAAAGCGACGGGTAGAATTAAGTTCAACGCCATGTCGCGCGCGACCTCGCCTTCGATCTGGATTTTGCGGAAATATTCTTCCGTGAAGATTTCATATCGAGACTCCAGTTCGATCGAGGAGAAAATCCCGTAGTCTTGCATGAGCTTGCTATTTGCGGGATCAAGCAACGGTTTCAACGCGTCGAGCGCCGTTGTCAGATTGGGAAGCCCGCGCCTTTCCGCTTCGGCGACCCAACCGGAACTGTAATTGTTGCCATTGAAGACGATTCGCTTATGTTGCGCGAGAACCTTGCCGAGTATTTGCTCCAGCTTGACGTCGAATTCGTCGTCGCGATCGAGCGTTTCTATTTGTTCGGAGAGGTAATCGAGGGATTCGGCGACCGCGACGTTCAAAAACATATTGAAGAGCGAGCACGATTGGCTCGAACCGCACATGCGGAATTCAAATTTATTGCCGGTGAACGCGAAGGGACTCGTGCGATTGCGGTCGGCGTCGTCGCTGGCAATGCTCGGGGTCGTAACGACGCCAACGCGCAACGGGGACGTCTTCGAGGATATTTCCTTGTCGACTCCTTGTTCGACTTGATTGAGAATTTCCGTGAGTCGTTCGCCGAGATACATGGAGATGATCGCCGGCGGCGCTTCGTTCGCGCCGAGTCGATGGTCGTTGCCGACGGTAACGGTCGAACAACGCAAGAGATCGCCGCGCATGTCGACCGCGCGGATGATCGCGGTCAGAAACGCGAGAAAAACCCGGTTGTGTCGAGGATCGGAACCTGGATCGAGCAGATTCCGCGTTCCATAGGTAACGGACCAATTGTTGTGCTTACCGGAGCCGTTGACTCCTGCGAACGGCTTTTCGTGGAGAAGACAGACTAACCCGTTCTTTTCCGCGACGCGCTTTAAGATTTCCATCGTCAGCATATTGTGATCGACGGCGAGATTGAGTTCTTCGAACGTCGGCGCGAGTTCAAATTGCGCGGGAGCGACTTCGTTATGACGCGTTTTTGCTGGAATTCCGAGTCGCCACAGCTCTTGCTCGACTTCGGCCATGAAGTTCAAGACGCGCGGTTTAATCGCGCCGAAATAATGGTCTTCGAGCTGTTGGTGCTTTGCCGGCGGAGCGCCGAAAAGTGTGCGACCGGTCTGAATGAGATCGGGACGTTGGAGATAGAATTGGCGGTCGATGAGAAAGTACTCTTGCTCGGCGCCGAGCGTAACCGCGATATGTTCCGACGTCGCGCCGAAGTTCGCCATGAAGCGCGCGACAGCTTGTTTGAGCGTTTGAATCGATCGCAGAAGCGGAATCTTGTTGTCGAGAATTTCCCCGTTGTACGAGCAGAATATAGACGGAATGCAGAGCGTCGCGCCGCTCGGGTTGCGCTTGACGAACGCCGGACTCGTGGGATCCCACGCCGTGTAGCCGCGCGCTTCAAACGTGCATCGCAGTCCGCCGGACGGGAAACTCGACGCGTCTGGTTCGCTCTTTGCGAGGTTGTTGCCCGAAAAGGTCATGATCGCCTCGCCGGCCTCGTTGAGATCGAGAAACGCGTCGTGTTTTTCCGCCGTTCCGCCGGTCATCGGTTGGAACCAATGCGTGAAATGCGTCGCTCCGCGAGCAATCGCCCAATCCTTCATGGCGTGCGCGACGTCGCCGGCAATTCCGGGATCGAGTTTTGCGCCGTCTTGAATAGTCGCGAGCAACTTTTCAGCGGCGCCGCGCGATAGATACTTTCGAATCGCGGCGGCGTTAAACACGTCTTTTCCGTAGTAATCGATCGGCGCCGCGCCGTCGTCTTGAGCCGCGTATGTCGGCGTGACTCGCGTAGATATGGATTCCAACGCGCGAGTGCGATTCGTAACGCTCATTGTAAGAACGTCTCCTCAAGAACATGGTGTGAGAGCCTGAAGCAGGGCGCGCCCTGTCGCAAGCTCGCTTTACTCTCAATCTCCGTTGTATTTTATCTAGTCGTTGAGCGCTGACAAGTGGACGTCTCGCGCGCGATTTCGAACCTTTGAACGCGGCGTCGCGCGATCTCCGCTCCGTCGAACTCCGTTGAAAGCGTCGCTCGCATAAAAAACGCCTTGAGAAAGAGTTTCCCAAGGCGTTTTCTGATCGAAGAAGGAAGAGTCGAAACGACCCTTATTTCAGCATGAGCTCGATTTGTTGCGAAAGTTGATCTTCGATCATTCCTTTGAAGAGACTGGCGCCCATTGGCAAATCAACGTTGACGGTCAAGGAGTCGTCTTCAATTTTGAGATCGCCGTTAATCTTGTAATTAAAGATCGTCAACGCGAAATCCAAATTGTACGGATCGTTCCAGACCTCTTTCGTAACCGTCGCGACGTGCGCTTTGCTGATTTTCTCAGACGAGATCCTCTCGCGAATGAGCCGCGCGGCGGTTTCTTTACCAAGGGAATGAGGGAACGTCTTTGATAATTTTGCCATTATCAAACCTCGATTTCTTTTCTATTGGAAGCGTCCCGCCCCTTCCGAGCGGCTTTTTGCGTCTTTTTATTATGGGACGCAAACGAAATTCGCAAGAGACGGCGGAGTTTTGTAGCGTTAGAGGGACGCCTTGATCGACTCGATCAGATTGAGCGCTTGGCTGATTTCCGCCTTTTGACGTTCCGGTTCTTCCGGAATTTCGCGTTCGATCGTGAGCGGACCCGTGTATCCGATCTCTTTCAGCGTTTGTAAAAAGAGCTTCGCGTCGACTTGTCCTTGTCCGAAGGGCACCTCGGTTCCCCAATCGACTCCCGGCGTACCAGTCGTTGCGATCGCGTCTTTGCAGTGGCAAGAGCGCACGTATTTGGCGACCTTCTTTAAGGATTCGATCGGATTGCCCATTCCGTAAAGAATGAGGTTGGCCGGGTCAAAGTTGATGAAAATGTTGTCGCGATCGACGTCTTTCAAGAAAGCCAGGAGGTTTTCCGCCTTTTCCTGACCGGTTTCAAGATGCAGCCTTTGACCGTTCTTTTTCAGGTAGTCGCAGTAGCTTTGAATCGCGGCGACCATTCCTTTGTAATCGTCGGATTCAACGTCGTGAGGAACGAAGCCGATATGCGAGCCGATGGCGTCGACGCCGAGGAGCTTAGCAAAGTCGGCGATTTCGCGAGCTTCCTGAAGTCTCGCTTCGCGCGTGGCCGCCGGAACAAATCCGACCGTTTCCGCCGCTTTGGCGATCGTTTCGTAGGACTCGCCTTCGAAGCCAAGGAACACGACGGTCGTCGTAATATCGTAATCACTCAGCTTAGCGAGGAACGCTTTCGCATTCTCCGGCGTGCGCGACGCTTTTGCCGGCGTATGAAGCTGGATCGTTTTAATGCCTAAGTCGCGAACGACTTCCAATTTGACGCCGAGACCTGCGTCGATACTGGCGAAAACGCCGACCGCCATATTTTCCATATGATGTTCCTCACAAACTTGCGCTATAAGTTACCTGCGTTCAATCGTCGACCGCGCCGTTGAGCCGCGTTCGACGACTTATCCACACGCCTACAGTATACAGCATGGAAAAACGATTTTAAAGCTCTTTTTTCCTCTTTTCCACGATTTATAGAAATCGGCGCGCTCGCTCGCGCCGCGTCTTGGCTAAATTTCCCGGTTTTGTATAATCAGCGTTCGATCGTACTGTTGCCGCAACGGCGTTCGCCTAACAGATTCACGCTTACCATCGATTAAGGCAAAATCATGCAATACAGTCAAGAAACGGCGTCCGCTTTTTTAACGGAATACGCCGGTCAAGTCGCGTCAAACGTTGTCCGCACCGATTTTCACGCGCTCGCAAGAATTGTCGGACTCATTCTCGAAACGAAGAAAACCGGAGCGCGAATTTATACCGCCGGAAACGGCGGAAGCGCCGCGACCGCGTCGCATATGTGCAACGATCTTCTCAAAGGCGCCCGCGTGCTCGGACGCGACGGGTTTCGCGCCGTGTGTCTCAACGACAGTACTCCGATCGTAACGTGTCTCGCGAACGATTTCTCTTACGAGGATATTTACGCGATTCAATTGAAGACGTACGCTTCGCCCGGCGACCTCTTCGTCGTGTTCAGCGGAAGCGGGAATTCGCCTAATATCGTTCGCGGACTTATCGCCGCAAAAGAGATGGGACTGACGACGATCGGATTTGGCGGTCGCGACGGCGGACGAATGAAGCAGTATTGCGACGAGATTGTTATCGCTCCGACCGATTCCATGGAGCAACTCGAAGATATGCATATGCTTTACGAGCACGCGATCGTATCGCTCATGCAACGAACTTTGCCGGATTGTTTCGATATTGAGACGGTCAAGTTTCCGCGCGCCGATCGACGATTTAAAGCGGCGTTTTTTGACTTCGACGGCACAATCGCCGCGTTGCGTTGCGGGTGGCAAGACGCGGTAACCCGTAGCGCTTGCGAGACGCTGACGTCGATTCCGGGCGTTAGTTTCGAATCGGTCGAACCGGTCGTTCGCGCTTACATAGAAAAAGAGACAGGTCGGCCGATGATTGCGCTTGGTGAACGTTTGGCGGAGGAGGTTGCGAAACGCGGGGGCGTTCCCAAGTCGCCGGGCGAATACAAAGCGCAGTACGACGTTGAGCTTGACAAGCTTGTCGGCGCGAAGTTATCCGCGTTGGAACGTGGCGAGAAGACGGTTGACGACGTTCTCACGCCGGGCGTCGTCTCCTTTTTGAAAGCCCTTCGAGACGCCGGGGTCGCACTCTGTCTGGCGAGCGGCACCGACGAGAAGCGCCTCAAAGACGAATGCTCGAAACTAGGACTTACGCAATACTTTGACGCTGGGATCTTCGGCGCGCGCGAAGACGATTGCGCGTGCGAAAAAGGGGACGTAATCGCGGATTTACTAAAACGTCTCGGAATATCCGGTGAAGAGCTCGTTGGATTTGGGGACGGCGGTTTCGACGTGAAGGCGATCAAAGGAGTCGGCGGTTACGCAGTCGGCGTGGCGACTGAAGAGTCGAAACGCTTCGGCGTCAACGAAGGCAAGAGAAAGTTTCTTCTGGACGCAGGCGCCGACGCGATCATTCCGGACTTTTCCGACTCCGATCGTCTGGCGCGCTTTTTGCGCTTTTAGCGGCGCTTTTAACATAGAAGGTCGGACTGTTTGCGGAGGCGCGTATTGGGCGCGTCGATTGGCGCGCGCCGAATTGCTTTGAAACGATAGAATAACCGGCGACTCCGAATCCCGTGAGGTTCGAGGTCGCCGGTCGTTTTTTATTCTAGCGACTTACTGTCGCTTTTTCTCAGGGCTTATTTTCCCCAAACGTAGGGTAGGATCGCGTTAATGCGTTTCGACGTTTCGGCGAATTCCGCCGGGGTGAGCGATTGAGCGCCGTCGCATAGGGCCTTCGCCGGGTTGTTGTGAACTTCGATAATGAGGGCGTCGGCGCCAGCCGCCGTCGCGGCCAACGCCATAGGGGGTACGAGTCGCGAGTATCCGGTCGCGTGACTCGGATCAACGACGACGGGAAGGTGGGTGATCTGATGCAAGACGGGCACGGCGGAGAGATCGAGCGTGTTGCGCGTCCGGGTTTCGAAGGTGCGAATACCGCGTTCGCAGAGCATGACCTTCGAGTTGCCGCCTGCCATAATGTACTCGGCGCTCGTAAGAAGTTCTTGAAGCGTGTTGGCGAGTCCGCGCTTCAAGAGGACCGGCTTGTCAAGTTTCCCGAGTCGTTTTAATAGCTCGAAGTTTTGCATATTTCGGGCGCCGACCTGGATAATATCGACTCCGGCTTCGAGGAAGAGGTCAATGTGCGAGGCGTCCATCAACTCGGTAACGATCGGCAATCCGGTTTCTTCTTTTGCGAGCTTTAAGAGTCTCAACCCTTCGGCGCCGAGTCCTTGGAACGCGTAGGGCGAGGTTCGGGGCTTGAAAGCGCCGCCGCGAAGAATGTTGGCGCCGGCTTCTTTAACGGCGCGCGCGACGGTCAGAATTTGTTCTTCCGATTCGACCGAGCAGGGACCGGCCATGATTTGAAAGTGTCCGCCGCCGATCTTGATTCCGTTGTCTAACTCAATGACGGTGTCTTCTTCGTGGAATCGTCGATTGGCCTTTTTGAACGGGTCTTGAATTCGTTGGACGGATTCGACGATGTCGAGCGCGTTAAGCATATCGACGTCAACGGCGGAAGTGTCGCCGACCAGACCGATAATCGTATGGTTCGTACCGACGGACGTGTCCGTTTGAACGCCTAACGTTCGGAGCGTTTCCGTTAGATTGTCGATTTGCGTTTTACTTGCGTTCTTTTTAACGAGAATAATCATTCTTCAACCTGAGCTTTCTTTTGAGAAGGGAACCGTCATAACGAAAAAAGCCCCGCGAGTTGGTCGCAGGGCTTTCGATCTTATGACGCCGATTGCGGACAATCAGCTTTATACGAATCGTTTCCTAACGACAATACGCGAACCCTTCATATCGCCAATAGCGATAGAAGTAATAATAGTTTCGCGTAAATCGGAAGGAATAATTCATAGTGTCTTTCTATTAAACGGCGCGGGACGCCGGGTCTTAATTGTGAACTCAGCGGACTTAGGGACGTTCCTAACTCACCGAGCGCGAGTAATTATCCGACTTTCTTTTGGTCTGTCAATAGAGCGGGACAAAAATTTTTGTCCTTTTCTTTTTCTAACGGTCTCGCAGACTCTCTGGCGCCGACGCGGTTGGAAAGTATACTTACACTTTAGTTTTCAAGCGCGCCTTTGCGCGGAATTCATCGCGGAGAGATATTATGAAAAAATTGTTTTTGGTCGTTCTTTGCTTCGTCGCCAACTTTGGTTTGGCTTTGGCGCAAGATCTTTCGCAGTACGACAAAGTGGAGCTTTGGCCGGCTTGCGCGCCGGGCGAGACTGTTCGCGAGCCGAACGTCGAAGCTGAAGGCAACTACGCTCCCGCCGTCAAAGTGACGACCCCGTTTCTGCTGATCCAACGTCCGGAAAAACAGACTCACGACGCGTGCGTTCTTGTTTTTCCCGGCGGCGGCTTTAACGTCTGCTTTTATAAGAACGAAGGGGGCGAACCTGCCGACTATTGGCTGAAACGCGGATATAGCGTCGCGATTCTCGTATATCGCGTTCCTCGCCCGACGTCCGGAGCTATTTACTCCTCGGCGTTGCAAGACGCGCAACGCGCCGTGAGAATCCTGCGCTCGAAAGCGAGCGAATACGGTTATAATCCCGATAAAATCGGCGTGCAAGGCTTTTCCGCCGGCGCGTGTCTCGCGCTCTTGACCGCGACGAATAGCGAAACTCCTGCGTACGAACCGATCGATGATTTGGATAAATTACCGTGCAACGTGGCGTTCGCCATGCCGGTCTATCCGGCGTATGTGTTAAGCGACGGCGCCACCGATCCGAACGTCAACGGCGGCGAAGGCGCGACGATGATCGACGCGTTCCATTTCGACTCCGCGACTCCTCCTATGTGTCTGATTCACGGCGATTCCGATATTTACTCGCCCCTCGGATCCGTTGAGGTTTATAAGAAACTTCGTTCGATGAAGATACCTGCCGAATTGCACGTCTTCTCCGGCGCTCCGCACGGGTACATGTTCTGGAACGATTTGCCGAACGCGAACACCTGGCAAGATCGTTGCGGCGCGTGGATGGAGCAAATGAAGTTCTAGGTTCCGTTTTCGTTTCCGACGTCGCAAATGAAAAGCGACCGCAACGCAATCGTTACGGTCGCTTTTCTATTTGCGCGGGCTCGATGGAGCGCGATCGAATTAATCGTTTTCGTGCATCATTTTGCGGAGTTTAGGCGCAAGGAGGAAGACGATCACGCCGGCGAGGAAGGGAACGAGCGTCATAATCAAGAAGAAGTCCGCAAGACCGGAGTCGGCGCCGAAGAAGAACGAGACTCGTTCGGAGTCTCCGTCGCCGGAACCGAGCCATGCGGTCAAATAACCGGACAAATAGCCGGCGACCGCGCTCGAAAGGAACCAGACGCCCATCAAGAGGGACGCGTAACGCGGCGGCGCCAAGCGCGACACCATGGAGAGTCCGACCGGCGAGAGGCAAAGTTCGCCGAACGTGCAGAACATGTACGTCAGAAGCAGCCAGTAAGCTCCGGCGTTCCCGTTCGTCTTGACCGATTGCAACGCGCCAAAGATCATGAACATAAAGGCGACGGAAAGCATAACGAGGCCAATCCCGAACTTAACGGGAGTCGAAGGTTCGAGATTTCGGCGACGCAACGACGTCCACATCATATTGAACAACGGCACGAAAAGAACGACGCAGAGCGCGTTTACCGATTGATACCATGTGGTCGGGAAGGTCCAAATCGCGTTGTTTTTGTCAATCTTATCCGTTTCGGCCTTGAGAAACGCCGCCTGTCTTGCTTTTCTGACGTCTTTTTGAGCAAAGTCGAAGACAGACTGTTCTAGAGCTTCGTCGACTTTAACGTCGCCGTTCTTCTTTAATTCAGCCAATCTTTTTTCGTATAACGCCTGAATTTCAGCTTCCATAGCCGCTTGTTCGGCCAGCCCGACTTGGAGCGCCGTTTCGAGATCGTCCAAACCCAAGTTGATCTCGTTCTGTCCGGCTCGCTTGCCTGCTTCGTTGGCTTTCGCTAGGATTTGGGACGTGAGCGCATAGGAAGACCTAACGTCGGATAGCGCCTGCGAAAGTTCGTCGATTTCTTCCGTATCGTCTTTGGACGCAGAACTAGCAATGAGCGCCAAAATCGAGTTTGCCTCTTCAAAATCAGCTTCAAGCGTTTCCTTCATGAGCGCTTTAAAATCTTCGACGTCGCTGCCTTCAACGTCGTCTTGAAGATCGTCAACCGCTCTTTGCAACGTAACGAGGTCGCGGCGGAATTGGTTCATCGACGTGCTGGCGTCGAGTTGATCCTGGTTCGGAAGGAAGCCGGGAAGGTTCGAGCCGATCGCAGCCGGAACTTGACGATTTGTCTCTTTTTTAGCGAAAATATTAAGGGACGTTCCTGCCTGTTCAAAAACGGACCAGAACGCAATGCAGAAAAAGGTCAGCGTTAAAATGACGCCGATGCGATCGATCTCTTTGCGTGAGAGTTTGCCGCTCGTTTCGGCGGAATCGTGCGATTTCGATTCGTCACTAACCGCTTCCGCTTCGTTCTTAGCCGTAGCTTCTGATTCGCTTTCCGACGCTTCTTGGGGATCGTTTTTGATCAGTTTGCCAATGGGACCGAGATACTTAGGTCGAAGGAAAGAGTATGTGCATAATCCGATGCACATACCGATTCCTGCGGTTAGGAATCCCCAGTGCCAACTGATCTTCTCGCCGACCGAACCGGCGACAAACGGCGCGAGAAAAGCGCCGACGTTGATGCCCATGTAGAAAATGCTAAATGCGTTGTCGCGTCGAGGATCGTTTTTCTCGTAAAGTCCGCCGACCATGACGGAGATGCACGGTTTAAAGAATCCGTTGCCTACGACGATCAGGAGCAGACCGAGCATGAACGCGAAGTAAGCGCCCGGCGCGTTATACATCGTGATCGTCGCCGTTGCGTGCTGACGGAAGTATTCGGAGAAGAAGAGACAGAATTCGCCGAGCGCCATGAGAACGCCGCCGAGGAGCACCGAGCGATGTTGACCAAGGAGTCGGTCGGCAAGAAAGCCGCCGATCAGCGGCGTTAGATACACGAGTCCCGTGAACCAGCCGTACAATTTACTCGCGTCGGACTCCGTCCATCCGAACCCCGGATTCGAGTCCGTGAGCGTGGAGATCAAATACAGAACGAGAAGGGCGCGCATTCCGTAATAGCAGAATCGTTCCCACATTTCCGTCGTAAAGAGCGCCCACAGACCTACGGGGTGTCCGAGGAACTGCTTTTGCCGTACTTCTTCAAGCGTTACGCTTTTCTTGTTCGCGTTCGACACTGAATAACTCCTAATCATTATCTTAAAATGGCGCGGACTAAATCGCAAAATCGCGACGTCGCTTCACGAGCATTGTAGTTTTTTCGTTACGGTTTGACAATAGCCTTATTGATCGATTTTCTACCTTTGCTCGCGTATGAAAGAGTGAAGAGTAGCGCGCCTCCTGTTTTGCTTTTTTGAACGCCGGTAACAAGGAAAACACAATCCGCGATCTCGACGGCACATTTCTTGAAAGACAAACGGAATCTCGATTATAATGTGGAAAACGTTCGAGGATTACGCAAGACCTCGACAAACGTATTTCAACGACGTTTTGAGCGTTTTTTGACGAGTTCGCCACTTTCCGTAGAGAGCCTAACGATGATTATTAAAGTCAATTTGAAACAGCTTGGAAAGAAGAAAAGCAAAATAGCGGGAATGGATTTCCCTCTTGCTATCCAACCGCGCACGACGCGGGAACTGATTTGCGAATGCGTTCGCACATGCGTCGCCCAATATTGCGAGCGCGCGTCAAAAAGCGAGAGCGCGACTCCGCTCACGTCGGAGCAGATCGCGGATATGAGCGAAATCGGAAAGATTGCGTTCGGAATAAACTACGGCGATCGTTTGCCCGACGAAGGAAAGTCTATTGAAACGGCGATCCAAGCTTACGAAGACGGGCTCTTCCGCATTTTTATTGGCGATAATGAAGTTGGGGGGTTAGACGATCCGGTTGAAATCCACGAGGGGGACGAAGCGACCTTCATACGTCTTGTCATGCTCGCCGGAACTTGGTGGTAACAGAGAACGGTAAGCTAGAGAGAGCGGAAAGGAGATATCGTCATGACGGTTTATTCCAGCGAAGAAAAAGCGCGACTTGAAAAACTCGGGAGCGAGTATCAGAGTCGTGTGATGAAAGCAAGAAATAAAGCTCTCAAGCAACTTTCGGCCAAGATCGTTAGCAAAATGGAGCGGCTTGCGTTTGTCGACGAGCTTTTCGATCGACTTATCGAATGGCTGAAAGCCGGAAAAGCTCCTTCCGCTTTTATTGAAACGAATATTAACGAACTTTTTGACGGCTGTTTAAACCCGGCGCATAAAAAGCACGTCTATCATACGCTCGACGCTCTCCACGAGCGCATGTCCACTGAAAGCGGATGTTATCGTCGTCCCATGCGTTCTACTGCGCCAGACGATATCGCCGCCCGCGTTGTTGAAAAGCTCTCGCAGTTTTTCTATCGCGACTTCATTCCCGGCGATATCTGCGATTTCCTTGAAGACAAAATTCCTGACGAAGTCATTGGCGTCAAACAAGGTCGTTCTTACCCCTGGCACGATATCGGCGTTTCGGATCTGATTGCCGCCGAACTCGATTTCGGGAACGCACGACTCGAGAAGATCCTTTCGGAATCAATCAACGGTGAAAACGGGATTGCTACGGATCGCTGGATGATCAAGGGGATTACGCTCAGTCACAACGTTGGTATGCACGAACTTCTTGGGAAATTGCTTTGCGCCGCTCGATTACAGGAAGGCTTGCGTCAAGCGATTTGCGAGACGATGGACGAAGGCGTCGTCGACGTTTTCTTGACGCTATTGAACGTAATTCGCGAAAAAGGGTTTATTCGATATTCTTCCGTCAAGCGCGCCGCTGGGTGTTGGCTTGGTTTCATGACGAACGACGCTTCGAAACTCGAACGCATAAGCGCCAAATCTCTCGACTATCTCTACGAATGCCTCGCGGACGCAAAGACACGCGAGGAATACCTTGCTTCGGACGACGCGATGAAGATCCATATCGCGCTTTGGGCCCTTGGTTTTTACGACGTCTCCGACATAGTCGCGAAGATCAAGGAATTTGTCGACAAGGGAATGCGGCGACAGGTTCTCGTCGCGTCCTATTCGGCGAATCTACTGACTAATTCGCGAATGAAGAACGAAGTCGCTAAATATGTGATCGAACGACATAGCGACGA
>ONGM01000057.1 GCA_900317365.1 uncultured Planctomycetota bacterium
ATTTGAACCGTTCCGTCCCCGTCGAGAGTCAAGCCCGGCGCGTCGTTCGTCGCGTCCCAAAGGGACGTCGCGTCGATCGTTACCGACCTGTTCACGTCGAGCGCGCTCTCGAGCGTAATCGTCGCCCCCTTAAGTTCCGGCGCGAACGTAATCGTGTCCCCTGAAGAAGCAAGTTGCAAAACGTTGCGCAGGGAACCTTCAACGGTCGCGGAGTTCTCAGTTGAAGAAACAACCCAGGTCGTCGGCGTCGCGGTTTCGAGTTCAATTGGAATCGAGGTCGGATCAATGTCCGCGAGAATCGCAGTCGTACTAGACTCGCTAAGAAGCGCTGCAGAAATCGGCGAGGCGTCGAGAAGTTGACGCTCTTCGAGGGCTTCAAGTCGGAGAGCGCGGGGCTTAGGAGCGTCTACTCCCCCGTTTGCCATTTTGCCTTTGCTTCCTAACTTACCCAAAGCAATATTGTCTTTTTTCGCGGTCATGGCATTATTTCCCTTGTGGACGCGGTCTGTCATATCGCGCACAACTTTTCTCTACTCTCGACACTGACTTCTGAGTCTCAACTCCAAATCGCAATAAAATACGATCTTGGCTATGTGGGACGACCCAGAATAACTGGTATTCATTGTAACGTCTATTTCGCTCAAAGTATACACTTCAATGTCGTAAAAACAAAATTTTCGTTCGTGCTTTTCCAAAGGTCAAGAACGAAAGTCGTAGTTTAAAAGAACGCTCATGAACGATATTTGGTGAGAAAATCAAAAAGAAAGTCATCCAAACGAGCAGCGTCGTAGACCCGGAATATGATCATCACCACGAGTTGACGTTATCGATCAGCAGTTCCACGAACACCCTTATCACGACATAAACAGAATCGCTCGTCGGCGGTTTCGCGCGCTCTTCAGGGCTTGACGCAACGCGCCTAATTTCTATAATGCGTTTACCTGCTTTGCGCGATTTGTCGCGCATAATTCAGGGGAAACCAAAAAGACTAACCACGAGAACGTTTCATGGAAAAGGCGACATATAAAAGCTCCGGCGTCGATTTGGACGTCTATGCGGAATCGATGGCTCGATTGCCGAAACTGGTAACGAAAACGTTTTCGCCGCGCGTTATGCGACTAGACGGCGGGTTCGCAGGCTTGTTTCAACTCAACGGACTTTTGAAGGAAGGCGGTCCAAAAAGACAGTACGACGATCCAGTGCTCGTGAGCTGTACCGACGGAGTCGGCACAAAACTCAAGATCGCCTGCCAAGTCGGTCGCCATAATACCGTCGGTATCGACCTCGTCGCCATGAGCGTCAACGACGCTATCTGCTGCGGCGCCGAGCCCCTCTTCTTCCTCGATTACGTCGCCTGTCCCAAAGACGATCCCGACCTGCTCGAAGAAATCGTTACCGGTATCTCCAACGCCTGCGTCGAAGTCGGATGCGCACTGATCGGCGGAGAAACCGCTATTCTTTCCGATATGTATAATCCCGGCGAATACGACCTCGCCGGCTTCTGCGTCGGCGTCGCCGAACGCTCCAAGATCATCGACGGCAAGGCTATTCAAGACAACGACGTCCTTATCGGCGTCGCCTCCAACGGATGCCACTCGAACGGCTACTCCCTCGTCCGTCGCGTCGTCTTTGATATCGCAAAATTGTCCCCCGATCAATTCGTGCCCGAACTCGGTAAAACCGTCGCGGAAGAACTCCTCGCCCCCACCCGACTTTACGTTCGTCCTGCCCTCGCCTTATTTGAAGAATTCGGCGCCAACGACGGTATTCGCGGCGTCGCCCACATCACCGGCGGCGGGCTCGTCGAGAACCTGTCTCGCGTCCTTCCCGACGGTCTCAAATGCCAAATCACGCCGAACTCCTGGGACGTTCCCCCTGTCTTCCCGTGGCTTCAAAAACTCGGGGCCATTGACGACGACGAAATGGCGCGCGTCTTCAATATGGGTCTTGGACTCGTTCTCGTCGTCAAGCCGGAAATCGCCGACGACGTTATGAAATCCCTCGCCAAATTCGACCTGAAGAGCTGGAAAGTCGGTAAGATCGCAAAAGCGTAGGCGAAACCATCCTCCTCACGTCTCCTTTGAAATAAAGGAAGCGCCCAAAGGCTCGACGTCTTTGGGCGCTTCTTCTTTCATTCGCAAACCAGAATGACCGGAACGATTAAACCTCAGGCAGCTCGTATCCTTTGCGCGGTTCGCGACTCAACATCGAGTTCGCCTCCTCGTCGCCAATAAAGACCTCCTTATCAGGATCCCATTTCAGGCTACGACCAAGGTATCGGGCAATGTTGAGGAGATGGCAAATCGCGGCGCTTCGACGACCGATCGCAATGTCGGAAATCGGACGTTCACCTGTCAAAATGCACGAGAGCCAATTGTCAACGTGCCCTTGATTTTGTCGATCGCCTTTGAGAACCTCTTCCGCCATTTCCTTCGGATTCGAGGTCAAACGCCCGCGGAAGATCTCCATCTTGCCTTTCTCGCCGATAAAGATCCCGCCCCCGCGATTCGCGTTGTCGAGTTTGACCGTAATCCCGTTCGCATAACGGTACGAAAGGCGAGGCTTCGAACAAATCTCATTGCCGCGCGCCGCAGGTTCCGCCTTCGAGTAAACCGGAGGCACAAGCTTGCCGTCCCCTTCTTCGACGATGATTTCTGTCGGTCCCGTTAAATCCATACCGAGAGCGCACTGGATTTGATCGAAACCGTGAGTGCCCCAACCAGTCATCTCGCCGCCGGAGTATGGTCGGAACGACAGCCATCCGGGATTCGCGCGCGGCGTAAAGAGATCGATATTGTACGGCACGACAGGCGTCGGTCCGCACCACGTTTCCCAATCGAGCCCTTCCGGAATAGGTTGCGCCGGCAAATCGCAGAGCCACGGACTTTCGTAGTTCGCCGCGATTACAGATTTAATTTCGCCTAAACCGCCGTTTCGAATGAATTCGCATCCGAGGTAGTTCTCGCGCTGCGAACGTTGCTGACTGCCTGTCTGGAAGACGACGTTGTTGCGTCGCGCCGCCTTTTCCATGAGTTTGCCTTCGTTGATCGTCAGCGTAATCGGCTTTTCGCCGTAAACGTGCTTGCCAGCCAGGCACGCGTTGATACAGATCAGCCCGCGCCAATGTTCCGGCGTCGCCGTCGTAATCGCGTCGACGTCTTTGCGTTCGAGAACGCGTCGATAATCTTGATACCACGCGTCGCACTCATTTTTCTTTGCGACCTGCTCCGCGCGCGGCGCCCAGACGTCGGCGACGCAAATCGCCTGCGCCTTCGGATTGCGCGCCGCTTCCGCGAAGATTTCAGAACCGCGACGTCCAACGCCAATTCCGGCGACGCCAATGCGCTCGTTAGCGCCGGGACGATCTCCGTCCGCCAACGCGTTGCGCGAAATCAAAATAGGCGCGGAAACGCCCGTCGCAATGAGAACGGCGGACTCTTTCAAAAAGCCGCGTCTCGACTCTCTTTTTCTCATTGTTATTTCTCCTATCGCCGCCTAACGCTCAACAATTTTACGCAAATACTCGATGGAACGCGCGGCTTGATCCATCGTACCGCATTCGACGCTCATCACAACGTCATGCGGCGCCGTTCGTAAAATCGCAACAATACGCTCCCAGTCTACCACGCCGTCGCCGCATGCGCAACCAACCGCCGTTCCCATGACTTTTCCGCGCTCCGCGTCAGACTGCTCAACCGAAATATCTTTCGCGTGCATATGAATAACGCGATCCTTAACGCGCTCCAGCCACGCGCAAGGGTCAAAGCCGCCTAAATACGCGTTGCCTGTGTCGAAGTTGGCGCCGACGCACGGAGAATCGACTAAATTTAAGATCCGATCGTAACCTTCCAAACTCAAGGAATAGGTTTGGTGAGTTTCAAGTCCAATTTTAATTCCGCGGCGTTCGCAAACTTTGACCGCCTCCATAATGGAATACTTAATAAGGACAAAATCCTCTTCCGCCGTCGTCCACGTCTGCTTTCGCCCTTCGTGCGTATTGATAATCGGCGCGCCCGCTTCTTTCGCAAATCGCGCGGCTTGCTTGAGATATTCGACGGCAATTTCCGGCTTCGACAGCTGACTATGGGACGAAAAAGCGGAAAGTTTTAGCCCGGCCTTTTCAACGGCGTCGCGAATCCGAAAGGGATCGTCGAGCATCGAAACGCTGTGGAAATAGCGCGCTTCACTAAGAAGTTCGCGCCCCCAATGCACCATCGGCTCAATATATTCGTAGCCAAGTTCCGCCGCAAACGCCACGCCTTCTTCAAAAGATTTATGAGAAGTCCGAACCGCCTCTAGGTTCAAACCAATACCAATTTTACCCATATCAAACCGCCTTTCGCAGAAAAAAATCGACGCGGGCGTAACTCACGCTGCGCTCGCGTCGAATATCAAGCGCGCGTCCGTCGCGCGGGTTAACCTTATAGATCCTTCTGATAGACCCGATACCTCTTAAATCGTTTTGCGCCGACTCGCTCTAAAACGTGCGAAATTTTGTCGTTGTATTCGTCCGTCCAACCAAGCTCGGCGTTTTCGTACCGCTTCTTGTAGTATCCAAAGTCAAACGTATTCAAAATCAAGTTTTCCGCAACGCCTTTACGACGATATTCCGGAAGCACGCACAAAACCATGAGTCGCGAGCCTTTGACCTTGCGCTTGATTCGATATTTCAAGCGTAAGGCGCCAAGAAACGGGATACCAAACCATGTTAAACTGCCCTTCAGCGGGCGCGCGGCTTCGTTCACGTCCGGTATCGTTACGGAGAAGCCAATCGGCGTTCCGTCCTCTGACTCCGCAAGCAAAACCATCTCGGGATCCGCGACAAAACTCAAAAGTTCAGCGTAGGATTTAATCTCTTCCGGCGTAAGCGACACGCTTCCCCACCACCATTCGGATCGGACGTGATCGTATACTTGCATACACTTTTCAACGTCCGCGTCAAAACTTCGTGTAGAAAAAGGACGCACCGTGAACCGATATCTCGCGCGCAGTCTCTCGACAATCGGTCGCCAACTGTCGGCAAACATCGCCGTTCGATCGAAATACCAAGAAAAGAGATCGCGATTTTTTTCGAGTCCCCACGTTTCAAAGAGCGTCTTATAATACTCTGGATTATACGGCATCATAACCTTCGCCGGGGAATCGAACCCGTCGACGAGCAGGGCGTACTCGAAATTCGTCGAAAATTCAACAGGTCCAAAGAAAGAATCGCGCTTTCTCTCGTTTTTCAGGACGTCGGCGACGGCGTCAAAAAGAGCGTTCGCGACGTTCTGATCATTCACCGACTCGTAAAAACCAAACATTCCAACGTTGGTCTTATTCTCTGCGTTAAAACGATCGTCGTCCGACGCAAGAACGCGTCCGAGTACTTCGTCTCCTTCAACGACCAAAAACTCTTGCGCCCAGCCGTGCATAAAGAAAGGATTCTTTTTTCGATCGAGTTTTTCACGAACTTGAAAATCGAACTGCGGAGTCCAATTCGGATCGTTTTGATAAATCTTGTGCGGTATCGATATAAATTTCTCGCGATCTTGCGGCGTTGTAACTCTTATAATATCCATAACAAATAACCATACGAGGGCGGCGTTTATCTTACAAACGCAAGACGACTAGATTTCGGAAACGATTACTCAATGGGACGATCGTAAACACGGAATCTTTTATTGCAAATTGCGCCGCCCTTTTCTAAACTTCCGCGAGAAAACTGATTGGATTCAAGGACCCATGAAAACTCGGCTTCTTGCACGCCGCACGCGACTGCTTTCGGAACGAGCGCGTTCAACAAGACAAGTCCAAGTCCTGACATCTGATATTCCGGAAGCACGTTCGTGCTAATAACGCGAATCCTTTTAATCGCCGCCTCGCGATTGCGCAAGAGCTTAATGAACCCAAAGGGAAAGAGTTTTCCGTCGATCGCCTTAATACGCGGGTTGTAATCGGGCAAACAGAAAGTCGCCCCAACCGGTTTGCCGTCGATCTCCGCAGCGAGCGCCAGCTCTGGTATCATGAGCATTTTCAGGGACGCCGCCATCTTCTTAATTTCGTTCGGGGACATTGGCACGAACCCCCACGTATTCGTGAGGGATCGGTTGTAAACGTCCAGGAACATTTCGTAGTCGTCGGTAAAACGTTTTTTGTTAAGCGGTCGGACCACGACGTTAAAACGCTCTTGAATCATCTCGGCGGTGTGCAAGAATCGTTCGCGAATTTTCGGGAGCATCTCGATCTTACCCCAGAACGAAAACATGTCCTGCGATTTAACGAAACCGCTGTTCTCAACAAGCTTCTGGTAATAAGGCGGATTGTACGTCATCATAAAGAACGGAGAGGAATCAAACCCTTCGATTAAGAGACCGACGGTATGATTCATGGACGGGTTCATCGGTCCTCGAATAGTCGTCGCGCCTTTTTCCTTAAGCCATGCCGCAGCATGTTCAAAGAGCGCGTCGGCAACTTCCTGATCGTCGACGCATTCAAAGAAGCCAAAGAACCCGACGCCGTCGTTGTAACGACGCAAATGCCCGACGTTGAGAATAGCGGCGATGCGTCCGACTGTCTTTCCGCCTCGAGTTGCGAGAAACGTTTGAACCTGATTTTCTTCGTAAAAAGGGTCCTTCGCATAACCAAGAAGTCCCTTTTGTTCAGAACGAAGCGGCGGAATCCAATAGGGATCGTTTTTATAGATCTCCCATGGGAATTCCATAAGTTTCTTCCGTTCAGCTCTGGATTCCGGTCGAATTACAACTATCTCACTCATCGATCCAATCCTTTTCGACGATTTATTCTATTTATGTCGTTATCTCAACGTCGAGAAAAGAGGGCGTTTTCTCCTTCTAGAAAGATGGCTTTTCTCGACGGGGAGCATAGATCAGTCTTGTTCTCCCCAACCGTTAAAAGACGCGCGTTTTTCAAAGGGCAAACGCGGCGCTTTCGGAGCTGAAGCCGCAGGAACACCAATCGGCAATAACACTTGCGCGCGTTTGTTCGCCGGCGCGCCTAACAACTTCGCTATCCGTTCCGCAATTTGTTCACGACGTAGAACGCCGTCGAGCCAGACCGACGCGTACCCAAACGACGTGATTGCGAGAAGCATGTTTTCAACGGCGGCGGCGCAATCTTCTTTGTAGAACGAAATGTCGTTGTAAACCGGACGGTCGTCAGAAAAGCAGACGATGGCGGCCTTCGCCGTCTTACAGGACAAATGATTCGGCAAAATTTCGGCGATTTTCGCAAGAATCTCCGGATCGTCGACGGCGACAAAAGACGGCGTCTGCTGATTACAGGCAGACGGCGCGCGAATTCCGGCGTCAAGAATTTGTGTAAGAATTTCGCGCGTTACCGGAACGTCCGCAAACTCGCCGCGATAGCAACTGCGAGCGGCAAAAGCTTCAAATAGATCCATAATGCTCCCCTTCCTATGAGGCGTATAAGTCTACAATTATGTCGTTCGGCGCGGAACCAAGCATAACGCGCGAATCTTTTTACGACGTTATTGAGCAATGTGGAACAGGAGAACGTCGCCTTCCTGAACAATATACTCTTTCGTTTCGCGATGATTCAAGCCTTCAGCCTTAACGGCGCGCTCGCTCCCGAGACGCACCAAATCGTCGCAAGCGATCACTTCGCAACGAATAAACTTTTTAACGAAATCCGAGTGAATGCAACCGGCGGCTTCGAGCGCGGTGCCATTCTTCGACATGAGCCAGCTTCGAACTTCCTTTTCACCGGCCGTTAAAAACAGCATTTGCCCGGAACAATCCATCAGCTTACGAACGATAGAATCCCGTCCGACGCGAGTCAGTCCCATTTCTTCGCAAAAGCTAGTCGCTTCTTCGGCTCCCATAGCGTCCAACTCGAGCTCCAGCCCGACGGAAGCGGCGAGAACCGGAACCTTCTCCGACGCGTATTTCTGATACTGTTCGAAGTCGGTCTCGTCGTCTCCGGTGTTCACAAAGATCGCGCGACGCTTTTCCGTTAAAAAGCGGAAAGAACGCGTCGCTTTGTAGTGATCGTCGGTCATCTCTTCTGCGAGAATCGGCGTTCCAGCTTCTAAACGCTCTATAATGATTCTCAGCGCTTCTTGCTCAATTTCAAGCTTTTCCTGTTCTTCCTTAGTTCGACGTTTTTTAATCTGCTCCTCGATTTTCTCCATGCGGTTCGTCGCAATTTCAAGATCGGCAAGAATGAGATCTTCGCTGAAGGACGAAATTTCCTTATCGACGTCAACGCCGCTAAACGCCGGGACGACGCAAACCAGGTAATCCGCTTCGCGAATATGCGCCAACTTAGAAACGTTGCCAACGTGATCGCGACTCAGTCCGGGCGTGTCGACAATTTCCATCGACGCGTAGGTTACTTTTTTGGGATTGTACAACTTGCAGAGCGCGTCCAGACGCGGTTCCGGAATCGCAGCCATCGCCGATTGGGAAGAATTAACCGCTGAAGGATCAGGCGTCGCGCCGCTCAACCATGAAAACAAGGAACTCTTACCGCTGCCGGAATAACCAACCAAACCAATTTTCATTTTAAGACCACAACTTGCGGCGACGTACGCCGCGTATAAAAGCAACCTGAATATAATAGCGAACCGTCGCGCAAACGCGAGGAACGATTATTTCTCAATTGGGATCGTAAAGGAGTCGACTGCAATTCGAACACCGCGTCGCTACTCCCATCTGAACGTTCGACGACAAATCAAAAGGCAAACCGGTATTACACGCGCCGCAGTACTCTTCGTCAACCAAAGGCGCGCAAGCGCTTGAATCGCCGTATCGCTCCGCCGCCGAATGGTAAAGCGTTTGAAAATCATGCGGGAATCGCTCGACCGTTTCAACGATAAGCGTCGCGATCTCTTCCAGACGAATCTTCGCCTTCGAGCGAGTCTCTTCAAATTCCAACTTAGCGGACTCGAGTTCCTTAGCGCGTTCAACGACCGTTTGGGCGACTCTCGTCAGTTCCGTGTCGATCTCCTCTGCGGACGCGTACGCGACAAGAGCCTCGTCGGCAAATCGATCGCCCTTTTTCTCGTCGAGTTCGATCTGTAGTTTCAAACTCGAGTAAGCGCGCTCGCTTGTTGCGGAATCGAGCTGCTCGCGACGTCGCTTCAAATCGACGCCAACCTGATCGGCGGCAAGTTCTTTTTCTTTGGCAAGGGTCAACGCCGCAATTTTTTCCGACTCTTTTTCCTTTTGGGTACGGAGCGCTTCGTCAAGTTCCGCTTGTCGTTTTTCAACTCTTTTCCGCGCGCAAACCACCTTAAAACGGACTTCTTCGCGGCGCTTAAACGCGATATTCAAGCTTCCGACGATCGCGGCGATTTCCTTTGAAGTCATGGCGGCGTCCCTTTCCACGTGTTACTTACTATTTTCGATGCGACGTCTTCGCGCCTCGTAAAAAAAGACGGCGGCCGCGTTCGACACATTCAAACTATCCACCACGCCTAACATCGGCAAGCGCACCTTTTGAAGGAGCCTCCCTTCTACGTCGTCGGTCGTTTCTTCCAACCAAGCGTCCGTTAGTCCGTCCGCTTCCGACCCGAGAACTATCGCCGTCGGAAGCGCGTAGTCGACCTGCGTGTACGGAACGGAGTCGTCGCAAAGCGCAAGCACGCGTTGAAGTCGCTTACCTCTAAGCCAAAGGATCGTCTCTTCAACCGACGCCATAATTATCGGCATATGAAAGATCGCGCCTAAACTTGCCCGTACCGCGTTCGGGTTAAAAACGTCAAAATCGTCCGAAGCCACGACAACTGCGTCGACGCCTGCGCCGTCGGCGCTACGAAGAACTGCGCCAAAATTACCCGGCTTCTCCACCTTCTCTAGAACGGCGACAAGAGGATTCTCACCGTTGCGACGTCTTCGCTCGTTCAAAATTACGTCGAGAGATTCAAAAGTTGAAAGTCGCGCTCTAACAACGGCGACGATTCTTTCGTCCCGGTCGCCAAAACTAAGCTTCTCAAAAACAGCCGAACTTACCGGAAAAACGGGTATTTTACGCTCTTCCAGGTTTTGAAGGAGCGCCAAAAGTTCTGCGTCGTGCCTCTCTCGACGTTGTTTCTCGGCAAAGAAACGGTGAAAATCGACGCGCTCGTCCGCCTCGATGCGATCGCCTGCGTTCCAATAGACCTCAAGAAGCTCAAATTGAGAAGACGCCGCCCTATGAACCTCGCGCACGCCGTCGACAAGAAACTTACCAGACTTCCGCCTCGCTCGGCTCTCTTTCAATTGCGCGGCGTTTTTAATCCGCGCGTTATTTACGCTCACGATGGCGGCAAACATATATCCTATCGACCTTCTGCGCCGAACCGACGATCTAGTCCTGATCGCGCTCAATTTGATTCTCACCAGTACGGGACGCCACCGTCCCATATGGACAATTGTAAGAATGGAAACTTGAACGTCAAGACTCAAGAGAATTCGGAACGATCAGAATGACGCGCCAATCGTTTCAGGAATGTTTTCGTAAAGAGTCGTCGAGAACTCCGCTAATTTCGCTAGCGCCCACGGTAAGAAAACAGCGACCGACGTCGCCATAGCAAGCAACTTGACGACGAACGCGATCGTTTGATCTTGAATTTGAGTCGCTGTCTGAAGCGCGCCAACAACTAGACCAACGGTCATGCCGACAATTAATACAGGTAAAGAAACCGCCCCGGCAAGATTGAGGGATTCACGACCCAGTAAAACGACGAGTTCTTCCACTTGAGTTCCCCTTTCAATCTACGCAAAACTTTCGAGCAGAGATTTGACGACAAGAGTCCATCCATCGACCATAACAAATAGCGCCAATTTAAAAGGCAACGAAACAAGCGCCGGCGGCAACATCATCATTCCGGAGGCAACAAGCACGGTCGACACGACGAGATCAACGATTAAAAACGGCAGTAAAATTTGAAAACCGATTAAAAACGCCGTCTTTAACTCGCTCAATAAAAATGCCGGCGCCACGACAACAATCGACGCGTCTTCGTAATATTGCGGTTCTTCCTGATTCGGCATATGTTTTGCCAAAAGGGTGATCGCGTCGCCGTTTCCACTTCTCTCAATCTGCCGACAAAGGAAATCGCGCAGAGGTTCGACGCCTTTCTTTACCGCCTCTTTCCCAGAAATCTCCGAACGCTGGTAAGGAACGACGGCAACATTGTAGATTTCGATTCCGACAGGGGCCATAACAAGCGCCGTCAGAAGTAATGAGAAAGCGATAATAATCTGGTTCGACGGAACCTGTCCGGCGCCGAGCCCCTGACGTACGAACGATAAGGCGACAGAAATCCGCGCGTAACACGTCGTCATGAGCAAAAGCGCAGGCGCTAACGCGAAGACCGCCATGACGAGCGCCGCTTTGAGAGCGCCTGTAAGCCCGGCGGAACCGATAATATCGCCGCCTTCTTTAAGAACGTCGTCTGGAAGAACGTCCTTCAAGAAGGGTTCCTTCGAATCGTTTAAGTCTTCGCTTTCGCGCTTCGGACTCTCTTCGACAACAGTTGCTGCTCCTGATTCAATCGATTCAGGAATAGTGGGAAACTCGTCTAGCGACGAATCCAAATCTTCGCCAACCGCTTCGATCTCCGATCTTTCGACGGTCGTGGACGGAATTGGTCGCACAGGCATTTGCCCCTCAAAATCGGCGTTGTTTCCTCCGAGAGTCGCAACGCCGCGCGGAGAAACTGAACGCGCAGGTCGAGAATCTTGGGCAACAAGAGTCGTGCCGAAAAGGTATAAAAAAAGACTCGACGCCGCAATTAAAAAGCAAACGTAAAATCTCCTTGCGGTCATGGCGTTTCCCATTTGTGTCGCAACCTTTTGCATTGTCTTCGATTTGCCTTAATCCGATTCGCACGCGTCCTCGCGACGCTCGCCTAATTTCACCCAGCCAGACGCTCCGCGAGCGACAAGAATCAGCGTTCCTTGCCAACGAATCGTTCGCAGTTCCGTTTTCGCGTCGAGGCGAGCTACGTCGAGAATTTCGA
Organism: uncultured Planctomycetota bacterium; assembly: GCA_900317365.1. Lineage (GTDB taxonomy): Bacteria > Planctomycetota > Planctomycetia > Pirellulales > Thermoguttaceae > RUG369. Next base: position 11,969 of record ONGM01000057.1, read on the forward strand.
CCATTTCCCCAACTGCTTTTGCGCCAAGAAAGCTCTTCCGCGAAATTACCCGCACAAGAAGAAACAAGACTCCGAAAACGGCGAGAACAATCGCCAAGGCGCCTAACGTCGAAACGGCGCGCGCAAGCATGGCGTTCGCGCCTTGCCCCGTCGTAGAATGGGCGTTGATTCTCTTTTTTGAAGGCGAAGGTGAAGCCATGCCTTCATCCGTCGGCGGGACATGCTCCGCGTCGTCGACTGTCGCCTCCTCGTCGACGACCTTTGCATCCGCCGTATCTGGCGGCGGCGCCTGAACGATGACGGCGCGTCCGAATGTCGGACAAATGAAGGCGCAAAAACAAACAAGCGCCGCGACGTTTGTCGTTCGTTTTTTCCAAGCCTCTGTCATCGTGTTCTCCTCCCTATCGGCGACGCCTATCGAACCGGCAGAAGCATACGCAAAATAGCCAGGCTTTTCAAGAGCAAAACGTAGAACCCCTATTTTTCACGGCTGAAGAGAACAAGCGACTCGTACGAGGACGAAGAAGAGGATAGAGCAAATGTTCCCCGAGAGTCGGAGAAATCAATGTTAAAAATAAGCGAACATATAATACGGTAAAGATCCATGAAATACGTTGCAATTTATCAAATATCATAGGTTTTTGTTAATAAAGGATAAACTTTTCCTCTCAAAAGGCGAAAAACAGTCTAAAAATGCGCTTTTCCTATTCGAAAATTGAGTCTAAGTGGTATAATGGCTAGGGAAGGGAGTTTGGTTTTTTTACCAAAACCTACGCTTTTTGGTGACCTTTTTCTCTTCTTTTGACGCTTTTTTCGGGTTTTCTCGACTATTAAAGGGGAAATTCGATTGACAAGAAGTCAGCGCGCCGAGATTTGACACGACTTCAGAATATGTGAGAAAACGCCTATTCTACGCTTTCAAAAACGTTTTTATCGAAATGGAGCGATTGTCGGCCTCACTTAGCGTTCAACACGTCGTTGTTTGTTTGGATCTATCGAATCGGCGATAACCAGGCGTGTATACGCGCTTTTTCTGGTTTTTCCCGTCGTTTTAAGGCGCTTTTTAAACAACTATATTGAGGGATCGTTCAGTCGTCTAAGCAAAGAACGTCCCCCAAAAACTTTTTCCCGCGCACTTGCCTTTTAAAAGAGGTTAATGATGAATGCCAACCGTTTCAATCGTCTTCTTTCAAAGTTTTCCGTTCGTGAATCTTCTTCCGCGACGAGAGGACAAACTCCGCAGACCTCGCGTCTGCGCCTTGAAGCGTTGGAAACGCGCGAACTCCTCGACGCCGCGCCCGTGACGCAATCGCTCGTTATCGAAACCGCGCTCGAATGTCAAGCGGTCGTCGACAACTATCTCGTCCCGATCATACTGACGGAAGACGCCCTTGAAACGAGCGCCCCCTCTCAAAACGCGCTTTTCAGAAACAACGACGAGCACGCAATCATGATCGACGCGCCTCAACAAATCGAACTCGAAAACGCCGTCGCGCTGAACGCGCCCAATTTAAGCGTCTCTGAAAAGACCGAAAACTCGATCACCGTATCTTGGAACGCCGTAGACAGCGCGACCAAATACTATCTCGCATACGCCCCGGAAGGCGGTTCCTTCACGACGAAATCCGTCTCCGCGACGACGACTTCGTATACTCTTTCCAACTTGGGAGCCGGCGAGACGTACAGATTCAAGATCCGCGTGATCGGCGACGGTTCCGCTACGACAAGCTCCTCGTACGGAGACGTTCTCACCGTCTCGACCTCAACCGGGCCGCAAACGTTAGCAACCCCGACCCTTACCGTCGCCGCAAGAAAAACGAACGCCATTACCGTCGCGTGGACCCAAGTCGACGGAGCTACCGGATATCTCTTTGAATATATGTCCGAGAACGCGTCCGAGTTCACTTCCGTTAGGCTTGCCGCCAACAAGTTCCAACGTCAAGTCTCCGGACTTGCGGAAGGTGAAGTCGTCGAATTTCGCGTTACCGCGCTCGGCGGAGGGGACTTTGATGACTCCAGTCCCGCCGAACTAACCGTAGCGACTCAACAGACACTTGTCGCGCCTGTCGTCTCACTTACGGAAGCAACGGAAAACTCGCTCTCCTTCTCATGGTCGGAGGTAGAAGACGCCGTCGGATATCGAGTCATGTACGTCCAAGCGGGAGACTCCGCATACACGACCGTCAACGTCGGTTCGAGAACCTCCCTCACTCTCAACGGGTTGCAAATGGAGACGAGCTACAGTTTAAAGGTAGCCGCGCTCGGCGACGGCGACAGTTTTAAGACGTCGCCTTACTCGACTCTGACCGCGTATTGGACGATCAACCCCTTCAAACTCCTTCCTCCTACGCTAACGGCGACGGACGCCTCCAACGACTCTGTTCTTCTGCATTGGGACGCCGTGTCAAACGCCACGAAATACTACGTCGCTTGGGCGCCAACCGGCTCGACGAAATTCACAACAAAGTCCGTCGCGGCGACAAAGACCTATTTCCAAGTAACCGAGCTCGATTCGAATACGGAATACCAGTTCAAATTACGCTCGGTCAGTTCCGACTCGACGTACATCAACTCCAAGTATTCGCCCGTAACGACGATTTCAACGACCTCCTCGCACCTGACGAAGACGCCCCTGAGCGCGCCGACCCTCAACGTCGACCGAGCGACCTCGACCTCTATCTCCGTTTCATGGACCGCCGACCCGCGCGCCGTTGGGTACACCGTCATCTACAAAGAGAAATCCGAATCGGCGTATGCGGTCGTCCCCGTTCCGGCGACCGAGACGAGTCTGACGCTCATCAATCTCGCCTCCGAATCGAGCTACTACGTTAAAGTGCGCGCGCTCGGAGAAGGCGCCTTCTGGTCGAACTCCGCATACAGCGGAACCAGCGTTGTTAAGACCCCCGCTCGTCCATTGGCGAACTTCGTCGAATACGACGACTTCCGCGCGACTTACAACGAACTCGAGTTCCCCGCTAATAATCAACACGTCAACGTCGTCGAACTCGCCGATTGGTCCGCTCAAGGCTTGCAAGCGGCGATTGAAGTCGCGCGCTCGACCCCGACCGACGATATTATTCTCCTCAACGCCGCGCAAAACGGCGGCGCAAAGCTCGACCTGTCGGACTTTTCTTACAATTTCGACTTCGATCACAGCGAAAGCGGCGCTCTCACGATCGCCTCTTACGGCGACGCGCGCGCGCGAATTATCACAAACCCCGTCGCAACCACCTTCAACGTTACCGACGGACTCTTGCAATTCGCCGGGCTGGACTTTGTCGACGTCAATCCGAACGTCTCGACTTACAACGTCGTCTCGTCTCCCTCCGCAGAAGAATATGAAAGCGTCTTGACATGGCAAGACGTCGAATGGAGATTGCCAAACGGGAATATTGTCGATTTCAGCGCCGATTCGCAAAACGTCCCCATGCATCTGGGCGACTACTCCGAAAATGATTACGCTCTGCTTTTCGTCGCCGGGCACACGCCTCAGAAGAACTATTACGGCTTCTACCAAACGATGCGCGAGTGCTACGTTAGCTTGGTCGGAACGCTCAACGTCGATCCCCGCAACATCTACATCTTGTATGCGGACGGCGACGATAC
>ONGM01000056.1 GCA_900317365.1 uncultured Planctomycetota bacterium
CCGTAATGGATTGTTCGGAGATTTCCGATACGTTAAGAATCGGGGCGTCAAGCTGAACACGAGCGGTAAGATTGTTCGTGCTGAAGTGGGAATCGCTATAGTTGACGCCGTCGCCGTTCGCGCGAAGTTCGACGACGTAGGTCTCGCCGGGAATGAAATCTGAAACGGAGTAGGTCGTTCCTTGGTAATTCTCGACCACAACCTCTTGCGAAGTTCTCAGATCGACGTATTGGAACGTATAGCTCGTCGCATGGTCGATCGCGTTCCACGTGAAGGTAAAGGCTTCCTTAGTCGCGTCAAATGACTGAACGACCGGAGGTGGGAGTTGATTTATAGGAGCGGGGAGCGGAATGGTTACGCTGTTATATTGGGAGTTTTTGTAATTGATTCCGTCGCCGTCTGCGCGGACTTGCACGACGTACGTTTGACCGGGAACGAGACCGGGAATCGTAATCGACGTGTTTGTTGTGGAGACGGTCGTGTATTCGCCGCCTTCAATTGCGTATCGAATCGTATAGCCCGACGCGTGAGCGACCGCGTTCCAGTCGACCGTAATAGAAGTCATTGACGCGACGGCGTTGAGGTTAGGCGTGTCAACGGTCAAAGTCGGCGCGAAGACGGAGAAGTTTTCGCCGGCGTGCCAGGGATGTTCCGTATGATCCGCTGGATTTCCTTGATTTGGTTTCCATGAACCGATAGCCCGGTAAGGATCATTTCTTTCCGCATACTGGAAGAGTTGCGAGGTCGTCTTGTATGTGGTAAGTCCGCTTACTAGCGTCGGCATATATCCGTATACCCTCAAACTCTCGTACTTATACCACGAGGACTCGTAATGGTTTGATGAAGAACCGACAGCAAAATGAGCGGATCCGTCGTAGATATCGGATACCATGTTCGTCGTCGGATTGACGATATCGTCAATTATGCCGCCGCTAAAACATGTATTGACTGCGATCGTAACGTAGCCTTCTTTAATTTGGAAGAATGCGTCGCGAACCAATTCACCGGGAATACTCGGCTCTTTGACGTCAGAGTCTTTGGAGCCTTTGTCGCCCCATCCCCAGATATAATCGTTGTAGTCGCTAGTCGCTCCTTTCACTCCGGTTCCATGTCCGTAGAAGGTTGCGAAGAGATGCGAGTTTGAATCCATCCGATCGGCAATGACGCTGAGCGCGTACGTCAAATCGGCTCCTGTCGCAGAGAGTATCGTCGTTCCCTTGTCCGTTGCAAACTTAAAACCCGGCTCGATGAGACTCCCATTTTGATCCACAGTCTTCCTGTCTTTGCTATTCGATATATTGCTTGGGTCGCCGTTTGCAAACAGAATGTAGATGTTCTGCGGATTGACATTGAGAGAATTGGTTAGGGTCGTGTAAGATTCCTTTAACGTTTTGTAGAAACCGTAGTAATTCTTCTCTGGCGTGTGTCCGGAGACGAAAAGCAACGCGTAGTCGTTTTCTGACCAGTCGCCAAGGTGTACGGCGCTGTCGTCTGGCTCAGCATTGTAATCGACAACGTTTCCATCCGCCTTGTACCACTCGACGTTTTGACATGCCAACACGCTTTCATATTCTCCGGCAGACGGAGAAGAGAAGACGCTATAAGTAGAGACGTTTGGATTGACGTCGACAAAGTCGAACCCAGCGAATTGCAAGAGTCCGTCGGTAACGTTGAACATAACTTCATTGGCGTTGGCACGAATTTGAGCGCGGGATGAACCGTAGGACGCGATCGTCAAGGCGCCGCTCGTGTTGTAATCGAAGTCGAAGTTGATGGACGCGTTTGAGAGATCGAGTATCGCGCCTCCGTTTTGAGAAGCGTTGAGCACAACGATATCGTCGTACGGAGTGGAACGCGCTATTTCGATTGCAGCTTGTAATCCTTGCGCTGACCAATCGGTCAGTTCGATGACGTTGAGGTCTTCCCGATCCACCGGGAACTCGAGTTCGCCGTAAGTTGCGCGGAATGCGTCGTATTCAGCGAAGTCCGCCAAGGGGATCGACGGGGTCTTAACAACGACCGTTCCACAGTAGGGAGAATTCGACCAGAAGACGCCTTCGCCGAGTGAGCGCACTTTAACGTAGTAGCTCGATTGTGGAGTAAGATTGTTGAGCGTCAAGCTCGTTTCCGACGCGGGAATGTTGACGGTCGTGTACGCGGAATCGGACTTTTCTTTATAGATAACGGTGTAACCGGTAGCGCGTGGATCGGCGGACCAAGAGACGGATATAGAAGTTGCGGACGTTCGGTCGACATTGAGAGTCGGTGCGCTTAACGCCGTTTTCGACAGAGGCGCGGAGGTCGTGGAAATCGTCGTTACCGGCGAATATTTTGAGTTAATGTATGTTGTGTCGGAACTGACAGAACGCAATTTGAATTGATATTCCGTATTCGGATCAAGATCCGTTACTTGGAAATAGGTCTTTGTCGCCAAGACGGATTTCGTTGTGAATTTCGTCGCTCCGACCGGCGCCCATGCGACGTAGTATTTCGTAGCGTTCGGTACGGAGTCCCAATGGAGAAGTACGGAGTCGTTGGAAGCGTCCGTTGCGGTTAAAGTTGGAGGAAGCAGTTTGAAGGGATTAATCGTCCAGTACGCAGTCAGGGTCGAATAAGGCGAGGTCTTATATGCGTCGCCGTCGCCGAGCGCCGCCACTTTCAGGCTGTAGCTCGTCTCCATTTGCAATCCGTCGATAGTGAAGGACGTTCTCGAACCCACGTCGACGGTTGTATAAGCGGAGGCGCCGGCTTGAATGTACATAACGCGATAGCCGACGGCGTCCTGAACTTCATTCCATGAGAAGGAGAGCGAAGAGTCGGTCGCGTCCGTGAGCGAGACGACAGGCGTGTCGAGAGTCTGTTGAGACGCGGTGGTCAGCTCGGCGGCTTCGGAGTTTTCAAAGTCTCCGTCCCCGAGTGCGGTTACCCGGAATTCGACGACTTCTCCTTCCGTAAGTCCGGAGACTTGTCGTTGGTACTTGGACGCGGCAAGTTTGACGGAAGTGAACTCGGACGCGTTTTCCGTCATATACTCAAAGAGGTACCCGGTTGCGTTGTCGACTTGGGTCCACGAGACGGTGATAGCGTTCGGTTTTCTGGTAACGACGGTGAGGGTCGGGGTCTCCAGCGTTTGCAGTCCGGTCGAGGTCGAGACTGTTAGAACGTCGCCGTATGCGGAGTTTGTCGTAGTGGAACCGTCGCCGATCGCACGAATCTTGAAGCGATACGTTTCCCCGGCGCCCAAGTCGGAAAGAGTGTACGAGGTTGTTGCGGAGGCAACTGATTTTGTCGTGAAGGAACCGCCTTCCGGCGCGTACGCGAGATAGTATTTCGTCGCCCCGTCGACCGCGTTCCACGAAACCGTAATGGAGTTTTCCGTTTTTTCCGCTACTCTCAAATTTGGCGTGTTCAGCGCGACGGCGCTTTCGAGTTCGATCTGGTTCGTCGAGTCGATTGTAATGACGTTCGCGTTGACGGATTCGTCGATATAGTTCTGAGTCGCGTCGTTCAAATATTGAGCGTCGACGTCTAGAACGATCGGAGCGCGATCGTCTTCGACGAACGCCTGGCATTCGAGCGCGGCTTCAATCGCGAGAGACTGCGCAATAGGCGCGGCGTCGAGCAGTTCGCGCGTTTCTAACGCCTCCATTTGTAGTCGCGTGGTTTGCGGAGTTCGTCTTCCCGTCGCGGAAGATTCGCGAACGGTAAACTTGGAAAGAAGACGAGTAAAACGGTTGGCTTTCATTTTCAACCTCTTTCAAGCGGTAAGCGCTCATGAAAACGTTTTATTTCGAGGAAATTCACGCTTATGCGACTGAAATATCCTCTAGTCCATTGGTAAAAGAGCTTCTCGAGACGACGCCCAATTCGCAGAACAGGCGCGCTTAAGCGACTGTTCTGCGTTGAATCGAGAACTCTAAACAAAAAACGACGAATTGAACTCTACGTGAGGTTGTCCGCCGCGAATTCTACCCCAAAAACTTTTTAACCGCGAAAAATAGGCGTTTTCTCGCGTTTTCTGATTTCGTGTCAAATTCTAGCGGACCGTCGTCTTTGAATCGAAATTTCCTCTTCCTAGCTTTTTTAGTCGAGAAAATCCAATCATATGCGGCGTCAGTGGAAGAGGTAAAAGATAACCAAAAAGTATAGGTTTTGGTTAATCAAAAACATGAAAATTTTTTCCAAATACAAGAGAAAAACACACTAAAAAGAGGTTTTTTTACTTCCAAAAAGGCGTCAATATGGTATAATACGCAAAGGGGGGAGTTTGGGTTTAAGATGACCGAAACCTATGATATTTCACAAACTTCACCCCATTTTCCCCATTTTACGAGGCTTCGCAATTGTAGAATCCTCTATCCTCAAAGTGTAATCGTCTCAAAAGCGCGAGATTTGCGGACTCGTAGATCCACGATTTGCGAGTTTTTCCAAGCGCGGCGGTCGTCGTTCGGAATAGAGAAAAATCGCGCGAGAGAGGGTATGATCGAAGCGACGAAGTATGCGATAGTATAATCGATATATTTGTTAAAGTCGACTCTTTTTGAGGAGACGGTAAAGAGACTTTTCAGGATATGACGCGACGTCTGTCGACGAGATAATTGGGTATGAAATTGGATATGGCGTTGCGAGTAGCTCGAGTCGAAGAAGCGCTTCATGGCTTCCGCTACATTGTCAAAACTACCGGACACGCCTAGAATGGGACGACTCTTCGTCCGATGTTGACGAGTGGTAATGGGGGCAAGCGCTTTTCGAGAGAGTCAGTGAAAAACGCCTTTATTGTAAAAAACGTATCGTTGACGCGTCTGAGAAGACGCAAAGACAAGCGCAAAAGGCGTCGACTGTCGTGAGATACTCAAGGGGTGGGCGTGCTTGACGCTGAGGTTAGAACTATTATGTCAAACTTTATGCGCGTTGGACAGTTTAAAAGGAAAACGGCCGGATTTCGCGAGAACCCGGTCGTTTTCCTTGCCTGTATTGCCAAGACGAAAGAGCTAATTCGTAGGAAAATCGGAATCTGAGCCGATTCGTTTTCTTATTGCAGAATTAGTTCAGCATGTATTTTTCACCGCCGTTTGCCGAGGAAATGGAGAGGAAAAGATTGTCTGAGACGGTTTCCGAGAGGAAACGCACCGACCCGTCGGCAAGGGCAAAGTTGACGCCGCCGGGGTGATGACTCGTCCAAAGTCCCGCGACTCGGAAGGGGCTGAAACGACCGGTTCCGCTCGTTGTCGAAGAGTCGCCGCGAGATTTCGCTTGAATACCGGCGTTGATGTAAAACGCCGTCTTCGTGTATTTCACCGAACATGTGTTCCAGTAGCCGTTATTGGGAGACTGATATCCGGATCCGGCGTTAACAACGTACGTCCCGCGATGCCAGCCTCGGAAACCTTGATAGTCGTTCCAAGACGATTCAAAGATCAACGCCGTATTCGAAGTTCCGTCGCTCGCAAAAGAGAGGTTCCGATGATACCCAACGTTGAAAAGCCCGTTGTCGCTGATTTCGCCGGCGTTGGTTCTTGTCGTAATCAGACCGTACGATTGTGTCGTCGAATCCGGTTTCAGTCCGGTTGCGCCGCCGACTCCGTAGTAGTGCGACGTGTACCAGTCCGTTTCCCCGCCGCCGACCGATTTCAATTGCGTGCATGACGGGCAAAGGAAGTAGTTCAATTGCGTTTTCGCCATTTCGGCGTTTTGTCCATAGTTGTAGTTGCGCGAAAAATCTAAGTTGGAGTAAATCTGCGATCCTTCAATGAACGGGAGCGCTTTTGCCATGATTCCCAGCCAATGCTGACCGTTCGGTTTGCCAACGATGAAATATCCGTCGTTCGGAAGGTTATTGATGACGTCGTGATAGTTGTGCATCGCCAATGCGATTTGCTTAAGATTATTCGTGCACTGCATCCTTCGAGCCGCTTCGCGCGCCGCTTGAACCGCCGGTAGCAGAAGCCCAATGAGTATGCCGATGATGGCGATGACGACGAGTAGTTCAACCAAAGTGAACCCGCGTCGAAGCGTTTTTCTCTGTTTTGACATAATTCCACCCTGAAACAATATGAATATAGGATGACTCCGTTTTCTTCGTCGCAAAGTTCCGTCGCAAGGTCAACGCGATCTTCGCAAGTTTGGAAGCGAACGGCTCGACTACTTGGGAACGTTAATGACAATCGGCTTGTTCGGTTCGACGGAAATTGTCGTCGCATAGTCCGGAAAAGCCTTTTCCGCGACCTGGTCGGGATCGTCTTGCGGCGCGCTCTCGTAGCCCTCGACGAGAACGTTGTATTCGCCGGGTTGAACGCCGAATTTTTCCGGTATTTCAAACTTACCGTCTTTGATCGTCTGGATGGCGCGGAAACCGTCAGCTTTTGGCGTGAAAGTAATGGTTCCGAGCGCTACCGGTTGATTGTCGTAAGTTACTTCTCCAATCAACTGCGTTTTTCCATCGTTAGAACAAGCGCTCGTTACGATCGTAACGGCGAAAAGAGCCACAAAAGACAGCATGCGTTTTAGGCGACCGTCGTGTTTCATGAACGTAACCTTTTGACCTTTTGACGTTGTATATACGCGTTTCAACGGGACCCTACGAAGCTTGTTGAGTTCAATGACGCCCGAAAAGCCATGATAAACGCTTTTCTTGACGTCGATCTACTCTGCTATAAGATCGCCCCTCTGAGCGTTGCTGAAAACTAGGCAAGGTCAAGGCTACTCCCCTTCGGCGTCGGAAATTCGAAAACAGCGACCTAAATAATGAATCCTCCGAATTTCATTATTTTCAATTTGTCGATTGTCGAACGACCTTCCTTTGCAAGACGGAGGGTAAACAGTCTCCTTTGAACGCTCTTGTCGTCCCCTCCGAGGTCTCGGCCCGCGCTAGTTGACGTCATTGTGAGTTTATTTTCGCGATTGTCAAGGGCCGGTGACGTTTTTCACAATCAAATTGACTTGCATTTAAGGTTTCGACATTTCTTCCTGAAACGCGAACGTCGACGCGACGAACGAGAACCCTTGAAACGTAACGCCGCAACGGCATAATTAAACAAAAGCGACCCCGGGAACGCGTTTTAACTCCCCGTATGCGCATTTTAAACATCTTGAACGCTCGGTGATTAAAACGTTGTCGATCTTAAAAACGAGATAAAGACATTTTTGTCCCTTTGCGACGCGTTATGACGACTCCGTGTTCCCGACGGCGCGTTCGGACTTGTTGTGGAATGATTGAATGAAGATGAGAAAATTTGTATTCGCTTTCCTATGGCTTGAGTTGTTGGGAATCCTCGTTTGTCAAACAGCGCGCGACGTCGCGGCAAACGACTGGCTCCTCGATCCAACGCCTTACCGTGCGGAAGTCAATTACGACGACGCGCGGAAAGAACTGACTCTTGCGAACGGACTCCTTGAACGGAGAATTCTCCTCGCGCCAAACGCCGCGACCGTTTCGCTTCGAAATTTAACGACCGGAGAAGAGTTGGTTCGCGCGACCTCACCGGAAGCGCGAGTTACTATCGACGGGATCGAGTATCCGGTCGGCGGATTAACAGGCGCGCCAATCGCAAACTATTTAAAAGAAGAATGGCTCGAAAACTCCCGACCGTTCTCCAACGCGTACAGATATCAGAGATTTGAAATAGGAGAAATCGAAGAACGTTTCGCTTACAAGAAACGCTCCGAGTGGCTCTCGCGCGATCTTCCTTGGCCGCCCAAAGGTAAGCGCGTCGATTTGTTCTTTGAGCCGCCTCTGGAAACTTTCGTCGCCAGCGCCGGTGAGAAACTCTTCAATGAAGAATTTCTTGACGAATTGGATTCTTCCTGGACGATTCATTTGAGCGATCTCTCGCCGCGGATTTCCGTTTCAAATGAAGGTAAGCCGGGAGAAATTTACGCGCCAACGGAGACGTGCGCTTATCTTGAGCGCGACTGGGTCGAAGGCGCCGAAGCGTTGGAAGTTCGCCTCGACGTCGGAGACGAAGAACGCGCGAACTCTTGGGGTCCCGGCATGGCGCTGGTTTTCGACGATCGCGTTCTCTCACTGGTTGCGCGTCCTCATTCGCGTCAGTTTGAATTTTGCGAGAATGGGGACGAGCGCCTCGTCGGATCCTTTGATCGCGCAAAGGACGTGCTTCTCACCATAAGAGTCTCCGAAAACGAGTTTTCTAAGAGCGATTCCGATCGTTTTTTCGTCGAACTTTTCGCGCGACAGAACGAGAAAGTTACGAATGTCGGACGCACTTTGGTTCCGACGCTTCCGCGACGCGTCCGCGTTGGAAAGGTCGGAAAAGGCGGGTTTGGGAAAGACTATCATAGCGCGACCGCAAAAGACGAAGAGTTTTCACGCGTTCACCTCAAAGACGTCTCCTTCTACGCGCCTGTTACTAAAGAACGAAAAGAGCTAGCAACTCGTCTTCCTAATGTGATCGTTCGCTATGAAATCTACGACGGCGCGCCTATTCTCTCGAAGAAGTTGATAGTGAACTGTCCGGATTCTTTTGGCGACCAAGAGTTTTGCGTCGATTCCTTTGTTAACGAGGAGTTGCGTCTCGTCGAAGTCGATTCCTTTGTGGAAACGCCTGCCACGACCGCGCCCTTCAATCTGTCGTTGCTGAGCAACTATTGTTACGCCGGTCTCAGACCTGCAACCCTCGAAGATTGCGAAGCGTGGAAACTCGAAACGGATCCGGATTATCCAACGCAGGTCAATTATCAACGCAAAACGCGATGCTTGTTGAAGTGCTCGCCTGAACTCGGACCCGCGCAGATTGTTTCTAGTCGTCGGAGCTTTGAGTCGAATACGATTTACGAAATTCTGCACGATTCGACCGAACGCGAGCGACGCGGATTGGCTTTGCGTCGAGCAATGAGAACGCTCGCCCCATGGACGGCGGAAAATCCTCTCATGTTTCATAAGGTTAAATCCTCCCCGGAAGAGATTCGATCCGGAATCGAGCAGTGTCGAGAAACTGGCTTCGAAGTTTTTATCATGAGTTTTGGTTCTGGATTTAACCTTGAAAGCCTTGATCCCGATTACCGCAAACTATATAGCGGACTAAGCGCGGAAGCGTCTGCGGCGGGAGTTGTGCTCGGCGGATATTCGTTGACGTCTTCGCGCGGCGCGGCGACTCAGGCGGACAACGTTCAGACTCCGACGCCACGCTACGGACGCGGACCCTGTTTGGCTGCGGAGTGGGGACGCAACTATTTACAGTCGCTCAAAGACTTTATGGAACAGGCGAACTTTGGCGTTTTTGAGAACGACGGTCCGTATCCGGGCGACTTCTGCGAATCGACGTCGCATCCGGGGCATATGGGCAAAGAAGATTCCATTTGGACGCAATGGCGAGCGCAATCCGATTTGTATCGCTGGTGTCGTGCGCGCGGGATCTACGTCAACCAACCCGACTGTTATTTTCTCGAAGGCGGTAATAAGTCCGGAATGGGTTATCGCGAGACGAACTGGTCGTTGCCGCGCGCAGAGCAAGTCATCATTGAACGTCAGAACGTCTACGACGGGACGTGGGAGAAGACTGCGTCGATGGGATGGATGTTTGTGCCGTTGAGTCAATATCACGGCGGCGGCGCGGCGGCGACGATCGAGCCGCTTAAAGATCATCTAGATCATTATGACTCGCGTTTTGCAAATTTGATAGGAGCCGGCGTTCAGGCGTGCTGGCGAGGTCCGAGACTTTACGACAGCGAAGAAACGAAGAACGTTGTTGTGAAATGGACGACCTTTTACAAAGCGCGGCGTAGAATTTTGGACGGCGACTTAATTCACATTCGACGCGCATCTGGGCGCGATTGGGACGGATGGCTTCACGTTGATCCGGATCCGACGGCGGAGACGCGCGGACTAGCGTTTTTCTACAATCCGACACAGGAGCCGATAACGCGTAGCATCAATGTCCCACTTTATTATACGGGGCTAAAAAAGAGCGCTCGCGTCCAATTAGGCGATTCCGATTTGAATCTCGGGGAACCGTTTAACGTTGAGCTCAATGAAAAGTGCGAAGCGAATGTCGAGATAACGATTCCAGCGGAATCATACTCGTGGGCGATTTTTGAAGCGACGAATTAACGAGACGATGAAAGGCGAGCGAAGGGCGCTTTCGCGCGCCTTTCTTTTATCATACGTTTCGACGCAATCTTGAAGAAAGCCAAGATGAATAGAAAGAGGCGCCTCCATGAACGAAGTCGTTACATGGAGGCGCCTCTTTTATTCTCATGACTCAAGGAGTGTAAACGTCGAACTCAAGGCAACGGACGAAAGCTTGAATCGATCGCGCTTCCGGAGAGCTAGTTTAGAGACTGAGCGTTTCGCCGCCTTGCGGGGTTCCCATCGCGCCCCAGACGCCGTACGGACTCTTGCCGGCGGTAACTTGGTAGGCGTTAAGATCGCCAGTGTCGACCGTATCGGAAACGAAACGAACGGAGCCGTCCATCATTCCGACGTTGACGCCGCCGGAGTGATAGCTTTGAGCGCCGCCGACGATCCACGGATAGCTATTTGAATAAACGCATGCAACAGAGTTCGGCGGGACGTTTGTGGAGAAACCGGCGCTCTGCGTGCGGTTGTCGGCCCAGAAGGTCCCGCGCCATGTGTCGGACGTGGCGCTGACGACATTGTGATCGTTAGCGTTGTATCCGTTCGTAATGCACGGACCCGGTTTTGCGTTGTTACCGTCGTAGCAGACGCTGACGAGCGCCAACCCGCCTTTAACGCGCGGCTCTTGACCGTCGCCGGAGCAACCTTCAGAAACGGCGATCGTATTGCTTGTACCGTCGGTGCAGAACGCCATGGAATGCCACGCCTGCGGTTGGAACATTCCGCGAGAAGAAACTTTTGCCTTCGTATTGCCTTCAAGGCTTTCCGCGCGTTGGTTGCCCCACATTGCGTCGCCGGCGCAGAAGACGACGTTAGCGCGACCGGCGACATATTGCGAGCCGAGCTTGTTTGTCATGACTTTGTTGTTGCCGTCGGAAGGGCACATCCACGGTTGCACTTGGACTTTGGCGAATTGCGCTTCGCCGTTTGGTCCGTTGCCGCTCCACGCGCTTTTACCGCTACTGTTGCTGGCTTCTTGATCGAACGACTGGAAAAGCGGCATTTGTTCAATAAAGGGCAGCAAGAGGACGCGAGGACCGATCGTGTAGTTGGCGCTCGGATAACTTCCGTTGTAGCCTTTGTAGATCGTCGCCATCGGAGGGCACGTTTGATTGACGTCATGATAGTTCTGAATGGCGAGACCCGCCTGCTTCAGATTGTTGGTGCATTGCATACGACGGGCCGCCTCGCGAGCCGCTTGAACCGCCGGTAGGAGCAAGCCGATCAAGATACCGATAATTGCGATTACGACCAGAAGTTCGACAAGCGTGAACCCCTTCGAGGTTTTGTGATTAGACGCCATAAATAGCTCCTTGGAAAAATGAATGAAAAAAGAATCTCGACGCGAAAAGCGCGCCTATTCGGAGAGCCTTCCGCGAATGACGTTGGTTATCGTTTCGTAGGCTTGCAACGAGACGTCGCCTACATTTTGATCTCTTGATGAACGGCGACCCCGACGTCAAATTCGGCGACGGGATTTTCCTTTGTCGCCTGAACGTCGATCGAGAGCGGCGTTTTCGTGTCGAATTTATAAGTCGGATCGACGAGATCGACCATTTTGGAGTTAATGGCTGTTCCTTCGATCATCGCTTGCGCCGACTCTTCTTCGGAAGCCGCCCCGCCTTCTTCGATCATTTTGGCAACGGTAACCTTAAAATTACCCGCTGGAGCGCCGTCGAATCCGTATGTGTTAATAACAGCGATTCCCTGAGCGTCGGTCAGACCGCCGCACGGCCAGCGCATCAGGGCCGCGTCGCCGCTAACGAGCGTTACGCTCGCGCCTTCCAACGGCGCGCCGTCTTGCAGAATTTTGACCGAAAGAGGATACAAATCGGGCAACCCTTCAGGTCGCGAGTCTTTTTTGCACGCCGTCAGAAACGTCGCGCAGATCGTAAGAACCAGAAGGCAGGTTAGATTTCTCATAACACTTTCCTTGTTAAAACCGAAGTCTCGGCGAGCTTCTCGTGAATCGAATGTTTCAGAGGACACGTTCGTCCTGCGATTCTTTGCCAACAGAGGCGAAACGTCGCGTTTTCAAAACGAAGTCCCCCCAGGCTACGCTGCTACCTTACCTTATTATAATAGAATGGCGCCGTGAAAACAATGATTGTAAAAAATTTTCTACTTCTGAAAACTTTGGAGACAAGGTTACTCAAACACGTCGAAGGCGAGTTCATTGCTCATGCGGAGAATTGTGCAAGAGCAGACGTAGCGCTACCAACATTGACTCGTAATAAACAATTGTTGTTGATTGATAAGATGCACTAATCTTTATTGGTTTATGGCGCTTTTGAGAGATCTGAGGGCACACTTCGAGACTTGCAGGCAGTTAATACAAACGTTTTCGCTGTGTTCAATAGTAGGGAGGAACAATATGTTGTGAAAAGAAGGGCGATACTCTGAAAAAAGGCGTTGTTGAGAATTCCTGAAAAAGAACCGAAAAAGCTAGTGTTTTGTTTGAAAGGAGCGTATTAAGACTGAGAGGTGAACCTTGCAGTTCATCGCTCCCCCAACGGATACAAAGGAGAAACACGATGGCGAACCCCACAGGTAAAAAGCGCAACTGGTCCGAGTATAATAAGGGGCAAGTGAACTAGGGAAAATTTCACCTGTGGCTGACGCCTGAAGCATTGGCGGAATGGCGCAGACCTAAGTCTTCGGGGCGTCGCGGTCGTCCACAAGAGTACAGCGACGGAGCGATCGAGACGCTCTTGACGCTACGCGAAATTTTTCACCTTACATAATGGTCGTGCCCCAGGATTTGCTGTTTCGCTTTTCGAGGGGCTCCAACTCTCAGACAAACGCGTACCCGATTATACTTTGATATGTAAACGAGCCAAAACGCTTTCGATTCAGGTTCGAACATTCCTGAACCACGAACCGTTACATTTACTTGTTGATTCGACAGGATTGAAGGTTTACGGAGAGGGAGAATGGAAGGTTCGCACCCATGACAAATCCAAGAGGCGCGAATGGAAGAAAGTTCATATTATCATCGACCGCGATAGTTTCCAAGTTTGCGGCGTTGACGTAACCTCCGAGAAAGTCGACGACGCGACAGGATGCGTTCGCCTGATTGATCGAGTCAGGAAAAGGTACAGAAATCCGATAAGGAAACTTTGCAGGAGCGGTGGATACGACAAAGCAAAGATATACCGTAAGGCAGGAGAACACAACATTATTCCAGTCATTCCCCCGAGGAAAAACGTATGGTTAGATCACATTGGCAAATTGGGAAAGTTCAGTTACCGAAGGAACAATACCGTTCGACACTTGCATGGTGATCGATTGAAAGAGTGGAAAATTAAAGTAGGATACCATAAACGATCAAGACTTGAGACTGAGACGTTCGAATAATAAAGATATTTGGTTCCGAGCTAAAATCAAGATTAGCGGGAACTCAAAGAGTTGAGACAATCACTAAAATCAATATTTTAATAAGATAACAAGTATGATTACATAGCGTTTTTAGGGTAATTATTCAACAACGCCTGAAAAAAATAAAAAGCACAAAATTTATCTTGACTTATACGGAAATGTTTGTATAACACCTCAAGAATGAGATTTTGCTGGGTAATCATAGGTTTTTTAACGATGACCATAGGAAAATCCTATGGGGAAGCGCTTATTAATGTTCCTCTCAATACTGACGAATAATGGAGACGTTAAATGTGTTGATAAGGATATATTTAAATGTTAATGGGTGTAACAATGATCAAAATAAATCCTGAACTCAAAAAAATCGTCTGGGGGCTGGGCCTCACCTTTGGGGTCGTTATTATATGGTATTTTCTTGCTTTTACCAATTATGGTTTGGTCGCCGCAGGATTTAACCTTCTTGGCTTCAACGATCATGTTTGTGGATTGCACGACGAGTTTATGCACGCCGTGTCGACTCATGATATTCCAAAAGCCCAAGAGACGCTTAAAAGATTTGACGAATGGGAGTCGGGCTTTAATTTAAGGCGTGAGCAAGAGTACCAAAAGGAACGCAAAAAGTGGGAAGCCGAATGCGGCGTTCCTTACCCTAATCCTATGCCTCGAAGTTTTGCCGGCGTTTATTATCACGAAATATTCTGTGAAATGAACAAGGACTGGGACGGCGCTTTTCATTACCTTGACGAATATTCTAAAATCAGTTTCGATAATTATGCTATTCGGGGCTATTTTATCGACTGTGACGTCGATGCAATCAGGGCTCGTCTTTATTACAAAATGGGGAAAAAGTCATTGGCTTTTGCAGAATATTGCGATCTTACAAATTCAATGAATCCTGAACAAGACGCCGAGAGCGTTAAATCTCGATATTCGTTATGTCAAAGGCAAAAGTTCCATTGTCTTAGCGACAGTATGTCGTGTTTTCCTACTTATTCAAGTTTTCTTCAATTCATGGAGGAAGAATACGAAGCTCTCGGAAAACCCGAGGAATATAAAGACGCAATGGATATCTATCGCTCGCTAGACGCGGAAGATTCTTCCCTTTCCGTCGTCGTTGCGCTTGAGGACTAAAAGAGGGTGCGCGGCTGTCGGCGATTTCTTCAATGGAGGCTCGCATTGAATATGAGGACGACGCGCATGTGTTGCGCGTCGTCTCTTTTTTTGCCTGCGAAGGACGTTTCATCAAGGCGTCGCTCACTGCGCTCGCGCGTTTCGAGAAAGCCTTGAAAGCGGTTGCGTCTCCGCGCCGTCTCCTGTGTCTTCACAAAACTTGACGCTTAGCGGACGACGGCGGCGCGCGCTTACAGATTCGCTCTCATAGCAAAAAGAGGTCTGCCGAATTGTGCGTTCAGAAAGCGTAACGCGCGGACGTAAGTTTCAAGTTTGAGTCTGCGCATTTCACGAAAGCAAAAAACGTTGGAAGCCGTCTCAACTCCCAACGTTTCAAATCGGGGCGACTGGATTCGAACCAGCGACCTTTTGACCCCCAGTCAAACGCGCTAAACCAGGCTGCGCCACGCCCCGAAAAGACAAACCAAATAGCAGACGGCAAAAACCGTCTCAGTCGGGGCGACTGGATTCGAACCAGCGACCTTTTGACCCCCAGTCAAACGCGCTAAACCAGGCTGCGCCACGCCCCGATGATTCTTTAATTCTAATACCCTTTTTGAATCTGACAAGCCCCTTTTTATATTTCTTTTTTTTATGTGCGTTTTTACTCGAGTCGAATCGTCGACTTTCATCCAACGGCGACTGATCCGCCGGCTATTTGCAAAACGCTTTGAAAACGTACAATGATTCTTTCATTGGCAAAACAATACGAGGAA
>ONGM01000248.1 GCA_900317365.1 uncultured Planctomycetota bacterium
CAGACGATGAAAATAATGTCCATGAGGGAATTAACCTTATTGAAAGGAAACCCTGCGAGTAGATCGACAAGAAACACAAGCAGTAAGATTGCCGAGACGGACGCAGCAAAAATACAAAGGAATTTCGACATTTATATCATCCTAATGGGTTAGTATGCGTCTTATGCGACTACAACGTCTTGAGTCGTGTGCGGCAAGGCTCGGAATTGGTTTCATTCATTCAAACGCTGAGTCGAACGAAAATCGCCGACGCCCGATAACTGGAGGGCGACGGCCCAAAGCGTTCAGCAGACGCCGCCGCACGACCATACATTAGTATAAACGATAACCAAACGTTTTCAACTCAGCGAATAAAGTTTTTAGTTTTTTTACCGTGCGACGGGAAGCCGGATAGAGATAGACGTTCCGACGTTGTCGGCGCTTTCAACTCGAATTTTGCCCTTATGTTCTTCGACGATCTTTTTACAGAGAGAAAGTCCAAGACCGGAACCGCCTTTTCCCGTTGCGTCGGGACCGCTCTTTGTCGTATAAAACATATCGAAAATGTGAGGCAGGGTCTCCTTGGGTATTCCAGTGCCAAAGTCTCGAACGACGATTTCAACGTTGTTTTGAGGATCTTCGGCATATGGTCGTATTTTAACGACGATTCTTCCGCCATTGGGCGAGGCTTGACGCGCGTTGACGAGCAGGTTAATGAGAACTTGCTGAATCTGGTTGCCGTTTGCGAGAACCTTGGGAGTCGGCTCAAATTTCCTTTCAATCCGAATGCGGAATTTGGTCATCTCCTTCTCTAAAAGCAATAGTACGTCTTCAACGAGCGCCGTTATATCGAGCGGTTCTCGACCTGGTTTGCGATTTCTAGCTAATCCTAAGGATACGGCAACAATTTTAGCGGCTCGATTCGACGCTTCCAGGATCTTGTTAAACGCTTTTTCCCTCGTTTCGTTGTCGGTTCGTCTCAGCCCCATTCTGGCGTAATTGATCGTCAGCGTGAGTATGTTGTTAAATTCGTGCGCAGTAACTCCGGATAATTCGCCGAGCGTCGCCAAGGACTGTAGAGACTCGAGCGCGCTTTCAAGTTGTTTGTTCTTACGTTGCAGTTCGGCAATTTGCAAGTCTTTCGGATCCGTCTTCATGATATTGCGCCTCCAGTGTGCCGCATGATTTACCTTTTTCCGCGTTGTTTCGACAACTGATCGCTGACGTCTTCGTTTTCGATCGACTCGACGCCTTGGCTTCTCCGCTAAATTCGTAAAAATGCCGATTGTAGGGATTAGTTGGACATTACTCAGATATTTTTCTCAACTCTGTTCGAGAAAAGCGTCGACCATGTTCAATTGGATTTCTTTAGTCGGTAGGCAATGATAACTTCTTCCAAGCAGAATCTTTTCGAACCGTAGTTGTTTTCTATTGACCTGCGATTACAATATACGCAGTCTCAAGAACAAGGAAAGGTCGTATGAGCGAACCCACAGAAGTCGAGGACGTTTTTGCTCGCAGAATCGAGATTAGAGATTTAGACGATCCTCGTTTGCGACCTTATTGGAACTTAAAGGAACGCACGCTTCGCGGCGAGGCCGTTTTTATTGCTGAAGGCGTTTTGGTTGTGGAGAGACTTTTAAAATCTCCATACCGAACCGAGTCTGTTTTGACAACGCGAAAAGACGACGAAGAACTTCGTGAACTGCTTTTGAAAGTTCCCCACGACGTCCCCATATACTATATTGACGACCGTACGGCGATGAAACGTCTGGTTGGATTCGATTTTCACCAGGGTGTTTTGGCTCTTGGACGTCGGGTTGACCTTCCAACGTTGACGGAAGGATTGACAGACTTTTTTTCGGGTCGCAATCGTCGCGCGTCAGATTCGTCTACGATATCGGAAAGTCGACGTCGTCGCGCGTGGGTAGCGCTTCCCGACACGACAAAACCGGATAATTTGGGGTTGGTTTTTCGTTGCGCGGCGGCGTTGGACGCCGAGGCTGTTATTTTAGGCGAGCGATGTTGCGATCCCTTTTCGCGCCGCGCCTTGCGCGTTTCGATGGGCGGGGTATTACAAACGCCGATCTATCAAGCGAAAAATCTTTTCGACGAGATCCTATTTGCGCAGAAACGCTGGAATTTGCCTTTCTGCGCAACGGTTCTCGACGAGCAGGCAACGTCATTGAATTCAATGACGCGTCTGGAATGGGAGCAGTATGAGTTCATGACGTTCGTTTTTGGTAACGAATATTCAGGACTTTCTCCTGAGTGGGTTTCGATATGCGACCGTAAGATGATAATTCCGATGCGTCGCGACGTCGATTCTTTAAATCTCGGCGTGTCCGTAGGAATTTTCCTATATGAATTTAACAAGTGGAATTGACGGACGCTAGCCGTTAATCGGTCGAACGAATAGAGAGGCTTTGTGATGAAAAAACTTTTTTTAGGACTTTCGTCATGCGTTTTATTGGTTCTTTCGGGATGCATGGAGACCATTTCAACGACTCCGTCCTCCGCAGAATCGGAGACGCCGCAGGTCGAGAGTAAAGAGAGCGAGAGCGACGCCGCCGGAACGTCCGAGGAAGGCGCGGCGCCGGAAGACGAGTACGAAATGAAGCAAGCGGGAGTCGGAGCGACTGGCAAGGGCGAGTACGGCGTAACGTCGGAGCAACCAATGTCGATTATCACGACGCCGGTTTCGGCCTATTTTCACGCCCAGGAAATGAGCGTTTTCAACATACAAATTCCGCAGGCGTTGAGTTTGTTTCAGGCGTCGGAAGGTCGTTTTCCGAACTCGGAACAGGAGTTCATGGAAAAAATCATCAAGGCTAACGCGATTGTTCTCCCGAAGCTACCGGACGGCGATTCGTACGTTTACGACGTTCAGTCGCACACTTTAATGATTCGGACCAAGAAGCCGCAGTAGGCTAAGGCGTTGTAACTTGCGCGATCTAGTTGCGCCGTAGCAAAACGAAAAGCCGCGTTCAAACGAAATTCTGTTTGAACGCGGCTTTTTAGCAGTCGAACCTATTTTGTGGACCGCTATTGCTTATCGTCGTAACCGTTGACGATTTCAAATGCGATGGCGTCCAAATCAAGAGTTGAGATCGTCTCAAGGGAGTTGTCGCTTTCTTGGAAGTCCAGCAACGCGGACGAAGCGTTGTGTATTCCGTTAATCGTCAGGGAACCGATATCCACCCAGACGCCAGAACCGACGCCGGCTTCGTCGACAAGTTCCACCGAAATTTGATAGACTCCGTCTTGCGCGTAAGCGTGTGCGAAAAGCGCTTCGGTTGAAAGGGCTTTATACTCCGAAATAGCGGAGCCGTCACCCCAATTGACACGCCAACTCGCCACCGAACCAAACTCAGAAGAGAGTTGTAGACGGACGGCGCCGGGAGCGGCTTCGAATGTTGAAAGGACTGCAGTTGCCATTGGCGGAGTCGCCACCACCACGACGTCGAGGCTCGTGGTAGTCGTTACGCCGTTCCGAACGCGCGTGTATGAAATAGTGTCGCCGACGATCTGCGAAGGGTTAATCCAATAGTCGGCGCCGTATGTGGTCGCGTCGACGCGTCCGTCGCCGTTGAGATCCCAACGCGTCGTTCCCGCAGGAACAAGCGAACTCAAGTTGATCGCCGCATCGGTTCGGATTGCAATGAACGGCGCGGATTGCAATGTGATCGGACTGAACGTCGTGCCGTTAAAGTTGGCGTCAGAAGCAAGCAACTGCGGTTGAATCGTTATTTCATCAATTGCGTTTAATTGTAGTTCGTTGGGATCGGAAATCGTAACGGTAACGCTTTGCGGCGTGTTGTAGTTTGTCGTTGTGAAAAGCAATACGTCCGACGAAAGTTCGACGCCGGGGGTTGGGCAACGCAAATACAGAATCGAGTCGGAAGCAGGCGCTTTTGATAAGGCGATTTGAAACGCGCCGTCGGATTTCACGGAGATTTGATAGTCGCTTGCGTCTTCGAGGTCGTAAACGCTAAAGGTTGACGCCGCTCCTCGCGAAATTTCTGCTGACGCCGCAAATGAAAACGCCTTTTTCGTGTTCTCCTTGATCGTATTCCGAGCTGTTAATTCATTCGTCTCCCAACGTAAGGAAAGAACATTCGCTCCGAGACGTTTGGGCGCTACCGTTATCGTGAGATAGATCGTTTCGCCAGAGTCTAAGGTAAACGACTGGCTATGATCAATCGTGTCGCCAAACTCATTTGTGAACGAATAGTCCAACGTCGAGGACGAAAACGTGTTAATTTCGGAAAAGTTTGAGAGCTGTAATTTGGAAGTCCCCGTGTTGGAGATCGAGAAGGTTTTTGACGCGGAGTTTCCGTTTATGGCAAAATTCCCGAATGAATAACTTCTAGTCTCGATTGCGTCAAACGAATTGATTTCCGTCACGACGATATCGGAGTTCATTGTCAGATCGATAGCGTCGGCTGCGGCAATGTTTGCGCTGATCGCTGTGTTCGTATCGAAATAGGGTTCTGCGGATGCAGACGGTGAAGAGTAGTACGCGGCATAGTCTTCGGAGCGCGCCACGTTGGCGACGATCATTGAATTTTGAAACGAGGGCGCTCCGTAGGAATAGAGCGCGCCGCCTAATTCAGCGGCAACGTTTTGAACGAAGACGCTGTAGTCGTAGGAAGAGGAGCTGCCAAAGGTTTCTGAAACCGCGCCGCCGTTGGCGCTCGAGTTACTATAAAAAGTCGTGTATTTGACGGACAGGTTGGAAACGTTGAAGATTCCGCCGCCATATTGAAGCGCGGAGTTAAAGGCAACCTCCGATTTGAATAACTCCAAGGTTCCGTTGTTAGCTACGGCGCCGCCGGAGCCCGACTCGGCAACGTTCCCCTTCAAAATAGAATCGTCAATAGTGATTTGCGAGTTCGCGTAATTAAGGACGCCTCCGCCTGCGCCGTTTGCCCCAAGACTGGCGTTACCAAGAATTTCGCTCTGACCGACGTATGCGATTCCATGGTTCGTTATACCGCCTCCGTTCGACGTCGCCGAATTGTTGGACACTGAGGAGTTGACGAGCGTCATTGCGCCTGAATTGAATATTCCGCCGCCTTCGTACGCGTTTGAAGAAGAGACCTCCGAGCTCAATATCCACGAACGTCGATCGCCGGAGAGATAAAGCCCTCCGCCGTAATCCTTCGCTTCATTCTCCGAAAACTTTGCGTCGCGAATTTCGACGTATCCGCAGGAATATAACGCTCCGCCGTTTTGATCCGAAACGTTAGACAAATACGAGCCGCCTTTGACGTAAAACTCCCCGTCCACGTACGCAACCCCGCCGTTAAGCGCGGCTAAGTTGCCTGTCGCGGACGCGTTTGAGGCGTAGAGTTGAGAATTGCCGCCGATATAAAGCGCGCCGCCGTTTCCCGTAGCTTTGTTGCCCGACAGAGTCGCGTTTTCAAGAGAAAGCGCCTGACCGATCAGGTAGATTGCGCCGCCGGAGACGCCGACGTTCTCCTGAAAAGAAGCGTCTACAATGATCGATTCGTTTTCCCCGGCGATGTATGCGGCGCCGCCGTTTCCGGCGCTCGTGTTATTACGAAATCCCGACGCTTTGATCGTTGCTCCGGCGCCGACGTAAAGCGCGCCGCCGTCGCCGTCGCTTGCCGCGTTGCCAATAAACGTGCAGTCCGTGATGATCGCGTCGCCGCTCTTGACATAGATCGCCCCGCCTTCGCCTGACGCGTTATTGGAGAAGCTCGTGCGAAGCGCCGTTAAATTGCCGGCTTCTAGGTAAATGGCGCCGCCTTTTGAAGAGGAACTCGTCGACACATTTTGGGAAAACGCGGAATCGACAAACGAAAGGGCCCCGGACGCCGCGTAGATTCCCGCCCCTAGTGCGGACGACGATGTGTTGTTGAGAAAGACGCAACGTTCCGCCGATAGGTTGCAGTTTGCCGCAAGTTGAACCCCCGCGCCTTTTGCCGTTCCGGCGCTTGACGAATTAGCGCCGCCTTGAATCGTTAAGTCGACGAATCGCGTGTTGAGCGGAGAATTCGACGAACCGCCGTAAACATAGAACGCAAGCGAGCGCTGGGCTTGTACGGTTACCCCGCCTACGTCGGACGCGTCGACGACTACGCTTTTCGACAAGATTTTCAACGATTGATTCGTTGACGATAGCTTGATTGTGCCGCCGAGCGTGAATCTGATCGTTGACGAAACGGTTCCGCCTGTCAGAGATTGATTAGCGTAATCCAGCGCTTCTCGTAATGTAATTTTTCCGTCGGAAGCGTTGGAAACGTCGTCTAAGCTCGTAACCCAGATTGCTCCGTCTTCGCCGAAAGAAGAGGAGGAAACAAGAGCGCGGTAGTCGGCGCTCGACGGCGAAAGCGACAACAGGTCGCGCGTCTCAAGCGCTTCCAACCGAGAGCGTCGCAGACGACTCGCCTCGTTCGGACGCTTTGAGGTTTTCGAAGAAAAAGGCAAGGTTGGAAAACGCATTCTTTTCTCCTCTTGAACTTGAACCGGATTGACGCGGCGTGGCGCCGCAAGGATTCGACGACTAACGCATCCGCCCCTATATTATATGACGCAAGCGTCAAAACGCCATAGCAAATAGCTGGATTTTTCCGCGCGTCAAGGGAGCGCGTGCGAATTGCGCGGATTCCCACGATCTTTGACGATTTCGTCGAGTGAAAGTTTACCGTTTTTTGATTTTCACATAACTTTTATCTCTGTCATTAACTTCCGGTCATTTTGCTTGAAAGTCGTTTGAGTCGAGCCAGATGGTAACGGGACCGGCGTTTGTTAAAGACACGTTCATGTTTGCCTGAAAGACGCCTTCTTCCACTTCGAGACCGTTTCGAATCAGTTCCGATACAAAAAAGCGGTAGAGGTTCGCTGCGCGTTCCGGTCGCGCGGCGTTAGTGAAAGAAGGACGATTTCCCCTGACGCAATCGGCGTACAAGGTAAATTGACTAACGACGAGAGCTTTGCCGTTCACGGCGGCTAAGTTCAGGTTCATCTTGCCTTCTTCGTCGTCGAAAACGCGAAGTCCGACAATTTTCTTTGCCAGCTTACTTGCTTCGACCTCTGTGTCTTCTGTTCCGACGCCGAGTAAAATGAGGAAACCTTGATTGATTTTGCCGACAACTCTATCGTTTTCTTCCGGAAGCGCGACAGTTGCGCTTGAAACCCGTTGTATGCAGGCTCTCATTGCGACGCCTTTCCATTCTTCTTTGACTTTCATCTTCAAACGGCTACCAAAGTCGTTTGCTATCGACTGGGATCACACGAGTGCGCGTATCCAAAGAAAAAGCCGATCGCGCGCGTTTAGACGGCGACCGGCTACATATCGTTTTTCGTTTTCGTCGGATACTTTGCCCTTGCGCGTTTGCGCAAGGCCTGGAACTTCAATCCGTTTAGATTCCAGATCGAACAAAAACGTTAGACGAGTTCTTTCTTCGAACCGACGAGAGCGCGAAGACGTTCGGCCAGCAGTGCGGAATCGAACGGCTTACGGAACGTTTCGTCGATATAGGAACGATCATAACTTGCGTTTCCGTCGTCGGGAAGAAGCGCGATAAGAACGATGTCGCTGAATTCTTGATTACGTCGCAAGTTTTGGCAAATTTGGACGGCTTCCGAACGTCCGATCGAGAAGTCGACAATGATCCCGTCCGGATGGAAACTTTCCGCTTGAATACCGGCGTCAAACCCACTCGACGCGACGGCGACTCTGAACGCTTTCTCGATCGGCAGTTCGCGTTTGACGTTTTCAATGAGCACTTGGTCTTGTGCGACGATCAGAACCTTAGCCAAGGTTTCGTCTTCTAACTCGCCCAATGGCATTCCGTGTTCTTTAAGGAACTTGATCAGATTCTCGCGTGGGATGCGGCGATCTTGCGATCCGGGAATACGGTACCCCTTAAGCCGACCGGAGTCGAACCATTTGCTAACGGTTCGCGGGGCGACTTTACAGATCTTAGCGACCTGACCAGTTGTAAAAACCTTCATTTCAGGCTCTCCGATTATTGTTGCGCAATTGTGTCCAACGAGGTCTCGCACTCGGTAGCGGAGACCCAAGCCTTCGTTGAACGAAACTTCATTCTCCTTAACGAAGTCATTCAACGGCGTGGAGTGAGGCTAACGAAAAATATCAACGAACGCGGCTTTAAGCGGAACGTCATGAACGACTGCTTGGGGATTCTCTACGAGGATGAATCGCCGACTACCAGTTGACTTTCCATTTTTCGGCAATTTTTACGATTGCCGTTGAGTAAAAAGGAAAGATTTGTGGAAAGTTTTTTGGTCGTTCCACAATTGCCGACGCTATGAAGACCAACTACGATCTCATGCTCGCTCGGCTCCTTCTGACCAACGCGACGCCAAAGTCTCAAAACGACAAGGCGCGGCGTTTCGCTTAGCAAGCGTTCCGTTCGGCGCGACGATTTGCGTCCTTATGCCGAAAAACGCGCTTGTCGTTTTGTAGGGCAATTATCGTCTATGTTGCTTGCAGAACTTTAAACCGTTTTGTTCATCGCGCGGCTTTCTTGCCCTTGGAACGCTCGCAAGTCTTGTTATTCGTGATAGATAAAATTTACTGATTAAAAGGGAAGCTTTGAAAATCTTTTTAAACCGTCTGCGGAAACGATAGAACTTTAGCGTTTTGTTGGTAAAATTAGTGAAAAAGCGCTCGGCTCAGACGCGGTGTGCGTACTGTATTTTGCCGATCGTGCCAAAACGGCGCCGCGCGGTTTTTGGTACGCATGGCGCGAGAGAATGGAAGCGCGCAGGTTTATTCAAAGGGAATGCGAATTGTGGACGCATCAGCTTTTGTCGTCGAGCAGGTTATTATTTCCGTTGTTCCCGGCGTTGAACAGAACGCCGTCAGACTAGTGTGCGCGACCGACGGAGTCGCTCGCGATGAAATCGCCGTCGTCTTGGACTACGCGTCGCGCGTCGAGCTCTTTGACGGCGAGTTCGACGCAAAGAATCTCTTCGGGTTTCTTCTTCCATCGGACTACTCCGCTATTGGAAGATTGACTCCCGCCGCCGGCGCGGCTCGAAAAAAGGAATTTTATTTTCAGTGCTTAATAGTTAAGCCTGAGACTTTTTTCCAGACGGGCGCAAATCCGACGGCCCTTGTGCATCTGGCGATCAACACGATGTGCTTCGCTCTATACAGTCCCAAGACGCAACTCAGCTCTTTTGAACTCTGCGAACATTTTGCCTGCGTTAAACAGGACGATCTGAAGTATGCGACGAAGGGGATAGGCGTGAAGGCGTTAGCGACTCTCGTTCAAGCGATCGTCGAGAACCGCCGCGTTTTTTTCGTTTCGAGTTACAACGCGTATTTGCTCCTCGGAAGCGTTTTCAGTCTTTTACCAATTCACGCTCGTCGCGCGCTCTCTTTCTCTATTGGTTTAACATTTCGCGACGAACATGAAACAAGGCTCGTCGGCGCCACCGTTTCCGCTTCAAAAGTTTTTCAACAAAGTTATGCCGCCGAATTTGACTATTTTCTCGACGTTCGCGACGTTACCAAGAATGAAAGCGAATACGTCTTGGAAAATCCTTGGGCTCTTTTTGTTGAAAAAACGCTTAACAAAGATTCGCTTGACAGTTTCTATTGCAAGATAGTCAAAGAATCGCTGGAATATCCCAACCGAGTCTTTTCTCCGACGTTTGAGCCGAATATGTCGATGGAGGAAGTGTCGGCGCTCGGGGAAAAGTGGCTTCAAAGCGCGGACTCGCTTTTTGAATCTGGCGACGCGGTCGAGTCTTCTTTCGATGGGGAAGAAGACGGGGAGTTTGACGAGGATTCAGACGACGCCTTTGCGCTCGAAACCCCATGGAATCAAGAAGAGAGTAAGAGAGACGGCGAAGACTGGAAAAATAACTCGGAATGGGTCAACGATTATGGCGATTCGAGGGAAATCGACAACGTTTTGCCGACTCGCTCGCAACCCTTCGAGCCTGAGGACAAAACCCGTTTTGACGACGCCAAAGAAGCGTCCGAGATCTATGACAAAGAGGGTGAAAACGTCGAGGGGCCACTTCCGTTGAAAAAGGAGAGCGCTCGTTCCTTTTTTGAGATGGCGCGCGCTATCATTACCGAGGTGGACAAAAGGTCGACGAACGACTCTGACTCCCGGACGCAAGAATCAAAACAAAAAAGATTGACCGCTTTGGAGCAAGAGGAACTCAACGCATTGGTAAAGCGTTTTTTTAAGCCTTCCTCGAAAAAGGTTGCTGAACTCTTAGACGACGACTTGGATGGAAGAGAGAATCGAGAGGGACCCGTTGTTCAAGGGTTGTCTCTTTCTCCTTTCGCTGTTTTAAGCGCGGAATTTCCGGAGCAAAATGAAATTTTGAGAACCTTGGACGCGCTTATTACCCAAACGTGCAATCGAGGAGCAAACGCGAAAGACTCGTTGGTTGATTTTTGGAACGAATTCGTTGATTCTCAGAGCGAAAACGTGGTGGAACGCGTGCGAGAGGCTTACTTGAACAGGCTTCGTCAGGTTACTCGAATGCGTGAGACAGAAGAAACGAGCGCGACAGTGGATCGTATTTGGGGCGCGTTCGACGTTTTTGACGTCCTTATGAACTAACGACTGCTTTACTGTTGCGGAGAGACGCGAACGTATGGACAAAAAAAACGAAAATCGAAAATCGACGTTTCTATTCGCGTGTGCCTTATGCGCGTGCTTCTCGTCGGCCTGTGGAGACGAACCGCCTAAGGAGATTGGGGTGGATCCAGCGGAACTTGACGCGAGTCTTGATTCCGAATCGAGCATGTCCGCCCAAACAGTCGCACCTTCCACGCCGTTGCTCGACGACGGGAAAACGTTCGAACGAGAAGTTCGCGATTTGAAACGTTTCGATTTTGCCTCGTTAGACGACGAGCCTGACGCTTTGAAAAGACTCGACGCGACCGCGCCAATTTGGGTTTCAAAAGATCGTTCGAGAGTCTTGCTTGGAGGCGAGATCTGTCTTCGTGAAGGTGAACTGGAGTTTTTTGCGTGTCGACGGAATAGTAAGGAGCATGAGTCCATCGTGGCGCTGGACGTTCCGCCGCACCTGATTCACGCCGCGCTATTAGTTATTGGCGTTAAGCAAGGAGCGCCAGCGAAGTTCAATCCCGTTTTCGAACCGCCGCGCGGCGACGTCGTCGAGATTGAGGCGAGGTGGCGAGACGCCAAGTCGGGCGCGTTGATTAAGCGTCGCGCTCAGGAAATGATCTTGGAAAACGAATCGGAGCGTACAATGCGTTCCAATTGGGTTTTTGCGGGCGGATTGTTTGGCGTGGATCCCGACGGGAAAAAGTATTATCTTGCAAACGTAACAGGCGAGGTTTTTGGCGTCTCCAATTTCCCCGGCGCAGTTTTGGACGTTCCGTTTGAAAGTCCGAGCGATTACTCGAATCTATACTATCAGGCGAACACGGAAGCCATTCCTGAAATCGGCGCGCCCGTCCTTCTTGTTTTAAGGCGGGGCGAAGCGAAAACAATAGTTAAAGCGGATACGAAATCTAAATAGAATCCTGCAGAAGAGGTCTCAAACATAATTAGGACGCGACAATGTACGACGACAACCGAGAAGCTAATTCCGTCGGCGCGGATTTGGCGAAGAGTTTAACAGAATATGAAGAGAATCAACGTCGACTTTTTGCGGCGAATCGAATGAAATGGTGGATGATTTGCCTGATCGTTCTTTTGATAATCGCCGCTCTCCCAACAATAGGCGAGCGTTGGGCGTATTCGACGCAACGCGGGATTGAACGCGCTAAACGTGAAGAGGCGGTGAACTTTCTTAAAGAACATCCCGACGCAAGCGAAAAGAGTCGAATCCCCTTCGTTGTTAAACTTGTCGGTCCGAGCGTTGTCGGTATCAAGACGAACACGATTCAGCAAACTTTTTTCGGAAACGCGACGATCGCCGCAGGACAAGGTTCCGGCGTCATTGTCGATCCTTCCGGGCTGATTGTGACGAATTTCCACGTGATATGCGAGAACGGTCGACTTGTCGACGGCGTCGAAATTGTTTTGAGCGACGGACGCGCGGTTTCTGACGGCGTCGCGCTCGTTGGTTTTGACGAGAAATTGGATTTGGCGGTGTTGAAAATTAACGCGTCGGATCTCACGGCGATCGAGTGGGGGGACAGCGACGCCCTCGAGGTTGGCGATCCGGTGCTAGCGCTCGGCAATCCGTACGGTTTGGCGAAAACGGTAACGGAAGGCATCGTCAGCGCGAAAGAGCGATTCGTTTTTGACGAACAAGGCGTCGTCGCGCAGGAATTTTTACAAACGGACGCCGCCGTGAATCCAGGCAACAGCGGCGGGGCTCTCGTCAATGATCGCGGACAACTCGTAGGCATTAACACGGCGATTTATGGAAGTCAGTACCAGGGTATTAGTTTTGCCTTACCGAGCGCGCTTGTCAAAAGAACTTTTGACGACATTTTGAGTCGCGCGGTAAGATAAAGCGGGTAACGACGCCACCAATTGATTCAGCGAGTAAATAATGACGATGGTCAACAATCCGACGTTTGCGCGTTCATTTGGCGCGCGATTAACCTTCGCTCTTTTCGTAGTCTCGGTCTTTTTGCAAGCAGACTCGTTACGTCTCATACGCGCTGACGACGGCGAACGCGCAAATGAAATAGAGGTCTTCAAGGACGTCAAATTTGAGCGCGGTTTCAAGGTTGTCGACATAGCGCGTAGCCCCCGCGACGTCGGCGATCTGAAACTGACGTTAGCGCCGAAGGACGGAAAAGAACAAATGAAGCCCGTCTGGAAACTGGCTCAGCACAATTCTCGATACGATCTGCCGACCGCAGAAATCGTCTCCGATTCCAATTGCGTCGTTGCGGAAACCCCTGGACAACGGGTTGCGCTTGAGAGAACGGAGAAAAACGAGGTTGTTTTGACGCTCGGCGTCTCGACTGATAAAGAGTACGACCACCCGCGCCGCGCCGACGAGCCTTGGATTCACCTTCTTCTCGTCCAAGATTTTCCCGTTGGCGCCCGCGTTCTTTTCAAGGACGTCGACTCGTTGGTCTTCTCTTGCGACGCCAGGGTTCTCGATTGGGAATATCTTGGCGAGCCTTCCGATTTCAATCCGGCGATACACGCGACGCAAGCTTCCGTTTACTTTGCGATTCCAAACGCGACTCCTGATTCGCCTGATCGAGACGATTACGTCTGGTTCGGAATTTCGTTCTTTGACGACCGATATGAAGTTCAGACCGACTACGTTGAGCGAGACGGCGATCCGAAGAAGATCGGGACAGGCAAGTTGATTTACCGTCTCGGCGGTCAAAAAACAATCGACGATCTCTGGGGAGGCGTCAATCCGTACTCGAAGGCTTGGGCTCATTTGGAAATCGATCTGAAAAAATACCTTGCCGACGCCTTGGAAGCCGCAAAAGAGCGCGGTATGCTCAAGAACTCTTCCGTCGACGACATGGCGCTTGCGCATTTCAATTTCGGATGGGAAACTCCCGGAACGTATCGCTCGACGATGCAGGTCAAGAATCTTCATATCGTCGCCAAGATGAAAGAGGGCGACGCCAAGGCAAAATGACGCCGAAGCGATTGGGAAAAATTTTTTCGCCGGAAGTCTTGACGAAACGGTTTTTTGCGTTAAACTTACTAAAGAGGTAGGAGTCGTTGGGAGTCCTGCCTTTTGAATAAATTTTTCAGGGACGGAGTCCGTCTCGTTGTTCATTTGATTTTGCGCTATGAAAAACTTTTACTTTGCGGGTCGTTTTGAATTCAGCTTTACCGGAGGCAATCGGGTATAGCGTAATTTGTAATGCAGAAGCGAGATCGCAAAGGTTCGGATAGTGACGCGTTGCAGGTTGCGCCTGCAACGCGTTTTTTTATGGCTTTTTAAAAGTGTTAGTTTGTTCTAACTAAGGAAATTTGACAGATGGAAGATAAGAGTCTGCAAGATTACCGCGATCAAATCGACGGAATTGACAGTCAAATTGTGAAACTCTTTGCCGATCGCATGACGTTGGCGAATCGGATCGCACAATACAAACATGACCACGATCTCGTCGTTATCGATATGAAACGAGAACGGGAAAAGCTCGCGCAGGTTTTCGAGCAAGCGCCGGAAAACGTGCGGGAATACGCGCCGCTCCTCTATTCGCTGATGCTCGAACTTAGCCGTAGTTACCAGTACGGCGTCATGGGCGTCGGAAACGAACTGACGGAGCGTATTAAAAACGCTATCAGGGATACGCCGCAACTTTTCCCGTCGCGCATCACCGCCGCGTGCCAAGGCGTCGAAGGCGCTAATTCGCAAATTGCCTGCGACCGCCTCATCAACGGCGCAAAGATTATGTACTTCTCGAACTTTGAAGGAGTCTTCGCCGCGATTGAAAACGGATTCTGCAAGTACGGCGTTATTCCGCTTGAAAACAGCCTCGCCGGCTCCGTTAATCAGGTTTACGATCTGATGCAACGCCACCAGTTCTACATTGTTCGTAGTATTCGGCAGAAGATCGACCATAATCTCCTCGTGAAGCCTGGCGTCAAACTCGAAGAAATCCGAGAAGTCTATTCTCACCAGCACGCGCTGAGCCAGTGCGCGCAGTTCCTCTCGACGTTAAAAGACGTCAAAATCATTCCGTGCGAAAACACCGCCGTCGCCGCAGAACGCGTCGCAACCGGAACGCGTCGCGACGTTGCGGCGCTCGCGTCTCGACCTTGCGTTAAACTGTACGGACTGGAGTGCCTGAAATCTTGCGTTCAGGATAAAGACAATAATTACACTAGATTCATCTGCATCTCAAAAGATCTCGAAATCTTCCCTGGCGCTAATCGAACCAGTTTGATGGTGAGTCTTTCCCACGAGCCGGGTTCGCTGTACAAAGTTCTCGCGCGCTTCTATGCCCTCGGCGTCAATTTGATCAAGTTGGAAAGCCGTCCTCTCCCGGATCGGGATTTCGAATTCATGTTCTATTTCGACCTGGAAACGTCTGTTTATTCCCCGCGCTTCATCCAGTTGATGGGCGAGTTACAGGGCGTTTGCGACAGTTTCACATATTTGGGAAGCTATAGCGAGATGATCTGACGTTCACGTCCGTCGCGGCGTGCGCTTTGCAGTTTATCCCGAAAAGTCGGTTTTCATGACCGACTTTTTTTGTTCTCAACTTGTGATTTTGCAGGAACGGTCATGCTTGCTTTAATGATTGTAACGATAATAACGTTTATTTTGGTCGTGCAGAATGAATAAATTGATTTCGTATAAAGAATAATTCGATTTGTAAAAAACGCTTGATTTTTAGCGTTAGTCCGATTAGACTAAAAAAAGTTTATTCTCGTGAAGAAATGGCCGAGAAAACAGACGTGGCGCGTCGTTTTATTGAGACGAGTGTTTACGTTGGTTTGGCGATACTTTGGAGCGACAGAGGAAATCAGATGGCAAAGCGTTTGAATTACCTTGGGATCTTGAACCAACAGGGTTTGCTTAGCGTCAATCAGGTTCAAGAAGCAAAGGAACTGGCGAATAGAACAGGCGCAAAGCTCCAGGACGCCTTAAAAGAGCTTGGTTACGTTACGAGCGAGCAGATCGCCAAAGCGATTGCGCAAGAATACGGTAAGAAGTACGTCGATTTGAAGGACGTCGCCATTCCTCCTGCTATTATCGAGTTGATTCCGGAATCTCTTGCGCGCGAAAACTGCGTTTTGCCGTACGACGAAGAAGGGGACGCGTTGATCGTTGTCGTGAGCGATCCGAACGACGTCGAGGTCTTTGAAAAACTGCGTTTCATTCTTCAACGCCCCGTTGAAGCCGTTATTTCTTCTCGCGAGGCAATTCAAGAAGCGGTTAACCTTCATTACGGTCAGAACGTCGGCGAGTCTGCGGACTCGATGATTCAAGAAATGACCGACACGGCGATTAACTTCACGCAGGTTGAAGGCGCCGGCGAAGCGGACGTTGCAGGCGGTAGCTCCGAGAGCGACGCGCCTATTGTTCGTTTGTGCGACCAGATCATTTCCGAAGCGGTTCAACTTCGCGCGTCTGATATCCACATCGAGCCGTTCGAAGATCGCGTGCGTATTCGTTATCGAATCGACGGTAAACTCGTCGAGCGCGAGGCGTTGCCGAAACGTTTTCAGGGCGCGTTGATGTCGCGCTTTAAGATTCTTGCGAAGCTCGATATTGCGGAGCGACGCCGTACGCAAGACGGTCGTATTAAGCTGACGTTAGGCGAAAAGGAACTCGACCTCCGCGTGTCGGTTATTCCGACGAATCACGGTCAGTCGATCGTCATGCGTATCCTTGATAAGGACAACATTCGCGTCAGCCTCGTTCAACTTGGTTTTAGCGAACGGGACTATAAACGGTTTACGCAGCTGATCGCGCGCCCGAACGGCATTATTCTCGTTACCGGTCCGACGGGATCCGGGAAAACGACCTCGCTCTACGCGGCTCTTAACGAACTCAATACTCCGACGCGTAAAATTATTACGGCGGAAGACCCCGTCGAATACTATTTGCCCGGTATCAACCAGGTGGAAATCAAGCATCAAATCGGTCTCGACTTCGCGGCGGTTATTCGTTCGATGTTGCGTCAGGCTCCGAACGTCATTCTCGTTGGTGAGATGCGCGACCTGGAAACCGCTTCAATGGGGATTCAAGCGTCTTTGACGGGGCACTTGGTTTTCAGCACGTTGCACACTAACGACGCGCCTTCCGCGATTACGCGTCTCGTCGATATGGGCGTTCCCGGATACATGGTTGCGAGTTCCGTTATCGGCATCATGGCGCAACGCCTCGTTCGCGTCGTTTGCCCGAAATGCAAACGCCCGTATACTCCGAGCGAAGCGGAACTCCGCGCCGCTCAAATTACCCCTGAAATGGCCGCGAAAGCGACCTTCATGAAAGGCAAAGGGTGCGTCAACTGCAATAAGACCGGTTACCGCGGTCGTCGCGCTATCTTTGAGCTAATGTATATGTCTCCGAAAGTTCGCGAACTGACTTTTAAAGGCGAGTCGACTTCCAAAATTCGCAAACTTGCGCGAAGCGAAGGCATGCACGTCCTCTTTGAAGACGGTATCGTTAAGGCGATGCGCGGTATAACGACGATCGAAGAGGTTATGCGCGTCGCGCGCCTCGAAGAAAACGACTAGATCTTTTCGAGCCGCATCTTTAGACGCCCCCTGCTATACAGAAACAAAGATTTAATCTTTCGAGGATATTTGACGTATGGGTACGATTCTTATCGACAAATTGTTGGAGACCGTCGTTGTGCGCGGCGCGTCCGACTTGCATATCGCCGTTGGACAGCCTCCGGTGTTGCGTCTCCATGGTCGACTTGTTAGACTTGAGACAAAGTCCCTGGAACCTTCCGACACCGTCTCGCTTATGAAGAGTATTACTCCGGGACGTTGCCAGCAGGAACTTCAAGAGCGCGGCGGCACCGACTTCGGTTTCGCGTTCGGCGATAAAGCCCGTTTCCGTGTTTCCGTCTTTAAACAAAAGGGAAACACCGGTATGGTTCTTCGCCAGATTCCGAACGACTTGCTTTCCATGGAGCAGTTGGGAACGCCCCCTGTCATGAAGGAATTGATTCAACGTCCTCGCGGAATGATCCTCGTTACCGGTCCGACCGGTTCCGGAAAATCCACGACGCTCGCCGCGTGCATCGACTGGTTGAACACCAATATCGACCACCACATCATTACGATTGAAGACCCGATCGAGTTCTATCATCATCATAAGAAATCGACGGTTAACCAACGCGAAGTCGGCGTCGACGTCATGTCTTTTGCCGACGCGATTCGCGCCGCTCTGCGTCAAGACCCCGACGTCATCCTCGTCGGTGAAATGCGCGACTTGGAAACGATTGAAGCCGCTATTACCGCTGCGGAAACGGGGCACGTCGTCTTCGGTACGCTTCACACCACGGGCGCGCAAGGTACGGTCAACCGTATCATCGACGTTTTCCCAACGAACCAGCAAGAGCAGATTCGAACGCAGCTTTCGACTTCCATTATTGGAATCTTGTCGCAACAGCTCTTGCCGCGTATTCAAGGCGGACGCGTCGCCGCGTACGAAATGCTCGTCGTTACCTCCGCTATCGCGAACCTTATCCGTGAAAATAAAACGTTCCGTATTAACTCGTCGATTCAGACAGGACACAAGCTCGGAATGCAACTCCTTGACGACCATCTTTTCACGCTTTGGAAAGAACAAACGGTTACGAAACAGGACGCGTTGATCAAAGCGAATATGCCCGATCAGCTCGCGGAAAAGATGAGACGTTGGGAAGCGGGACTCGGCGCCGGCGAAGACGACGACGAGGAAGAAGAATAATTGTGCGTTCGCGCGTTCCGAAATATGCGATTTCGAGACGCGCGGATCCTTTTGGCGTCTAATTTGCGTACTGGTAAGACGAGCCGATTTCCGGTAAGTTTTACTCGTTTGAAACGACGCAAATCGTCGCGAAACGATACGTTTGACGCCGCGTTTTTATGCAAATAATGAACGCCTGTGTTGATCGGCATGGGAACGTTTTGAACGATTGTGATCGATCGCGTATGTTCGCTTGTAAATCGAAAATTACGAGGGAATATGCGCGCGAACCTGGCGAACCCTTGAGGACGAGCAAAGGTTATCGGAAACGGGAGTATTGGAATGGCGCGAAGTTTTGGTCAGATTTTAGTCGATCTCGGTTTTATTGACGACGAACAGCTTGAACTGCTCCGCAGCGAGCAGAGCCAGCGTCCGAACGAACTTCTCGGTCAAATTGCTATCAGCATGAATATGGTCACCGAGGAGCAGGTGACGCAAGCTCTTGCGGAGCAGTTTGGTCTGCAAGTCGTCAACGTCTCCGATCTGACGATCCCGCCTGAAACGCTCCAGCTCATGACCGAGCCGATGGCGAAGCTCTATCGGATTATCCCCCTGAACTTTCGCAACGACGTTCTTACGATCGCAACTGCGGAGCCTCAGAAGATCACCGTTCTCGACGAACTGAGAAACTTCCTCGGTTATCAGATCAGGACGGTCGTTACCACGCCGAAAGAAATCGAAGTCGCTCTCGAACGCTATTACGCAACCGACCAGGGCGAAAGCGTCGAGTCGATTATCCAAGGCATGGAGAACGATAAAGAATTCCAGGATATGGTCGATCAAGCGGAGAATTCCGAAGACTTGACGAGCGCCGAGGCTTTAGCGGAAAGCGCTCCGGTTCGGAAGCTCCTCAACATGGTCTTCCTGCTCGGAATTAAAGACCACGCGAGCGACTTGCACTTCGAGCCGTTTGAAGACGAGTTCAAAATCCGTATTAAAGCAGACGGCACGCTGTACGAGATGGTTCCGCCTCCGCGACACTTGGCCAGCGCGATTACAACGCGTATTAAGGTGCTCGCTAACCTCGATATCGCGGAAAAACGTCTGCCGCAAGACGGTCGTATTCGCCTCATGGTCGCCGGAAACCCTGTCGACTTCCGCGTGAGCGTGTTGCCGACAATGTTCGGTGAGAGCGTCGTTTGCCGAATCCTCGATAAGTCGGTTATTTCGCTCGACCTCAACAACGTCGGTATGTCGCAAGACCTCATTAGACGTTTCCGTGAAGTTATTGAGTTGCCGAACGGAATTATTCTCGTTACGGGTCCGACGGGGTCGGGTAAAACGACGACGCTCTACGCGGCGCTTTCGGAACTCAACGTCGTTACCGACAAGCTCATGACGACCGAAGACCCTGTCGAATACGATATCGACGGCATTGTCCAGATGCCTATCGACGCGGAAATCGGCAATACCTTCGCTCAATGCTTGCGTTCTATCCTTCGGCAGGATCCCGACAAGATCCTCGTCGGAGAGATTCGAGACCGCGAAACTGCGCAGATCGCCGTTCAAGCGTCCCTTACCGGGCACTTGGTCTTTAGTACCTTGCACACGAACGACGCGCCGAGCACCATTACCCGTCTGAAGGATATGGGCATTCCCGAATTCCTCATTACGGCGACCTTGCAAGCGATTCTTGCTCAGCGACTTGTTCGACGTATCTGCAAAGAATGCCGAACGGAAATCCATCCGACGGAGGAACAGATCGCCGAATTGGGTTTGACGCAAGAAGACGTCGTCGGTAAGCACTTTTACCAGGGCGCAGGTTGCGTTGCGTGCAATAACACCGGTTACAAAGGCAGAACTGCGATTCATGAGTTCCTTACAGTGAACGAAGAGATTCGCAATATTATTTTGCGCAACGGTTCCGTAGCGGAAATGCGCGAAGCCGCCATTCGTAACGGAATGACGCCCTTGCGCGACGCCGGACTTGCGAAAATCTTCGAAGGAACCACAACGATCGAGGAAGTTGTTCGAGAGACCGTTCTTGACGCTTAATGTCGCGACGGCGACGTCCGACGAATCTTAAATAAAAATTCGTCGCAGGGCGTTGAATTATCGAACGGTCTTCGTTATATTGAACAAAACCCAACGCGACAAGGTTTGCGCGTTGTTCGCGCTATCGGTCGGAACGTTGCTGAGACGTTGTTAAGCGCGTTGGAACTTAATCCTGAACGTTGTTCGGTCGCGATCGACTCATTTCGCCGACGAGTTTGTTG
The DNA here is from genome assembly GCA_900317365.1 of uncultured Planctomycetota bacterium. Lineage (GTDB taxonomy): Bacteria > Planctomycetota > Planctomycetia > Pirellulales > Thermoguttaceae > RUG369. Next base: position 20,544 of record ONGM01000248.1, read on the forward strand.
CGACGCTATCATATCAGCCGCAAAAAGGTATTCCCATGCCGAAATACAAAGTAGAGGCGGTCGACGCCGCAGGTAAAGGCTTTACCGACGTCATCGAAGCGTCGACCGAAGAGGAAGTTACCGCAACGCTTAAGGAGAGCGGTCTACTTGTTACGAAGATCGCTCTCCATAAGGATCGTAAAGCGACGAAGAAAAAGTCGGCGAAAGGCGGTAAGACTTTCTCTTTTGGGAAAGTTAAACCGAAGATTTTGCGCGACTTTACGCGTAACTTGTCGATTCTGCAAGACGCCGGTCTGCCGATTCTGAGAAGCTTGAATATTCTCCAGACTCAGGCGAAGCCGGGCGCGTTGAGGAACTGCTTGATCGACGTCTGCGCCGAAATTGAGTCCGGGTCGAGTTTGTCAGAAGCGATGGCGAAGTCGCCGAAAGCTTTCAATCGTCTGTACGTCAACATGATCAAGGCAGGCGAGGCAGGCGGCGCGCTCGAAGTCATTCTGCAACGTCTCGCGGAATTCCTCGAACGTTCGGAGCAGTTGAAAGCGAAAATCAAGTCCGCGATGACGTACCCGATCGCGGTCGTCTTCTTCGCCACCGGTATTCTCATCTTCATTATGACGAATATCGTTCCGAAGTTTGAGGAAATTTTCGCGGACTTCGACACGGAGCTTCCCGCTCTGACGCAGTGGCTCATGAACGCGTCTCACTTCGTTATGACGTATTGGTACTTGATCCCGGGCGTGCCGTTCGGAATTTGGTTGTTTATTAAGATAACGACCAGCTTCTCGTATATGCGGTTCGGTTGGCACTTGTTCTTGTTGCGCGTTCCAATCTTCGGGATCCTTTTTGAGAAGACGGTCGTCGCGCGTACGACGCGAACCTTGGGCACCTTGGTTCAATCCGGCGTTCCGATCTTGGAAGCGATCAACATTACGAAGGAAACGTCCGACAACGCCGTTTTCGAGCAGATGTGGCAGAAGATCCTCGACGCGATTCGAGACGGCGACACCATTGCGAACCCTATGAAGATGCACTCGCGACCTGGATTCCATCCGGCGTGTCTCTTCTACTTCTTCGTCTTCCTCGCCGGTCCGATCGGTTGCTTGATCTATATGACCAAGTTACAGAATAAGATCCTGGGCGACATCGTCGTCAACATGGTCGACGTAGGTGAAGAGACGGGCGAACTCGACGCGATGCTTTATAAAGTCGCGGACGTCTTCGACGATGAAGTTGCGGTTTACACCGAGGCTTTGATGAGCATGATCGAGCCGCTCCTCATCATGTTCCTCGGCGTCATGGTCGGTACGATCGTTATCGCGCTCTTCCTCCCGATGATTAAGCTCATCGAGAGCTTGTCCAATTAAGATCGCTATATTTGGAACTTTCAGGCGCTTCGCGCTTCTAAGAGTTTAAAGAGCGCGCGGTTATAGGAGTTGCGGCGTCGCGCTCCCGCGTTTGTCGCTAGGCTTCGCGCGTCGACGCCGCGCGCGGTTCGCCGTCGCTCGGCCGGCGGCTCTTTGAGAAAGTACGGAACTGATATGCGCGTTGCTCGTTTACCGCAGTCGTTGAAACGCGACGGTTTTACGTTGATCGAAATCCTCGTCGTGATCGCTATTATTGCGCTTCTCGCCGGTCTTTCCTTTGTTGGACTCCGCGCCGCGCGAAATTTTAGCGGCAACGCCGTTACGCGTCAGCGTCTCGACGATATTGGTCAGTGCGTCGAAATGTATAAGCAGAAGTATGGCGAATATCCGCCTGATTGCTCCGCCTCCGACGACGAGATCCGACGACACATTCTGAAGCGCTGGCCGAACGCCTTGAAGTCAAAGAATCCCACGATCGTGACGATGGTGCAAGAAGCTCGCAAGGAAATGGAAAAAGGTAAAGCGAGCGGAGGCGACACGGCGTTGCTATTCTGGCTTGCCGGACCGGAACAATCCGGAGCCTACGACGGGTTCTATTCCGACGATCGCAATCCTCTCGGTATCGGACTCTCCGCTGACGAGGCGATTAACGATCCTCGCGAAACCCCGATGATTGAATTAACCTTCGATAGCGACGGGACCGGCGGTGGAAACTATAATGATCGAGGTCTGATGTATAAAGACAGTCCGATCGTTTATTTCCGAGCGAACTCGAAAGACGGGTATATGGGTAAAGAGTTGTTCATCGACGTCGGTAACGTCGCGGCGCCGTATATGAAGAACGGAACCTGGTATAATCCCGATTCTTTCCAACTGATCTACGCCGGTGAAGACGGACAATTCGGAACCGACCCCCACGGCGGAATTGACCATCCGGAAGGCGAAGGGGACGAAATCGAAGAGTATGAGCCGCGCGATCTAGGACGAAGCGACGTCTCGCAGAAGGATCGCGACAATGTGACGAACTTCACGAACGGCGCGACGCTCGACTCCGAAATCGAAAATTGAGTAGGGAACGCGAAGTCGTTTTCGCGTTCATGGGTTGATTGGGTCGAACCGAACCTATCAGCAGTTCGAATAACGTGAATGAGTAACGAGGAACGGTATGACGTTAGTTATCCGCAGTGCGCAAAGTGCGAAACGGCGCAGAGCGTTGGAGCGTCCAGGGTTTACCCTGGTCGAACTCCTGACGGTCATTGCCGTTATCGGTATGTTGAGCGCGATTTCGATCACGACCGTTCGCGCCGCGATTCAGAGCGCTCGCGAGACTCAGACGCGAACGACGATCGCTAAGATCGATTCCGTTTTAACCGCCGCATATGAGAAATATCAGTATCGGCGCGTCGATCTTTCCGATATCGAAGTGATTAAGAATAGATTTTTTAACGGCGGTTATTCCGCCACTAATGCGGAGTACGCGGCGCCAGGCGCCCCTGAAAGTAGATTAACTCCTTTGCAAAGCGCGCAAGCGCGCGTGCGACTCATGCGCGAACTCCTTCGTCGCGATTTTCCTTGTTCTGAAGACGAGTTGAATCCGTATGAAGACGGCGAGCCGATTGCGATCGGACTGGGATCTGCCGCGCCGAGAGTTACGCCTCTGCAGGAAGCGTATCTTGCCGAGATTCGACTGAGCGCCAACGGCGCCTTGAGCAACGAGACTGATTCGCCCGGCGTCGGGAATCCGATGATCGCTAACGCCGAATTGCTTTATCTCGTGATTACGAACGTTGAGCCGGAAGCGCGCGCTCTCTTTGCGGAACGCGAAGTCGCCGATCTCGATGGCAACGGATTAAAAGAATTTGTCGACGGCTGGGGAAGACCGATTTGCTGGATGCGCTGGGCGCCTGGTCTCGAAAGAAGCGATCGACAACCGTACTGGGAAGACGTCCCGCTTTTGCGCTCCTCTGCTGAAATTGGAAAACGCGTCTACGTAGACGATACGACCCCGCCCAATTTCGATCCTTCCGCAGATTCCGATCCGTTCGATCCTCTGAGCGTGAGCGACGGTTGGTTTGTCGTGCCGTACGTTTATTCCGCCGGAAACGACGGAGAATTTGGTCTGTACACGCCTTACGACGCCGTAGCCGCCGGACAGAGCGTCCTCGATCCTTTTGCGCAACGCGACGCCGAGAACCCGCAATTGATCGGTATGCCGGTCAACAGCTCGTACAAAGACAATATTGACAACCATACGTTAGTAAGGTAGCGCAATGACGACATATCGACGTAATTATGCGAGCCAACGAGCCGGTTTTACTTTGGTCGAAATCTTGGTGGTTATCGTTATCATCGGACTTTTGGCCGGTATGACGACAACCGTCGTCGTTAGCGCTCGTCGTTCTGTAAACGCGTCCGTGATCTCTTCGCAAGAAGCCCAACTTTCGATCGCGCTCGACGAGTACAAAAATCGATACGGCGAATATCCGCCCGATTTCAGCGATACAGAGGCTGTGGTTCGCCACGTCAAAAAACGTTGGCCGCGCATGGATCTTGGTTCCGGAACGACCGATCAATTGTTCGCCAACTTTATGATTATGGTGCGAGAAGGCTGCGCGCTCTCCAGCGGCGGGTATGTGAGCGGAGATTCAGCGTTGAGTTCCGCGTCGTCGCTAGATCAGCCTGATTCCGGTACGAATTTTCGACACGTCTGGGATTTCGCCAATCATGCTTCCGCTTTGATCTTTTGGCTCGGCGGTTTGCCCAATAGCGACGGCGTTCCCTGCGGATTTTATGCGAGTCCTAAGTATCCCTTGGGGATCAACTACTCGAAAAATGAGGCGATCGCGCGACCTGAACGTGCGAAACGTGAGAAGCCGCTCTTCCTCTTTGACAAAAAGTCGATCGGCGCATTGGCGGTCGCCGATTTCAATGGGACGAGCGCCTGTTATGTCGACAGCGCTATTTTGAAATCCAACGACGTCGTTAAACGGTACATGCCCGTATACCTCCAAGGCGGTTATCCTGTCCTTTATTTCCGACCTACGAGCGCGTCTTCGTATCTTGATAAGGGTTTTGCCTTCGCCGACTCAGACGACCCGACCTCCGCGACTTTGAGCTTTGCCGTCCCCTACGCGCGGACAATGAACAACGGCGCCCCCGAATGGTACGAAGAGAGTCGCTTCCAACTTGTCCATCCCGGCGCCGACGGATTGTTCGGCGACGGAGTTTCCCCGCGAGTCTTACAGCCGAAGAACGGTTCGATTTCACTTGCCGACGACGATAATGTTACGAATTTCGTCGACAGCGGAACCTTGGTTAGCGAGTATCAAGAAACGATCAACTAATCGCGCGAGTCAATTGTGAACGTTTTAAGGTTAATTTAGTCTGAATCAGAAAATTCCACTCGGGAGTTGCTAGGATGCGAAGGAATCGAAATCGCTCGGAACGAAAAGGCGCGACTTTGATCGAGCTTCTCGTCGTTGCCGCGATCATGCTGACGCTTGCGGCGATGAGCGTGCCTACGATCAAACCGATGATGGAATCGCAGGTAACGACGCGCGCCGCTTCGACCGTTACGACTTATTTGGAACGCGCGCGATCCCGCGCTATTGCAACGGGACGTCCGTGCGGCGTGCAGTTCGAGTATTACGACGGCACTTACGACCCCAGCGCCGATCGCGGCTCCGCATCGTTGGTGTTGCGTCAAGTTGAAATTCCGCCTGTTTACAGCGGGCTGACCTCTGGCGAAGAAGGCGTCGACCCGACAGGAGCGCGCGTTAATACTGTAGACGTTGGAATAGGCGCAATTACTACGATCACCGACGTTACCGACCATCGGTACGGAATGAGAATCAATCAGATAACGCGAGCGAGCGATCCCTATTGGAGTTATTTCGTCGATCCTGACGTCGATTCGAAAATCCAGTTTAATTCGATCGGACCTTACTACGACGTCTACTGTATCGGAAACGTCCCGTATATCGTTCAGATTCCCGGCGTCGAGTTGCCTACGCTTACCCAAGCGACTTTTAAAGTGATTCGTAGCGGAAAGCCGCGCACAACGATGACCGCTCCGGTCGGATTGCCGCAAGGTTCCGTCGTCGATTTGGAATTTTCCGGAACGGATTCGCGTTCCTTCGCCAAAGGATGCGACGTTACCGTAATGTTTGCGCCGACCGGAGAGCTCGATTATATTCTCGACGGCGATCAGAAGAAGCTTCCCGGGGACACGCTCTACTTTTTGATCGGTCGCTGGGATCGAATTGCGGCGCTCGGAATGAACGGAACCGATTCAATGGCGGAAGACGGACTGTGGAACTTCGAGGATCCTGCGAACTTCTGGGTTACTTTGAATCCGCGAACCGGCGTCGTCTCAACCGTTGAAGTCGAGCAACCCTTTGCATACACCCTCTCGGAGCCGTTCCAGGGCGTTGTGGAATCGCGCGAACTCGCTAGAAATTCAAAACGAAACGTTGGAGGACGTTAATATGACGACGACATTGAAATCGTATGCCTTGCGACGTCGCGGCGTTACGCTCGTCGAGATTATGGCGTCGGTTCTCGTGCTTTCCGTCGGACTCGTCGGCGTCCTTGCCGCCATCCCCTTCGGCGGATTCCGTATGTCTCAAATGAGCGAAGCGGATCATTCCTCCGCCGTCGGTCGGAACGCGCAACGGATTCTTAAAGCAAACGGATGGACGAACCCCAATAATTGGTGGATTCGAGTGTATAATGCGACGGGAAATCAGTTGTACGCGTTGCCTTCCGCTCTTGACGGCGCAAATAACACCATCAATTTGAACGTTCCTTTTGCGCTCGATCCCTTGACGTCTCTTTCTGCCTCCGACTTCCTTCCTCGTAGCCTTACTTACGCGCCGTCCGGCGGCTATACCTTTGTTCAGCCGTTCGTCTCGCCTCTCTACGAAGGCGTCGACGGTTATAACGTTACAATGCAACAGAGGTTTGGCTCGTTGACCTCTTTTGGATCTGCGCTTGCATATTCCTATGATCGCCTCTTTTACCAGCAGGACGATATTGTGTCGGGAGTCGCGGAATCGGAAGACGAGTCGACGTATCGTCCTCTATTCGAGACGGAAGACGAGAGTTACTTCGATTCGGTAAACGGCGCGTTCGTTAGCGACGCAGGGGCAAAGGCCTCGTTTACCGGTCGTTATTCGTGGATGGCGTTTGTCTCTCCGAAGTCGTCGACGGCAAATATGTTTAATTGCCCGCCCAATGAGGTAACGTCGGCGGACTACGACGTCGTTGTCTTCAAAGATCGCGTTTTGAACGATCAAAAGGTCTTCGCGGCAACAGTGGACGGCGCGGGATATCAAGGGGGTAATATAACGATCAACCTCAGCACAGGCGTCGGCACGGCTGACGGCGTCAACGTTGTTTCCGCGAATAGCGCGCAAGACAAGACGCGCGTCTTAGAACAGTTGGCGCAGACACGATACCTTATGCTCGTTGGACCAAGCGATTTTCCCAAGGACGGCGGCGTGCCGACCTTTGCACATTGGTACAAGATAGCCAATTTTAGTCAAAAAGAAGGAACCGACTTGGTTCGATTGACGTTGATTGGTCGCGACACTCCGAAGACGTGGGGCGGTGGAAACGTCGCTGTGTCCGCCGTCTTCTATCCGGGCGCGATTGGAGTCTATTCCGGATCAGTCGACTTTTAGGGAATTATGCGTCGCGGCGATCGTCCAAAGTATCGGTTGCGACATAGAACGCCGACGTGAGACTAAAGGCGAACCGCCTAGCGCGTGTCGCGTTAGCAGACGTCGGCGTTGTTTTTATATTACGAGAGAACGCGCGGCGACCGTACCTCGCCGCACGAAATAATGGCGCGGATTCTTCGGACAGTCGTCCGTTCAACATCGAATCTGCGGGGCAAGGACGACGAACGCCTCCCTTTCGAGGCAAGGAGTCTACTGTTATGAAACGTCGAAACGCTGTACGCCGTAATGGCGCCGTATTGTTAATGATCCTAGGATTGATGGCAATGTTCGCATTGTCCGTTCTCTCCTATATGATCATTACGTCGAATATGGCGGAAACTGCTCAAACCGCGCAGAAAATCGACTCGGTTCAGCCTGTTCCCGTCCAAAGCGACCTCGATTACGCTATTAAAAACGTTCTTGTCGGCTCCGATAATGAAGCGAACCCGATCGGTCCCTTCAGTATCCTGGAGAATATGTACGGCGATTGGAAAATTTACGATTCCGAAAGCGTCAATTCCACTATTGAGTTTGGCGCCAGAATTGCAATCATCCCCCATAAGAAAATCGCGATCGTGGCTCCCGATACTCTTCTTAATGGGAACGCTGTCTCTTCGTTGTTGAACGATTCGGATCGTAGAGGCTTTTTTACAAGCCTTTTTGAAAACTCTGGAAACGTATTGACGTTTCGCGAGTTAGATCAAGACAATTCTGACGAAGGAATTTCCGCAGGCGCCGTCAACGCCTGGAATACTATTGTTCAAAATACGAGCGCGCGCGTTCTCGACAAAGTGATTACGAACCCGACAAACTCCGCTTATAATGGCGACGGTTCCCTTGTCGGCGATTATTGGTACGAACACTACAACGAAGATAGTGAGGACATTTCTAATAAAAGTTATTACGGCGATTTCGACTTCTGGCACTTCAAAGTTGACCTTTCAGAAGAACTGCTTAGTTTTGTCAATGAGCTGAATAGACTGGGTGGAACCGAACTCAAGACCTTCAATCATTCGTATCCGGTCGTTACAGTGCGTTTGAACCTACCTGCTTACAGCGGCACTGGCGTCGGCGGTTTCTCTCCGGGGAAAGAAAAAGATGTTGCGGTGGCAGGATGGATGGTCGACGCTCAAAACGCGTTGAGGAATATGCATATTCCAGAGTTTGCCCCGAACGGAATAGACCCTGAAGAGCTCCGAATACCATACGTTTTCTGGGCAAATGCTGCGGCGCCTGATTTCCAGACGTATAAACGCTTTAATTCCGGCTCGCCGAGTTTCCGAACGTTTTGGGCACATTTGACTGACGTTACGTACAACGCAAATGATTTCGGTTCTCGCCCCAGCGCATCCGGTTCTTTTGTCGAAGGCGTTTCAGTCGCGGGAGGATATTCGGGAAATGGAGTCGAATCTCCCCGTTTGAATTCTTCTTATACCGCCCCTGACGAGCGTTCTCTCTTCCTCGCGCGCTACCAATACAGTCGCGACGAGTCAGGGAATCTTGTGACATCGTTTATTCCCTCTTTCCATCGTCCGTCCATGTTCCAAATGTTGGCTAACGGATATTTGGATATGTACAACATAGCCTATAGAGCACAGACGTCCAATCACGGAGCCGATGCTTTAATGACCGGTTTGATTCGCAGGTTGACTCCGCGACCGTTGCCATACGACCACTGGAATTTCTCCGGCGGCAACGCGTTCCTTGACTATTGGCGTAACGACGCCGACGCGATTCACAATCACACGACGGATTTGCATAACTATAATTCGATCGCCAATATCTTCGCGAACGTTCAAGGACTTGACGTCGACAACGACGGCGACGGCGCGCGCGACGGCGTCTGGACTCCCTCCGGACTGCCGATTCGATACGATCAGAACGGCACGCCTTATGCGACGATGTTTTCCTATCTGATTCTGGATATGGACGGTCGTATTAACGTGAATACCGCCGGAAACTGGGATCAGTTGCCGCACGCCTATGGAAATGGCGACTACTTTGAGCCGTTTTATTACTTGAAGGAATACGACGACGTCTTGGGCAGACTCTCCGGTTCCATTTCTTTCGGCGAGCCTTTCTACTACGCCGACGCCCCGAGTTTTGGAAAGTGGTTCGACGACAACGGAAACGATATTTCCGCCGCGACGGCGTCCGCCGTTCAGCGCGGCGAAGGTCGCGGTACCTCAGGAGTCGTGTTGTATGAAGGACTCCAGAAGATTTTCCACTCCTTCGGTAGCAACGACGTGCGACGATTTGCCACACAACTCCTGTGGCGTCGTTATAAGAGCCGCGACGAAAACTTTAGGCTTCCTACAGTCGACGGGGGAACGCTGACCTGGCGACAGGACGGTATTGCCGACGCCGACGATAATTATGTTGCGCAACCTGGTCTGTACAACGGCGGCGTTGAAGCCGACGACGCTTTGGGAACGCGCGAGAAGTTCTTTAGATATATCGATCCGATGCGTCTATACGACTTCGATTACAATTCGGACACGTTGACGATCGCCCAAGCGAAGATTCGCTTCCCGTGGCGCGGTAAGACAACTGTCGTCGATATGGGCGCCAACGCCAACTTGCTTCCGGCGTTCGACTTTGCCGACACGGCTTTCCGTTCTTACGATCCGCTTGGAAATCAAGTCTTTACCTATGCTCCTCGTTTTTCGAACAATCCCTACTTAGCGTATCAGAACGTTCGTACGTTCAACGATTCCGCCTACACGATCACTGCGCTTGAACGCCTTCTCCGTCCTTTTGACGCCGACGCGGTGAATCTTCCGAACGAACTTGCCGCCGACTTGGAAATGACCGGCGATTCCGGCGGAAATTTTGACGTGATGGACGATCGAAACGTCGCGCGCCACACGCTCACGACGATTAGTTCCGACGTTCCGAGCCCGAGCATGGCGTTTCCTGAGAATTTCGTCGATAGCGACAACGTGCGTTACGGAAACTATGGTTTTGTTGACCTGATTCGAAGAAACGTTCGTAGTGAACTGCGACGAGTATTCGAAGCAAAAGGTATCGTCTCCAAGGAAACTCGTTCTGACGTCGACTCAGAAGGCAATCCGATTTCCGTTGACGTTGAAGGAACGAACCTCTATCTTGACGGGAACGATTTGAATGCGGCCGTCTTTAATCGCATCGTTGAAAAGATCACGCTGTATCTTGTTTCAATGTTGCCGAAAGAGATTCTGCGTGGTGAAAAGATCGATCTGAACGCTCTCGCTCAGAAAAACTATTGGGTCGACGTCGACTACTCAAAAGCCGACAATCGTCCTAGCGATTCCCTTCGCGTCGACGGGAGCGGCGATTTCATCGTTGAAGATACAACGGGAAAGACATACAATCGGGATCTTCACAACGCCGGGCTGGTTAAACGCATGGAGTATGCGCGCGGTCTCTACCTTGTCATGATGACTCTTCTTTACGAAGACATGAACGGTAAGAGACTTTACGACGCCGACGGCGAGCTTGACGACGCCGACGAAACTGCTGCGGCGGATCCCGATTCTTACCCGAATTATGTCGAGCAGAAACTCTCGAACTACATCGAAGGCTCCTTTGACTTGCTCCGTTTTGAGAAACTCGAACATAAAGATCAAGTGAAAGACCTCATGGCGCGCGAGCTGATGGCTACCCGCATCGCGCAATGGTGCGCTAACGTTGTCGATTTCTCTGATCCCGACGCGACGATGACTCCGTTCTTCTTCGATCCCACGCCCTTCGACGGCTGGTGGGTCAAAGATTACGCGTGGCTCGACGGCGAAACCGACGATTCGTTGCCTAACGTAACCGATTTGGCGACGATTACGTCGACGAATCCCACGACCGGCGAGACTGTTGTGAACAATAAGTGGAAGGGCGAAGGCGCTTCTTGGGCGGGAACCGAAGATCCGTTTGTGAACTTCCTCTTCGCTCCGAACCAAGGCGTCGTTACGGAGCAAATGTTCAATTTCTTCAAAGACGCGTTGGATAACAGCGTGTCTTCCAATGGCGCTGCGAGTTGCTATGTCGACTTTAACGGCGTTTCCGTTGGCGACATTGATGAAGCGACCGGCGCCGTAACGCGGTACTTGCCGTCGAACGAGCTGATCGCGCGATGGACGTCGAAAGAAATTAAAGATTTACACGATCAATCGACCGACCTTGGGTTCCGCGTCGTTTGGGGAATGGAACGCCCCGATCTAGTTTTGACGGAAACGCTGAACTTCCATGATTTGGGTATTGCAGACACCGAACTCGAAACGGGCGTCAGCGATCCCAGCGCGGTTAGCGAAGAGGGCGATCAGAATTTCGACCAAGTGAAGCGACCGCAAGGTTCAACGTATATGGAGTTCTACTGCACGGCGAACCCGAACACGCCGCAGTCTCCGGAACTCTACGACTATGACGCGAGTATCGGACAATGGCGTCTCCGACTTTCGAAGACGACGCCGGTCTATATTGACTCGCAAAATCGCGAACTTAATATGCCGGTTTGGAGAGTCGCGATTAGCGACAGCGCCGACCCGCGCGGTCTGAACGCTAAAAAGAACGGTATGTCCGAAGAAGATAGTAAAGAGTTGGCGAAGGGAAAAGGCGTCGTCTATCGCAAGGCGTTCAATAGCGTCTTGAACCGTCTGACCCCGAGGAAAGACGGCGATAAGTTCCTCGACGACTTCAACTTCTTCTCCATGCAACCGCGCCAATTCCGAAATCTTCCGACGCCGACAATCTCGACGAAGATCAATAGCATTGCTGATCTCGATTTGGATCAAGGTCTCGACGTCGGCGATAAGGTAAAGGAGCCTGACGCTTCGTTCGTCCTCAACGATTGGAAACCGTTCAATCTCTACGCTTCCAACGTTTTAGGTTCCGCCGTTGCGGCAAAAGACGAGGACGCTCGCGTTAAGGAAGTTGAACTTGATCGTATTCTATGGTTCACGCATCCTCAAGGCGATACCGTAGCCGATCCGACGAATCTTGGCACTGCCGGAGAATATCCCGACGCGTTGCGAACCTTTGGTCGAGAAAGCGACGGTACGACGTACCTGTCTCCGAACCAGTACTTGGTGGTTGGACCTGCGACGAAACGTTCTATCGGTTCCGCGTCTTATCAGTCCACGGCGACTGACGATAATGAAAAACGGTTTGGTCAAGATCCGTCGACGACTGAGTCTTTCATTGATCTCAACGCCATCGGCAAGGCGAATCTCGGTCGTAATTACGAGACGATGGTCGCCGTTGCGAATATCGGCGGACAAGGTCTCAATATTTCCGAACCGTTATGGACGTCTAAGGTTACCGATCCTTACTACGCACAGTCGGACGAAGATTTAAAAAATGATGAGTTTAGCGGACGAATTAAGGTCGACTTAAATCCCGCTGATCCCCATTTAAAACAAGTTCGAGACATTCCTTTTGAAATGCCTAACACGTGGGGCGATCGCGAAGATTTCGATCGGAACAACGACGGCGTCGTTACCGGTTTCTATAGGAACCGCGTTGCGAACTATCCGATCGTTCAGGACGAACTCTTTGGCGTCGGTACCGTTCCTGGGTATAAGTCTGCGTTCGTTCAACGCGTCGCGGATCCGAACCGTCCGTACCATCCACTGATGAATCCCTATATCACAGTCGATTGGAACATGATGGATCTCACCGTCTTTACGGGAGAGAACGCAAACGCCACGCTGAAAGCGGAAATCGAAGCGGACACGACCCTCTTCACGAGAGGCGACGCCTATCCGTACAAAGATAAGGTCAATAAGATCCAATTCGCGCGCAACACCGCCCTTGGATTTGACGACGACGAAGCCGATAAGACCTACGAACTCGATTTCAAATCCGCTTTTAGCTCTCGACAATGGGGATCCCAAGCGCAGAAGACGTTCGCTCCCGATCTCTCTTCAGAGAAACGACCGAATATTTGGGCGCGCGCGTTCAAGAGCGACGGGAATAAAGCCGGTCTCGAAGCTCCGCGTGAGATCGTTTTTACGACTGGAACGGTCAAGTCGCCGGTGATTTGTCGCATTCCTCGCCATACTTTTGGACACTACAATAATATTGGCGCTTGGGGCTCTTGGGGTACTGACGCCGACGGAAACGAGATCTTTACGGAAGACGATACGGTTGTGAACGGCACGTACAAGGGGCTGAATCAGAATTACCTGAACTCCGGAGACGTCTATACGGGAACGCCCAATAAGCCGTTCGAAACTTTGGTTTGGAGCGACGCGCCGTTCAGCAATCCGTATGAGGTCATGACGGTTCCGGCGAGCTCGGCGGGACGCTTCGGACTTGAATTTGTCCGCGACGGATCCGAAGGCTTTGACGTCTCCAAGTTGTACCGCGTCGACGGTAATAAGAAAGGCTCCCTCGGCTCCTTCGGACTCTTTGGGTTTGACGATTGGTATACCGATAAGAATATCAAGGTCAATCGCAAAGACGATAAGTACGAAGACGCAAACGAGTTGAAGGGTATCCGTAATAAGGTTGGCGCGCAGGGCGCGTATCTGAACTTCTACGCAAGTTCGAAGAAGGCGGGCGACTGCCTCAATCTGTGCCGTTTCCTCGACTTCGTAACGGTTCCGTCCCTATATCTCGGCTCGAAAAAACTTGCCGTCGGTATTAACGGCAACACGGTAACGGACGAATACGGCAATCCGGAATTCCGTTCGACGTTGCGCGAACCGGGTAAGATCAATCTGAACACTGCGTCCGAGGCAGCTTTGAACGCCGTTTCGCCGATCAATGACCGAAGTTCAACGCATCTTCCGGGCACGCCGTGGCAAGATTTCGTGAATTCGCGACTGCCTTACGAGACTGGAACGGACGCGTCCGGCAATTCGACGACGACGAATTCGTCCTTTGCGTTTTTCCAACCGGCTCACACGGCGAACCTTTGGGTTCAAATGGACGGTACCAAGCCTCCGGTTCCAGCGTACGCTACGTTGCTCGCTCCTGAGACTTGCGATCTTGCGAACAATACGACGAAGAGCGCCGATTCGCCGATCTTTGACTCGATTTCGCAAGCGTATGAACTCGACGCTTCTGGGAACGTAGTTTACGAATACGTTTACATTGATCCCGATACCGGCGAACGCCTTACGGCGGAAACGTCCGATCTCGACTGGCTCGAAAACAATATGCGCGTGGAAAATGAAGAAGACGGAACGGTTACCGGTTCTGTTTTGAGCTACGAAAAGAAGAAGACGGAGCGACCTGGTAATATCTACGCGGCAACCGCCGAGGCGCAGAGACTCTCCGGCTTGACGACGAACAAATCAAACGTTTTCGCCGTCTGGGTTACCGTCGGATACTTTGAGGTCGAGAGATGCGAACCCGGCGTCAATATGCCGAAGTACGACCCGGACGGAAATGAGATTACGCTGGAGAAACTAGCCGACCCGAACTACGCGTGGTATCGTTACTACCAGGCGATCTATCCGGACGGTTACACTTACGGTAAGGAGCTTGGTTCCGATTACGGCGAAACGCAACGTCATCGCGGATTCTCGATTATCGACCGCTCCATTCCGGTTGACTATCGCCGCGGTTCGTCCCTGAACTGGGAGAAAGCCGTGCTCGTTCGACGCGTTATCGACTAAGTCCTAACGCAGGTCGTTGAATAAAGAAAGCCGAAGCGAAGACGAAATTCGCTTCGGCTTTTTCATTCTTGCGCGTCATCCTAAGCGTCAGTTTGTATTTTGTATGCAATATGATACAATAACGTCGTGAGGCGCAATTCGGCGCCGGTTTGCTCGACGCGTAGGGAGTAACGAATGAAATCTTTTCAATTGACGGTCGCGATATGCGTCGCGGCTTTTGGCTCGCTTTTGGCAATATGGACAGGTGAAGAAACGTCTCAAGCGCGAGAAGCGCCGACTCCAACGACGATTTACGTTTCGAAGTCAGGCTCCGACGCTTGGTCGGGGCGGTTCGCAAATCCGAACGAGGCGAAAACGGACGGTCCCGTCGCCTCCCTAGAACGCGCGAAAGAACTCGCTCGCGAATATCGACAGGAAGGAACGTGGACCGTCGTTGAAGTCGACGCCGGTCTCTATGAGCTAGCGGAACCGTTGCGTTTTACCGCCGAAGACGGCGGGGAATCGGAAACGAATCGAGTCGTTTGGCGCGCGCGAAAGGACGCGAAGGTTACGATTAGCGCCGGGCGTTACGTTACCGGCGCGAAGAAAGTCGCCGATCCCGACGTTCTCGCCAAACTGCCCCAGGCAGCGCGCGACAAGATTTACGTCGTCGATCTCTCCGATCAGCAGGTTGGCGACCTTGGAACGCCCGCTTCAGGCGTCGAACTCTTTTACCAAGGGAAGCCGACGCGGCTGGCTCGGTATCCGAACGACGATTTTATTAAGATAACCGAGCTTGAGCGAGAGGGGACGAACGTCGTCGATATTCGCGGTACAAAGGGCGTCGCGGAGGGTAAATTCTTCTTCGACGACGGCGAGATGGCGCGATGCGTCGACGAACCGGATCTTTGGGTCGACGGATACTGGTTCTGGGACTGGGCGGAGCAAAAGCATAAGGTCGTCCAAATCGATCCGGTAGCTAAGCGTCTTGAAGTCGCGCCGCCGTACCATGTTTACGGCTATCGAGTCGGGCAGTGGTTCTACGTCTTTAACGCGTTCTGCGAACTCGACGAGCCGGGCGAATTCTATGTTGATCGCGAAAAGAAGGCTCTCTACTTCTATCCGTACGCGCCGTTCCAAAACGACGAGGATTTGCTCCTAACGCGTTTGACGAACGCCGTTGTTTTCTCCGAAGTCGAACATTTCACTTTTTCCGGATTCTCGATTCTTGGCGCTCGCGACACGGCGATTTCGTGTCAAGGCTGGCTTAACGACGTCAAAGTTGAACGTTGCGACGTCTCGAATTGCGGTGGGTCGGGAATCTATCTCGTCGGTTCGAATCTTATCGTCTCCGAATGCGAACTTTGGAACCTCGGCGCCGCCGGTATTAGCGTGTCAGGAGGGGACAGGAAGACGTTGGAACCGTCGCGAAATATGATTGTCAATAATTACGCGCATGACTACGCCCGAATTCAACGCGTCTACGCGCCAGGTATTCGCGTCGACGGCGTCGGCGCCTACGTCGCCCACAACTTAGTCGAGAACGCCCCGCACATGGGAATGGGATTCGGCGGAAACGATCATCTCTTCGAGTTGAACGAGATCGCGAACGTCTGTCAGGAGTCGAACGACGCCGGCGCGATTTATACCGGACGCAACTGGACGATGCGCGGCAACATATTGCGATATAACTATTTGCACGATATTACCGGATTCCGAAACAACGGGTGTGTCGGAATCTATCTTGACGACATGTTCTCCTCGGCGGATATCGTCGGCAATCTGTTCGTCAACGTAACGCGCGCGGCGTTTATCGGAGGCGGTCGCGATTGCAAGATCGCAGACAACTTATTTGTGAATTGCAATCCGGCGGTTCACGTCGACGCGCGCGGCGCGGGCTGGGCGAACGACCACATTCAAGGCTGGCTCAATGAAGAGAAGGAGAAGGGGACCCTTTCCGGAATTAAATACAACGAACCGCCGTATTCGACGAAGTACCCCGAACTCGCCTCGATCTTGGACGAAGGAAAAAAGCCGGAGTACCCGGAAGGGAGCGAGGTAACGGGGAACGTTTGCGTCGGTGGAACGTGGGACGTGAATAAGTCCGGACAATGGCAGGGGAAGACGATTGAAGACGCGGCGCGCCCCTATTTGAAGATTGAAGGAAACTTCTACGCGGAATCGGACGACGGATCTTTCTTCGTTGACGCCGCGCATGGAGACTACCGTTTGAAAGAGGATTCCAAACCGATTCTCAACGGATTTGTTCCGCCTCCAATCGACCAAATGGGGCTGACTTCGGAACGAATGTTGCGCAAGGCGAAGACTTCGCGCGCTCGTTAACGATCGGCGCCCCGACTGTTTTTTCTGGGAAAACCGAGTATATTGAATGGACTTGTTGCGCGTAAGCGCGCGCATCAAGAGGAAATTGACCGGGCGCGTCGCGCGTTCCGACTTTTCTCCGCGTCGTAGGACGCGGACAAGACACGGCAGGTTTCATCGATGACTTACGACGTAGCGATCATTGGCGCAGGAGTCATAGGCTCGGCGCTCTTTCGTGAATTGGGGAAATACCGTCTTTCTCGCGTTTTGATCGAGAAGGAGAACGACGTGGCGCTCGGTAGTTCGCGCGCAAATTCCGCGATCGTTCACGCAGGTTACGATCCTCCGACAGGCTCTCTTATGGCGCGTTTTAACGTCGCAGGGAATCGAATGTATCCGCAGCTTTGCGCGGAGCTTTCCGTGCCTTTCCGTTTGAACGGGTCGCTGATTGTCGCGCTAACGGACGCCGAATTGCCGCAATTGCGCGCGCTTTATGAGAACGGAACGAAGAACGGGGTCGAAGGACTCGAAATCATCGGAGCGGAGGCGGTTCACGCGCTGGAGCCGAACCTCAAAGAATCGATCCGAGGAGCGCTCGTCGCGCCGACAGGCGGAATCGTCGGTTCGTATGAGTTCACGACCGCGCTTGCGGAGAACGGGGTAGTGAACGGCGGCGACGTTCGTCTGAGTTCCGAAGTCGTGAAAATAGAGAAATTTAACGACGAAGGCGGGCTTGCGGACGATCTGACGAAGCGCGGCGGTTTTTTCCGCGTAACGTTCAAAAACGGCGAGTCGATAGACGCGCGCTACGTCGTGAACGCGGCGGGCGTCTATTCCGACGCCGTGCAACAACTCATTGGTAAAAAACGCTTTAGCGTAACGCCGCGCAAGGGCGAATATTATATCCTGGATAAACGACAAGGCGGACTTGTCGATCGCACGATTTTTATGTGCCCGTCGAAGTTAGGGAAGGGCGTTCTGATTTCCCCGACGGTTCACGGCAATTTGCTCGTCGGTCCCAACGCTCAAGACGGCGACGATAAAGAGGACGTTTCGACAACCCGCAAAGGTTTGGACTTTGTGCGCGATATGTCGAAGCTCCTGAGCGATTATGTCGATTTTAGCGATTCAGTTCGGAATTTTGCGGGACTTCGCGCGCTCCCGAGCGGTAAGGATTTCATTATCGAAATGGATCCCGACGTCGACGCGTTCTTGAATCTCGCCGGCATTAAGTCGCCAGGATTGACGTCGGCGCCGGCGATCGCGCAGTACGCCGTCGAGCTTCTTGCGAACGCCGGATTGGATTTCCAAGAGAATCCCGATTTCAATCCGAACCGTACGGAAATTCGATTCGCCGACCTATCCAATGAAGAAAAGGCGGCTCTGGCGAAGAAGGATCCGCGTTACGGACGCGTAATTTGCCGTTGCGAGCAGATTACGGAAGCGGAAATCGTCGAATCGATACGTCGCCCGCTCGGAGCGCGCACTCTCGACGGCGTGAAGCGCCGTTGTCGACCGGGAAGCGGACGCTGTCAAGGCGGCTTCTGCGGCCCGCGCGTTCTCGATATTCTCGCGCGCGAACTCGGCGTGTCACGTGAGGAAATCGATAAAGATAAGACAGGTTCCTACATTCTCGTCGGCAAAACAAAGGAGTGATCGACTGTCGCTCAAAATTTGTGATTTTTTGCGTCGCAGTTGTTGACAAATTTTTAAACCGGCGTATCATATTCGCCAAACCGTTGAGGAAGAGTAAGTAGGTTCAATCCCTTATTCCAGAGAGAGTCGCGGACGGTGTGATCGCGGCGAATAATATTGAACTGAATGGACTTCTGAGGGCAACCAGAAATCGAGTTCGTCTCGAGAGTATGCGAGACGGAGTAGGACGCTCCGTAATCAAATGTCAACGTATTGATAGATACGTAAAGCGTGCGGGCTAATCAGCAAGCTGGTTCCGCAAATCAAGGTGGCACCGCGGATAATATATTCGTCCTTGACAGATCGTTTAGTAATTCTGTCAAGGACTTTTTTTGCGCCTTGACGGAACGGACGGACGACGCGCTCTCAACGCGTCGTCCTAGAGCTTGAAGGAGACTCGACGTGTTTAGACCGACGTTAGAAGAAGCGCGCGCTTTCGCCCGGGGGAACGAATACGACGTTCTGCCTGTCTGTTGCGAAATGCTTTCGGACGCGTATACCCCGATTGAAGTTCTCAGAATTCTTAAAAACGTATCGTCTCATTGTTACCTATTGGAATCTGCGTCCGATTCCGCAAATTGGGGTCGTTACACATTTCTCGGCTTTGAGCCGAATCTTCAACTGACATGCGACGGAACGACGACGACGGTGAACGGCGTCGCATTTGAGACCTCGAATCCTTCAGAAAAGATTCGACAGATCCTCAGCCAACGTCGCAGTCCAAAGCTCCCGAATTTACCGCCCTTTACCGGCGGGTTTGTCGGGTACTTTTCGTACGATTACCTGGCGTACAGCGAACCGACCGTTAAGGTCGACGTTGAAGACACGGAGCGGTTCAAGGACGCCGACCTCATGCTCTTCGACAAGGTGATCGTCTTCGACAACTTTGCGCAGAAGATCATTTTGATCAGCAATATCAAGCTTTCCGACGTCGAAACTGAATACAACCGCGCCGTCGTGGAACTGAAACAACTTGCGGAACTTTTGAGAACCGGCGCGAAGAAGCAAGAGAAGTCGCGTATTCTCGGCGAGTTTACGCCTCTATTTGACAAAGAGCGATATTGTCAAATGGTAGAGCGCGCGAAAGAATACGTTCGAGACGGCGATATTTTCCAAATAGTTCTTTCCAATCGCATGAGCGCGCCCTTTGAGGGAAGTCTTCTCAACGCGTATCGCATTCTGCGCACAATCAATCCGTCGCCGTATATGTTCTACTTTTCGGGAACGGACGTAGAAATGGCGGGCGCGTCGCCGGAAACGCTTGTGAAACTGAAAGACGGCGTTCTGAAAACGTTTCCGCTCGCCGGTACGCGGCCGCGCGGTAAGACGGAAGAAGAGGACAAAGCGCTTGAAAAGGAACTCCTCGCCGACGAAAAGGAACTCGCTGAGCATAATATGTTGGTCGATCTCGGTCGCAACGATCTCGGGCGCATTAGTAAGTTTGGTACGGTCGAGGTGGAACAGCTTCGCTCGATCGAACGTTACTCGCACGTCATGCACATCGGATCAACGGTGCGGGGCGAAATTCGCGACGATTGCGACGCGCTCGACGCGATCAGCGCCGTTTTGCCGGCTGGAACGCTCTCCGGCGCGCCGAAGATTCGCGCGTGTCAGTTGATCGGCGAACTAGAAAATAATAAGCGCGGCGTCTACGGCGGCGCCATCGGATACCTCGACTATACCGGCAATATGGACTGCTGTATTGCGATTCGTATCGCGTACAAGAAAAACGGAACGGTTTTCGTTCGTAGCGGCGCCGGAATCGTCGCCGATTCCGTTCCGGAAAAAGAATATCAAGAGTGCCTCAACAAAGCGGCGGCCGTCGTGAACGCGTTAAAGAAAGCGCAGGAGGTCGACAATGATTTTATTAATTGACAACTACGACAGCTTCTCATACAACCTGTTTCAATTGATTGGCGAACTTTGCCCGGATATTAGAGTCGAGCGCAACGACGCGCTGACCGTCGAAGAGATCGACGCTTTGCGCCCGGATAGTATCATCATATCTCCCGGACCGGGGCGTCCGGAAGACGCCGGCGTTTCGATCGACGTTGTTCGGAAACTTGGCGGAAAATATCCTATTCTTGGCGTATGCCTCGGACACCAAGCGATCTGCGCCGCCTTGGGCGGAAAGGTCGTACACGCCGAGCGTATTATGCACGGCAAGCAGTCGGAAGCGAAGATCGACCTCGATTCGCCGATCTTTCAAGGTCTTCCGGAACGCATTTTGGTCGCGCGCTATCACTCCCTAGCCGCCGATCGCGCCACGTTGCCGAACGAATTGAAAGTGATCGCTGAAACGACGGATCGCGCCGAAATTATGGCGGTTCAGCACGTTTCCTTCCCGATTTTTGGCGTGCAATTTCATCCGGAATCAATTCTTACGCCTGAGGGAAAAACGATTCTGAGAAACTTCGTCACTCTACAAGGTTGCGGAGGCAAGTCGTTATGATTAAAGAAGCGATAACAAAGATCGTCGACAAACAAGATTTGAGTTACGACGAAGCGTACGCAGTCATGAAAGAGATCATGAGCGGCGAGACTTCTCCGACGCAAAACGCGGCGTTTCTTGCGGCTCTTTCGACGAAGAGCGCGACGTTCGAAACCACTGAAGAAATTTGGGGCTGCGCCGCCGCGATGCGCGATTGTTCCCCGCGCGTGGAGCATAATTTCGACGCCCTTGAAATTGTCGGCACGGGCGGCGATTCGTCCGGAAGTTTTAACGTTTCAACGACTTCGGCGTTTGTAACGGCGTCCGGCGGCGTGAAAGTCGCGAAACACGGTAATCGCGCCGCGTCGTCGCACTGCGGTTCCGCCGATTGTCTAGAAGCGCTCGGCGCTAATATCGACCTAACCTCGGACGCTTGCGTTCAACTCCTCGACAAAGTCGGCTTTTGCTTCTTCTTTGCGCAGAGGTTTCATTCGTCGATGAAGTATGTGGGCGCTATTCGTAGGGAATTGGGGTTCCGAACCGTCTTCAATATTCTCGGACCGCTGACTAATCCGGCGCGTCCTCAGCGTCAGTTGCTCGGCGTCTATAGCGAATACCTTCTCACGCCGCTTGCTGTCGCGCTTTCTCGCCTTGGCGTTAAGAAAGGCATGGTTGTTTACGGACGCGATCGGCTCGACGAGATTTCTCTCGCGGAAACGACCGCAGTCTGTGAATTTTACGACGGCTGGTACAAACAGTACGAGATCGAACCGGAAGAATTTGGTTTGAAACGTTGCGATAAGCGCGAAATGCGCGGCGGCGATCCTTCCGAGAACGCGGCGATAACGCGCGCGATTTTAATGGGAGAACGCGGTCCGAAACGAGACGCTATTCTGCTCAACGCCGGCGCTGCGTTATATCTCGGCGACGCCGCGCGTTCGCTTGCCGACGGAATCGCGCTTGCCGGTCAACTTATCGACTCCGGTAAAGCGTTGGAGACTCTCGAACGATTTGTCGCTATGTCAAACGAGTTGCGAAACGATTCGAGAAGCAAAGAAGGGAGCGACGCACGATGAGCGATATTTTAACGCTTCTCGCCGATAAGGCGCGCGAACGCGTCGCCGCAGAGAACGCGCGGTTTCCTCTCGACGCTCTCAAGGATCGCGCCCTTGCAATGCGCAACCCTCTCGGCGACTTCGCCTTCGAAAAAGCGTTGAAAACGCCCGACGTCGCCTTTATTTGCGAATGCAAAAAGGCGTCTCCTTCTAAAGGCGTTATTGCGCCGGAGTTTCCTTATTTGGAAATCGCCAAGGAGTACGAGCGCGCCGGCGCCGACTGCGTGAGCGTTCTCACCGAGCCGTTCTATTTCCTCGGCGCCGATTCATACCTCGAGGAAATCGCGTGCGAAATTCGCCTGCCTTGCCTGCGGAAAGATTTTACCGTTGACGAACGCATGATCTACGAGGCGAAAGCGCTCGGCGCGTCGGCCGCGCTCTTGATCTGTTCCATTTTGGACGACGTTCAGCTCAAAGGTTATATAGAGCTTTGCGACGAACTTGGGCTGACGGCGCTCGTCGAGACGCGGGACGAAGATCAGGTTCGTCGCGCGCTGAGCGTCGGCGCGCGGGTCGTCGGTGTGAATAATCGCAACCTTCGCGATTTTTCAGTCGATATGTCGGCGTCGCTGAAATTGCGCGAGATCGTTGGGGACAAAGCGCTCTTCGTCGCGGAAAGCGGGATCTCTTGTCCGGAGGACGTCGAGCGTTTGCGCAAGATTGGGGTCGACGCGGTTTTGGTCGGCGAGACGCTTATGCGGGCGGTTGATAAACGCGCCGCGCTTAACGAGTTACGAGGCTTGCCGAATGGTCAAGATTAAGCTGTGCGGACTGTCGCGCGACGTTGACGTCGAATACGCGAACGCAGTTCAACCTGATTACGTTGGGTTCGTTTTTTCGCAACGGAGTCGACGTTATGTGAACTACGAGCGCGCCGCCGAACTCAAGAGATCGCTAGCCGGAACGATTAAAGCGGTCGGCGTTTTTGTCGACGCGCCGCTTGAAGACGTCGTTCGTCTCGTCGAAACCGGAACGATCGACGTTCTACAGTTGCACGGTCGAGAAGGCGAGGATTACGTCGTTGAGTTACGCCGCCGGATTGGCGCGCCGATAATTCAGGCGTATCGGATCGACTCCGAATTGGACGTCGCGCGCGCGTTTCAGACGAGGGCGGATTTTCCCTTGCTCGACTCCGGCGCCGGAGGAACGGGCCGCGCCTTCGATTGGAGCAAGGTCGCAGATTCGCCGCGCCCGTTTTTCCTTGCAGGCGGACTCGGACCGGAAAACGTCGTGGAGGCGATCCAACTTTTGCGTCCCTTTGCGGTCGATATGAGTAGCGGCGTCGAAACGTCAGGGGTCAAAGATATTCACAAAATGAAGAAGGCGGTCGAGCTTGTTCGCTCAATTTAGCCGACGAACGTCGTTTTTCGATGTTCGGTGTAGATATAGAAAGAAAAGGCTCCTTATGAAAGCGGGACGATTTGGCGTTCACGGCGGGCAATACATTCCCGAAACGCTTATGAACGCGGTGATCGAGCTTGAGAAAGCTTACAATCATTTTAAAGAAGACGAAGCTTTTAATCGCGAATTGACGTCGCTCTTTAACGATTACGCAGGGCGACCGTCGCTTTTGTATTTTGCGAAGGCGACGACGGAAAAGCTAGGCGGCGCAAAGATTTATTTAAAGCGCGAAGACCTGAATCACACAGGCGCGCATAAGATCAATAATGTTCTTGGTCAGGCGCTCCTTGCGCAGAAGATGGGCAAGACGCGTCTTATTGCGGAGACAGGCGCTGGGCAGCACGGAGTCGCGACGGCGACGGCGGCGGCTCTCATGGGTATGGAATGCGTTGTCTTTATGGGCGAAGAAGACACGAAACGTCAGGCGTTGAACGTCTATCGAATGCGTCTTCTCGGCGCCGAGGTTGTGCCGGTGAAGACCGGCACGGCGACGCTCAAGGACGCCGTTTCCGAGGCGATGCGCGAATGGACGAATCGTATTGTCGACACCCATTATTGCCTCGGTTCCGTTATGGGACCGCATCCTTTTCCGACGATTGTCCGCGACTTCCAAGCGGTGATTTCGAAAGAACTTCGCGCGCAAATGCTCGAGAAAGAAGGACGCCTTCCCGACGCCGTTATCGCATGCGTTGGCGGCGGTTCGAACGCGATCGGATCCTTTTATCATTTCATTAACGACGAATCTGTTGCGCTGATAGGTTGCGAAGCAGGCGGTCGAGACGTGAACTCTTTCGAGACGGCGGCGACGATCAATACGGGACGGCTTGGGATTTTTCACGGCATGAAGTCGTATTTTTGCCAAGACGAGTTTGGTCAAATCGCGCCGGTGTATTCGATATCCGCCGGATTGGACTATCCGGGAATCGGTCCGGAGCACGCGTATTTGCACGACATTGGTCGCGCGAAGTACGTTCCGATAACGGACGACGAGGCGGTCGACGCGTTTGAGTTTCTCTCGCGCACAGAAGGAATTATTCCGGCGATCGAATCGGCGCACGCCGTAGCGTACGCAATGAAGATCGCGCCGAAGATGGGGCGCGATCAGATCGTTGCGATTACGATTTCTGGTCGAGGCGACAAGGACTGCGCGGCGATCGCGCGATATCGAGGAGAGCATATCGATGAGTAGAATTCACACGGCTTTTGAAAAAGGCAAGGCGTTCATTCCGTTCATAACGTGCGGCGATCCCGATCTAGCGACGACGGCGGCGATTGTGCGCGCCGCTGTTGCGAACGGCGCCGACTTGGTTGAGTTGGGAATTCCGTTTTCCGATCCTACGGCGGAAGGTCCGGTAATTCAAGAGGCGAATATGCGCGCGCTCGCCGGCGGAACGACGACCGATAAAATCTTTGAGCTCGTTAAGGATTTGCGTCGCGACGTTACTGTTCCGCTCGTCTTTATGACCTACGCGAACGTTGTCTTTTCCTATGGCGCGGAGCGATTTCTTGGAAAATGCGAAGAGGTCGGAATCGACGGAATTATTTTGCCCGACGTTCCATATGAAGAAAAAGATGAATTTGGACCTACGTGCGAAGCGCACGGTATCGATTTTATTTCCCTTGTCGCGCCGACCTCGGAAGATCGCATTTCGATGATCGCCAAGGACGCCAAAGGGTTTCTTTATATTGTATCCAGCTTAGGCGTAACGGGCGTTCGCCGTGAAATCACAACCGATTTAGGCGCGATCGCGTCGATTGTGCGCGCAAACACGGATATTCCTTACGCGATCGGATTTGGCGTTTCGACTCCGGAACAAGCGAGAAGAATCGCGCGCGACGCTTGCGGCGTTATCGTTGGTTCCGCGATTATGAAGATTGTGGCGAAACATGGAGCGGAGAGCGCGCCTTTCGTTGGTCAGTACGTTCGCGAAATGAAAGACGCCGTTCTCGCCGCGCGGTAGTCAAGACGCGACGGCTTCCGAAGCAAGAAAGGTCGCATTGGCTTTTCCTTGCCAATGCGACCTTTCTCTTTATGTGGACGACTCACTTAATTTATTCTTTGGAAAGAATAGCGGTTTTTTATTGCCCACGCTTCCGCGTAGCTGTTTGGATGGACGAGAAGCGTTGTGCTTTTGTCAAAAGCGACGCGTCCAATATGACACACGGAACGCGGAATCATGACGCTCCTAAGCGACGGACACTTGAAAAAGGCGCAGTCGTCGATTTTGATTAGACCTTCTGAAAGGAAAAGGGTTCGTAGCTTTGGGTTCTCTGAGAACGCCCTGGAATCGATTTGACAAAGGGAACTTGGCAGACTCGCGCTTTGGAGTTCGACGCAACGTTGGAACGCGCCGAGACCGACGACTTCGATCCCGTCCTCAATTTCGACGGACGTCAGAAGCGGTGATTCGGAGAACGCGTTCGAGGCGATTTCTCGAACGGTTTTATTGTCTAACGTCGATGGAATGAATAGGCGACGAATGGTTTTCCTATTATTGAAATCGATTATTTTCACGGACGAATTAACAAAAGACGGCATGACCACAAAACCGGTCGCGGAAACCGTCTTGATCTTCTTCTTGACGAATTTTGAGCGCCATAGACAAATCCCTTTGGCGATAAAGTAAAAAAGCGAACTCATTAGCAAGATCGCAACGGCTATCCCCAAATTGATAATAACGCCCAGTGTAAAACCATACTCGATGAAAATATAAACGAAATCGGCTAGCGTTAGATAAAGCGTTCCGAAAAGCAAGGCGAATCCGACGGTCAGTATGAGTAGAACAAACGCAGGATTGTCGTCGAGAATCGAAGCGATCGTCGAATCCTCTGCGGAATCGTCTTTGTCAAAGGAAGAATCTGCCGACATAGTTCGTATTCCTCATTTTTCGACGTATATTCAAGTGACGAAAAAGGCAGCGCTAAATAATTCTCTGGTAATTGTACTTATTGCTTCGCGCCCATATTTCGCCGTCGCTGTTAGGAAAGACGAGAAGTCGCGTGGTCTTGGGAAACGCGTTTGTTCCTAGAAAACTAACGCTTCTCGGAATGACTACGCATCTCAGATTGAAGCAGTTGTAGAACGCGTACTCGTCAATTTTAATAAGACCTTCAGAAAGCCTGATTTCATGGAGTTTTTCGCATCCGTTAAAAGCGTCGGAGCCGATTTGTGTAATAGATCCTGGAACTAGAACCTGAGACAGTTCCTTGCATCCGTTGAACGCGCCGGCGCCGATGATCTGAACGCCGTCGTCAATTTCCAGACTCATGAGCGTTGGAGAATGCGAACAGAGGTCCGCGCCAATTTCCCAAACATTTTTACCGTCTAGCATTGACGGCACGCGTAATCGTCGGGTCGTGTTTTTGAACTTAAAATCGATGATTTTTACATAGGAACTTAGAATTGCTGGAACAACGACGAATCCAAGGGAAGAGGATTCGTCACGTTTCTTTTTAGCTTTTCCCTTTCCGTTACGACGCCTTTCAATTAACGAGCAAAGGATCGCCAGCAAAACAAAGAACAATAGAAAAAAAACAAGGGAAAGCCAAAAGCCATACTTATTAAAAGCAAGTATGAGGACTGCCATTGACAAAGAGATTATGCGGCTCCAAAAGCTAAGACGAAAATAGGGTCCAATAATGCTCCCGCCTGGAAAAAATTCTTCAAGTGAAAATCTTGTAAACATAATTCTGCTTCTCGCAACTGAATATGGCTTTTACCCTCTTAAGTAACAAAAATGCGTCGAATGAAAATCAAACGACGCATTTGGGTTTGCGGACTTACTCAAAACGAATATCGTCGACGGTAGCTCCCGGTGGGATCATCGGCAATACGTACTGACTGTACGGAATTCGAAGATCGATCATAAAGGGTTTCGGACTATCGAGCATTTGTTGAAGCGCTTGCGGATAATCGGAAGCCTTTTCAACGGAGACTGCGTCCCAGCCGTAGGCTTTGGCGATCGCGACGTAATCGGGATAACGCTTGACGTGAAAGCCGTCGCCCTTGCCGAAGTTTTCGGGGTCGTCTATATCGCCGAGGTAGGTGTTCGCACGATTGTGATGGAAGAACATATCCTCCCACTGCGCGACGTTGCCGAGAAGTTGGTTATTCACGAGGAGAAGCTTGACCGGAATGTGCTCCGTAACGCACGTTGCAAGCTCTTGAATATTCATCTGCAGACTACCGTCGCCTTCGATCGCGATCACGGTTGCTTCGGGTCGCGCGATCTTGGCGCCCATTGCTGAAGGTAGTCCAAACCCCATCGTACCGAGCCCGCAGCTAGAGAGCCATGTACGGGGCGCGTTGAAATGGTAAAAGAGAGTCGTCCAAAGCTGGTGTTGACCAACTCCAGTGGTAATAATGACGTCTTTTCCTTGTGTAACTTTGGAAAGTTCGGCGATCGCGGCTTGCGCGATGATCATGTCTTCTTTGACTTCTACATCGCGAAGTTTGTAAAAGACCGGGTGTTCCTTTGCAAAGTTTTCAACCGTAGCGCGCCAGTTGGAATAGTCTTTAAGTTTGCCGTCTTTTTGAACGCGATCGACGAAGGCGCCAATAGTGTCCTTAAGGTCGCCGCGCACGGTCGCTCCAACGCGCTTCACCTTGTTAAATTCCGATGGATCGACGTCAAAATGAGCGACGAACGCGCCGCGAGCAAAGGCTTTCGGAATAGCTGCGACACGATCGCTGAATCTCGCGCCGAAGACGAGCAACAAGTCGCAGTCCCGAATCGCGCAGTTCGCGGCGTATGTTCCGTGCATACCGGCCATACCGGCGCACAGCTTATGATCGCGCGGGAAACTGGCGAGACCGGGCATCGTCGTCGCAACGGGACACTGAATCGTTTCCGCAAGCTTGAGAATTTGCTCGTTGGCGTCTGCTAGTGAGACGCCGCCGCCGGAGAGTATCATTGGGCGCTGGGCATTATTTAAACGCTTAATAATCTCGTCGAACGCCGAAAGATCGGTTGGTTCGTCTTGCTCGTAACCGGGAAGATTGAAAGGTTGCTCGTAGTCGGGAACGCATTGTCCAACGAGCGCGTCTTTCGGAATGTCGATGAGAACGGGGCCGGGTCGACCGGACTTTGCAACGTAGACGGCTTCGCGGACGACGCGCGCCAAATCGCTCGTGCGCTCCACAAGGTAGTGGTGTTTCGTAATGCAACGACAGACTTCGGTAATCGGGGTCTCTTGAAAGGAGTCTTCTCCGATCGAATTGAGATTGACCTGACCGGTGATAATAACGATTGGAATACTGTCGAGCTTAGCGTCTGCGATCGCGGTGATAATATTAGTGGCGCCGGGTCCGCTTGTTGTCATGCAGACGCCGACTTCTCCGGTCGCTCGCGCATATCCTTGCGCGGCGAATCCGCACGCTTGCTCATGTCGGGGTAAAATCACGCGAATTTGATCGCGAAAATGAGAAAAAGCCTGGTGCAAAGGAATCGTAGCCCCGCCAGGATAACCGAAGACATATTTAACGCCGCATTTGATGAGCGTTTTAACGACGATGTTGGCGCCGTTCGTCATACGTTTCGATTCGTCTTGTTCGATTTCTTCCGGCTTATCGTTAAATTGGGACACGACGTTCTCCATCGAATGAAAGTTGAATGGGACTCATTTCCGCAAAGAAGCGCTCGAGACATGGGAACTGTTTCGAGCGTAAATCGTCTTATAAGGATACTCTCTTTTCCGATTTTAGCAAGGGCGGAGAACGCTTGGTTGGCTTTTTAGAACGACGAGGCGCTTCTTTTTCTTGTTAATATCGAAAAGTGAGATATAATTGCAAAGCGACGCTGTCGTGTCGATACTCGACGCGCTTGTGATCGTCGAAAGCAAAGCGCATAGGCGCGTCCTTATATATAAGGGGATTTTGATAGAATGTATGGCGTTTTAGAGCCGTATCGCGGCGGAGACGATATTCCGCTTCTTAAAGACGAACTTATCGTTGGGCGGAATGAGTCTTGCGATATTGTTTTGCGTTTTTCCAATGTTTCGAGCAAGCACTGCAAGCTTGTTCTTTCGCGCGGATATTGGTACGTAGTTGACTTAGGAAGTACGAACGGAACGACCGTCAACGGATTCAGAACTCAAGATCAACGCATCGACCCGAACGGCAAGGTCGCATTTGCTCGACACGAGTATATTCTTCGTTACGATCCTGTTAAAAACGGCGCTCAAGGCGAAGTACCGCCGGATTCGCTCGACACGGATATTTTCGGAAAGTCGCTTCTCGAGCGCGCCGGCGTCGCCAAGCACGTTCAATCCGCACCGAAAACTTGGGAAGTCAAACGTCAAGAAGGCGCTACGCTCGAAGAACTCGAGCTTGGTCAAGGCGCCGATTATTCCAATTTGACTTTGGACGATTTGGAATTTGAATGATTTGACGTTCATTGAGTCGATAAAAAACGCGCGTTGCCTTTCTCGGTAACGCGCGTTTTTCATTGTTATCGTCCGTCAATGCGCTTAGCGTTTGGGAACGTCGCGTTGGATCCGAGCAATTTTTCCGGTTCGTTGGCTCGTTGCTTGACTTTAACGATGCGAGCTGGTAATATAGCGCGTAGAATTGCGTTGTGGCGCGTTATGGTCGAACGCGCTTTTTCCGCCTTTATTCCCGAAGATGTCGAGACCAACTATGAAAACAGCGATCCACGTAGCGGCGCTCTTCTTGGCGACTTTATGCGTCTTTTATCTTTCAACCGAGGCGACCGCGTCCGAGCGCATAGGCGTTCTCTTGGACGAAAAGCCTCAGAGTCCGTTGCGCGTAGAGAGCGACGAGATTGTTGAAATCATTCAGAACGTCGTCGGTAAGAATTCCGTCGACGTTCTGGTGGCGACCGCAAACGGAATCGTTCGATATCGCGATACCGACGGACGTCGTGTCGATCTGGACGGATACGACGCGGTATGCGTTTATCAAGGGGATGAAATCGCCCAAACGACGCCGCTCTTCGACGACGCGGTCGTCGCGCAACTGCGAGCCTACGAGGAGAGCGGTCAAGGCCGCGGTCTCCTTCTGTTAGGCGGCGCCGTCGCGTTGCTCAAGCCGCTCGGGTTGGCGTCTGAACTTTCGACGACGCCTTTGACGTTTGGGGAAGATCGCGCGCAACTCGGACTTGCGCCGGTTAATCCTGGAACGCGGCTTTTTGAGACGCCAAAACGAGGCGTTTTGTGGCTGACGAACGCCGCGTTTCCCGCATTTGCTCGAGTTGAATTAAACGCATCAGACGCTTTGACGGCGGCGACGTCGTTGAGTCCGGACGTTCCGAATCCACTCGTTGTTTTTACCTGTGGAGCCGACTCTGAAACGACGGCGGGCTTGGCGCGCGTTTTGGCGTACGGCGTTCGCGTTTCGCCTCTCTTTGATTCGGCTGCGGACGAATATCAAGAGAATTTTCGTTGTCTGATCGGCAGTCTGATCGACGATCTCGGCAAGCCGATTTTCGTCGCCGACCTTACCCCGCCTCAATACGTGGCGCCTGATTTTGACGCTCTCGAACGAGCGCTTGCCTGGTTCGATGAAAATTTCGACGAAGACGAGTATCCTCGATTGGAGGTTTATACTAAACGCCTCGCCGAACTTCGCGAGGCGTCGGACGCTCTCCACGACGAGCAAGGCTCATCCGCGCCGTCTGACGTAGCGACGCGCGGACAAAAAATCCGCGACGAATTCTCCAAACTTCAAAAGGAAGCGCTGCTCGATAATCCCGATATTGATTTTGACGAGTTCCTTTATATTAGTCGCAACCCGAAAAATCTCGGTTTGCCTGAGAACTACAATAGCAATTCGGTAATCGCGCCGACCGGGTATCAGAATGTGATTCGCCGTTTCAATTTTCGCACAGACGTCTCGACGCTCGTTTACCAACCTTTGCACGACGAATTCGTCGGCGATATAGAACTCTACTACGACGCGTCGAAAATCATGTTTTCCGAGCCTGACGTCAACGCGGGTAATCGATGGCGCGTTTGGGAACTCGAACTTGATAAAGGCGCCGATCCCCGTCTCATGCCACTTATCAATGAGGACGACGTCGACAATTACGACGCTTGTTATTTGCCTGACGATCGCGTAATCTTTTGTTCGACGGCATGCATGTCCGGCGTGCCTTGTATCAATGGGTCGGGACACGTTTGCAACCTGTATTTGAAGAATAACGACGGAACAATTCGCCAACTTACTCTCGAGCAAGATCACGATTGGAATCCCGTCGTAATGAACAATGGTCGCGTTATGTATTTGCGTTGGGAGTACGTTGACCTTCCTCACGCTTTTTCTCGCATTATGTTCCATATGAATCCCGACGGGACGAATCAAACGGAACTCTACGGAAGCGGTTCTTATTGGCCAAACGCGATTTTTTACGCGCGTCCGTTGCCTGGTGATTCGGGGAAATTCGCCGGGATCGTTACAGGACATCACGAGCTTAATCGTCAAGGCGAACTTGTGATATTCGATCCGAACAAAGGACGCAAGGAAGCTAGCGGGGTAGAGCGCCGGATCCCAGGTTGGGGCGAGACGGTCTCTCCAATTGCGTGCGATTTGCCAATCGCCCAGAGTTGGCCAAAGTTTCTGCACCCATACCCGATTTCAGAGAACGCTTTTCTCGTCGCGGCGCGTCAATCTTCCGACTCCGATTGGGAGATTTGCCTTGTCGACGTTTTTGATAATATTGTTCCGCTTCTTTCTTTGCCGGGGGAAGCGCTTTTGGAACCGATCCCGATTCGAGAAACGGAACGGCAACCTATCCTGTCGGATCGCACGAACTATGATCAGGGCACGGCCGACGTTTTTATTTCCGACGTATACGAAGGCGAAGGGCTTCGAAACGTTCCGCGCGGCGAAGTCGCCGCTTTGCGTATCTTTAGTTATGAGTTCGCATATCAGGGAATGGGCGCCGAGCCGTATAGCGTAGGACTCGACGGTCCCTGGGATCCTCGACGTATCATTGGGACAACGCCTGTCCATGAAGACGGATCCGCATCGTTTAAAATTCCGGCGCTGACTCCGATTTCAATACAGCCTCTTGATAAGAATGGGAACGCGCTCCAAATTATGCGCAGTTGGATTACCGCGCTCCCGGGCGAAAGCGTTTCCTGCATCGGTTGTCATGAGACGCAGAACTCGACAAACCCGACAAATCCTCGTCCGGCCGCCGCGCTCGAAAAGCCGCTGGAATTGACTCCGTTCTACGGCGAGCCGCGCGGTTTCTCTTTCGAACGAGAAATTCAGCCTATTTTGAATCGTTATTGCGTCGAGTGTCATTCTCCTGAAAGCGCCACGATCTCGCGTCTTATCGAATCCGGCGTTCTTCCGAACGACGTTCTAACAAAAATCAAGCGACCAGGCGAAACGTTTGAGCTAGGAGCCCTCCCTGATTTCACACCAAGCGCGCCTGCGTCTTCCTTAGAGAAAGGAAACTATATTGCGAATAAATCGCCTATTTCCAACGCATATTATCAGCTGAGACGCTTCGTAACGACGCCGACTAAAGAAAGCGAAATGCCGACGCATGTTCCTTGTGAATTTCATGCGGACTCTCAGCCGCTCGCTATACTGTTGAAGCGAGGGCACTATGGCGTTGAGCTGGACCCGGAATCATGGGATAAACTTTGCGCGTGGATGGATCTGAACGCGCCGTTCTTCGGAAATTGGGGCGACATTCTTCGGAAAGACGATCCCCAAAAAGTTGAGTCGCAAAGTCTCCGTCGGGAAGAATTGCGACTTCTTTACGCGCCTAACGTCGCCCAGCTGGACGACGTTGCAGACGTCAATTATCGGCTTGACGAGAATCCGGTTTCGCCGGCTACCTCAGATTTACGCGTTGAATTTGAGTACGAGTTTCCGTCGGAACCAGCGCCTGTAATCTCCGCACCGACCTCGCCTGGCGAACGCGAAGAAATTGAGTTGTCGGAGGGAGTCGCGCTATCGCTCGTTAGCCTTCCCGGAACTAATTTGAGCGTCGGCGCCTACGAGGTTACGAACGAGGAATATCGCATATTCGATCCGACGCATGATTCCGGAATCGAATACGGCGATTTTATTCAGTTCAGCCCCGGCGAGCGCGGATGGAGTTTGAATCGATCCCGCCAGCCTGTTGTGAGAGTTTCGCAAACGGACGCGCAACGATTCTGCGAGTGGCTCTCTGAGAAGACCGGCGACGTCTATCGCCTGCCTACGCTGGCCGAAGCAAAAGCGATCGCGTCGTCAGGCTCGGCTTCAGACGCCTTTTGGTTTGGCAACGATCAAACTTCCTACGGAGAATTTGAAAATCTTGCGGACTCATCGTACGGCGAAATATCAGGGTTCGGATGGCGCGGTCGGACGGAAACGTTGCCTGGATGGCGACCTGTCGACTGGGAGCAGAACGACAACAGCCGCGTCGCGTCTCCTGTCGGATCCTATCGTCCAAACGGTTTCGGTTTGTTTGATCTTCAGGGTAACGTTTCGGAGTGGACGAGTACGGACGAGCTTGAAACGCGCATAACAAAACGTGCCAACGGCGAGATCGTCAACAAGACGTCGACGAACCAAAAAGTCGCATACGGCGGATCGTGGCGAACGCGCGCGCAGAATTCCAAGCTTGACGCTTATCGTTCCTTCCCAGAGTACTTCAAACCGCGCGACGTTGGTTTTCGTGTCGTCCGCGAAAACAAAAGTGGAACGTAAAATCTTGACTTATCGGCGAAAAGCTGTTAATATACCCCTGTGAAACCTGCGCGTCAGGTTCTTTTTAACGGTAGCTCACTATGAAAGCGAGGTTATTATGACAACGCGAATAACGCGGCGCGAGGCATTGGGCGCGGCTGTTGGAGTTGCGCTTTTCGGAACTTCGGGAGGAAACGTAATGTCGGAAGACGCGAAGCTTTTTGAAAAACCCGAGGGGTTTAAAGGCGAAGTTAAACAGTCCGTTTGTAAATGGTGCTTCGGTTCCTATCCGATGGCGGAATTTTGCGAGTCTGTCAAAAGCATGGGACTTGTCGGCGTCGACCTTGTTGATCCGAAAGATTGGGAACTTGTTCGCAGTCATGGTCTCACCGTAACGATGGGAAACGTGCCTGAAGTTCAAATTGCCGTTGGAATCAATCGCGAGGAAAACCATGAGCGAATTATCGCTTCCTATGAGAAGCATATCCCCATGGCGGCAGAACTTGGCGTTCCGAATCTTATTTCTCTTTCCGGCAATAAAAACGGAATGGATCCTCAAGACGGATTGAAGAACTGTATTAAGGCGTTGAAAAAGGTAGCGAAGCTAGCGGAAGCCCACAAGGTGAACGTCTGCCTTGAACTGTTGAACTCGAAAGATCACAGGGATTACATGGCCGACTCCGTTCAATGGGGTATCGATCTCATTAACGGCGTTAACAGCGATCGCGTGAAGTTGCTCTACGACATTTATCACATGCACCGCATGGAAGGCGACGTGATCAACAATATTCGTCGCGCATTCGACTGCATCGGGCATTTCCACACAGCGGGAAATCCTGGTAGAAACGACCTTGACGACCAACAAGAGCTTTACTATCCGCCGATCATTAAAGCGATCAAAGAGATGGGCTTCAAAGGTTTTATCGCGCACGAATTCTCGCCGAAACACGGTCTTGATTCGTTATACGCAGCGGCAAAACTCTGCGACCTATAATCCTGTTTGAAAGTTCCGATGCGACGTTTGCTCTTTGTCGAGGAGTCGATGAAGAGAGTTGGACGTTGGACTCTCGGCGTCGACAGACTTAGCCGAGGGGCGTTTTATTGTTTCCGGAATTTATTCCACTATCTGCGCCAAGTGACCAGCGCTTGACCGACGTTTTTATCTGTCGGTCAAGCGTAGCGTTGAGTTCGTCTGCCGTTGAACGTCGTCGATTGCGAAATGGACGCGTTTTTTGCGGCGGTTTTTAGTGTTTGACAAGAAAAGGATTGTCTTATGAGCAAAATGTATGGATACGCGCGCGTAAGCGCAAAACATCAAAACGAAGATCGCCAGTCATTTGCTATGATGAAGGTTGGTATTCCCGAGAAAAACATTTTTGTTGACAAACAGTCGGGAAAAGATTTTGAGCGGACGCAGTATCAGAAAATGCTAACCAAACTTCGCCGTAACGACGTGCTCTTTATTAAGAGCATTGATCGTTTGGGTCGAAACTACAATGAAATCATCGAACAGTGGGGTCGTCTGACGAAAGAGATGGGGGTTGATATCGTCGTGATCGATCTCCCGTTGCTCGACACTCGGTGCGGTCGGGATTTGATTGGAACTTTCATCAGCGACGTCGTTTTGCAGATTCTTTCCTTCGTCGCGGAAAACGAAAGGACCAATATTCTTCAGCGGCAACGAGAGGGAATCGAAGTCGCTAAGTTGCGCGGCGTTCGATTTGGTCGTCCGGAACGTTCGCTTCCGGCGAACTTTAAAGAGGTCGTCGAAATGTGGAATCGCGGATACATGACCGCTTCCGAAGCGGCGCGAATTTGCGCGATCCCGTTGGCGACTTTCCGCAATCGAGCGCTCAAAACACTACGACGCGGAGACAGACCAGAACGCCTTATCGCCCGACCAAACGACGAGTATTTGCTTTCGGTCATTCAAGCAATAGCGATCGAGGGATTTTCGCCTTCGAATTTGTCTCTTTTCAGAAAAATCGGCGACGAATCTGTAAACCCGGATAATAAGAACGCCAAAACGAACAAGTAAAGCCGCGTTTGCACGTAGTTCTTTGACTTCGGAAACGTTGCTTTAGAGTCCCCGATGCGGCGGCGCGCTTGCGCCGTAGTCTCAAATCTACTTGAGATCTTACGATTCATCGTCGCCGCCGCGTCGCCGTTCAAGCTCCTTCTGACGACCTGCAATTTCATCCATTTCCTTGTTGTGTCGTCTTCTTGATTCGTCGAGAGAACGTTCCGCTTCGCGCTCTTTGAGGTTTTCTAGGACTTTGACTTCTTTGATTGCCTCGTTGAGTTCCTGATTTAAACGTTCCGCTTCTTCAGTAAGCGAGTTTAGAGATCGCAACGTTTCTTCGAACTTTGCGACAATTTTTTCGCGATAGTCGATATTTCGCGCTATAAGTTGGGGATTGAAAACGCCGACGCGCGAATTTCTCGACTCATTTTGGAGCGCTTCTAGTTCGCGTCCGAGCGAGTCAAGAAGGGCGGCGCACGCGAGACGTCGATTTTCGGCGTCGAGATACTCGTCCTTTTTTGAATCTCGCTCAGATTCGCGAATCTTTAACAATGTTTCAAATCGAAATTGCGCCATGGAGTCGGGGTTCTTCGCGCGCTCGCGCCACTAGTTGTTTTGTAAAAGCGTCAACATTTGTTTGTCGAGCTTGAGACCGCGCCACTCTTCGTAGTCGACGTCAGATCGCTCGCTGTCGGCGACTCCAAAAGGTCCTCGGAAATTCCACAACGCCCAGCCCCAGCCGAACTCGTTCCAGACTTCAAGGAGATCTTTCATCCATGCAAGCGCGATCTTGTGCGGCGTTTTATTAAAAGCGCCGAACTCGCCGACCATAACTTTCACGCCGGATTTTTCCGCAGCTCGCCACGGCGCGTACTGCTTAGAAACAAGCCATTCGCGATCTTTGGAGTCTCCGGAGTTTAGCGACGCCACCCCGTCTTTTTCTTCGTAGCGAATCGTCGGTCGCGTTTGCGCCTGCCAATCGACGGCGGCTTCGGTCATTGCAACTTCGTAATTAGGCGCTTCAATTGAAATCCGAGTAATCGTCGCCCAATCGCCGGACTTGTTGGAAATTGAGATTTGTCGCGCGCCGTTGGGAATCGGAATCTGAATTTCAAGATCGAAGAGATTTTGGTAGATTTTGTACTCTTCGCTATAAATCGATTTTTTCCATTCGCCTTCCCCAGCGCCGGAAACGAATTCCTTATGGAAGATTTCTTTTCCGTCGCTTTTGACCACGATCTCGCTTCTTTGGGAAACCGTGCCGAGTTTGAATCGCAGAACGCTATCCTTCGGAAAATTGCCTTCGATAATGATCGGTTTGCGGACTCCTTCCGGCATTTCTCTTTTTTGTTCCGAAGGCAATAATCCGTTGAAGGAAGTCATTGGCCAGCTCGGATTGGGATATCCGGCGCTATTGACCCAATTCGCGCCGTAATGCGAGATCTCCATAGGCGCGTAGCCGCGAGTCGCCTGAATTACATTGAGGTCTTTGAACGAGAAACACGGTTTGCCGCCCCAGTCGATACCGTCGCAAACGATTAGCCTTTCTGGGTCTTCACTGCGAATTTCATCAACGATTCTTTTGACGACCCGATAATAGTCTTGTTCCGAACAGCCGGCCGGTTCGTTGAAGAGGTTGAAGCTTAGTTCGGAACCTGGAACGCCGCGATAGCGTTTTGCGAAAATCCTCCAATGGAATGCGCAGACGTCGAGCGTATCTTCGTCGTTCCAGACGAGCGGCGACTCTGGCGGCGCCGCGACGGTGTATCCGGGCGCGCGATGGAAATTCATGCAGACGTGAACGCCGTACTTCCGTCCGAAATCCAACGCTTCGTCAATTTCATCTAATGTTTTTTCATTGAATTTTCGACGGTCGTTGTCGACTACCCAATGACGATAGTCCATTGGCAATCGGACGAAGTTGAAACCGAGATCCGAGATATTGCGGAAATCGTCTTCACGGAATCGTTTATTGGTTCCGTTGAATTTTTCGAGGAGGTTAAATCCGCGCCAACGCGGTAATTGGGGGATGGTCGTCGATTTCGTTTCGGCGCCGAGCACAAGGGATTTGTTAAAGACTAACGAGCTTCCGCCTAATAAGGCAAGGTTCTGCAAAATGAATCTTCTTCGAGACGAGTCGAATCCAAACATGACTATATCCTCCGTTTGAATATTTCAGTTTTTCAATGAGAGCGCGAACTCTTCACGCAAGAAACTATACCGCTTTTTTCTCGAAATGCAACGGTGATTAAGAATATGAGACGTTAAAAACCGGGGCAAGAGCGTCTATCTTGCCCCGGTTATGATTGTATCTAACCGCGATAGCTCATTATAGCAATGTAACCAGGAATTGCGAGAAGAGGACGACGAGAACCAGGGCGACCGGGTAAGTTGCCGCATACGCGGAAGCGACGTCGTTTGTTTTGGCGGTGTTGATCAGGGCGCCTAGAGCCGGAGTCGACGTCATACCGCCGGTGATCGAACCAAGGTTGTTGAAGAGGCATAGCTTGACGACGTAACGTGCGACAAAGAATCCGAGAAACATCGGAACAAGTTCCATAATCGCGCCGTAGAGGAAAAGAATGAAACCGTATTCGTTAATGTTTTGGACGAATCCGCCGCCGCCGGGAACGCCTGCGCCGATGAGGAAGAGAACGAGACCGTACTCGCGAAACGCGTTCAGGAACTCAGTCGATACGCGCATGCTGATCGGACCAAGTCTTCCAAAATGTCCCAAAATCAATCCCATAATGAGCGCGCCGCCGGTATTGCCAAGAGCAAATTTAGCGCCCCCAGGGAGTGGAATATAAACCTTGCCGAGAAGAACCCCGAGAATAATGGCGAGAGCAAAAGGACCAAGACCGATCGGGTCGAGCTTAAGAAGGTTCTCGGGCAACTTTCTCTCTCCAGAGACGCTGGAAGTCGCATTGATTTTCCGCTGTTCTTCGACGATGTTGACGCGAAGAATCTTTGGGACAAGTTGCACAAAAAGAACAACGCCGACGACGCCGAACGGATAGCCGATCGCGTGTCCAACGGTAACTATGTCTTTAAGCGTTTCGTCAGAGAGAGCTTCCTTGGCCGCCGAGAAACCCGGGGTCGTTGTCAACGCGCCGGAAAGGATTCCGACCGCCATCGGAGAACCAATGCTCGTGCATTTAATAATAACGGCGCATGTCAGCGACGCGGAACCGATAATGACCAAAGCGAGGAGCGCGTAGGATTTAAAGTTTTGCCTCAAATTGGCAAAGAATCTAGGTCCTGCGATAAAACCGACGCCTGTTACGAAACAAAGAAGTCCGAGTTGTTCGACAAGCTTCATGGAAGCCTTCATTTCGCTGGCGGAGATTTTAACGAATCCCTTTAAGTGAAGGTACGAATCGTCGGCATATCCGAAATGCCCAAAGACTAACGCTACGAGAAAGACGCCTGCCGTACCGAGTCCAACGCCCTTAATTTCAATCTTTCCGAGCAGATAACCGACAACCGTGATTAGAAAAACCAAGAACAGGACACTGTTAAACGGTGAAATGAACACCTCGTGAAGATAGTTCATTGAACATTACTCCTCATCGTCGCGCAATGCAAACGCGTTAAAGCCAAGACGTCGAAACGCGCCCGCCACGCTGGATATTACGACACGATTATTTTAAATGTTTGTGAACGCTATGCGACAACGCGTTCCCGCGACAATTCAAGACGCGTTTTCAAGCCGATTCATTCGTAGTCGCTATCGCCGCAACCGCGCCTAAAATTTGTACCATTTTATCATCAAGTCAAAACCCAACAACGGGGGATATAGAGTTAAACCTTCCGTCAAATAAAAAGTCGCGCGCAACTTTGCGATCATTTAATCGGGAAGTTGCGCGCGACATTATTTAACGGAGGTTACAAACGAGCGAGGTTAGTCTTGTAATTTCGCTTGGATAAAGAGTCGGTTCAGTCGAGCGATGTGCGCGATCGAGATGCCTTTCGGGCACTCCGCTTCACAGGCCTGGGTATTGGAGCATGCGCCGAACCCGAGTTCGTCCATTTTTTGAACCATGGACTTAGCGCGTTTTGCGGCTTCAATTTTTCCTTGCGGAAGTCTTTCGAGGGCGGAGACGCGCGCCGCGACGAAGAGCATTGCGGAACCGTTTTTGCAGGTAGCGACGCAAGCGCCGCATCCGATGCATGCGGAAGCGTCCATCGATTCGTCGGCGTCTTCTTTGCGAATCGGAATCGCATTGGCGTCGGGAACGATCCCGCTAATCGAAATGAACCCGCCGGCCTGAAGAATTTGGTCGAACGCGCGTCGATTGACGACCAAGTCCTTAACGACGGGGAATGCGGCGGAGCGCCACGGTTCGATCGTGATCGTGTCGCCGTCCTTGAATTTGCGCATATGGAGCTGGCACGTCGTGATTTCGTCGTCCGGTCCGTGAGCGCGACCGTTGATGTATAACGAGCACATACCGCAAATACCTTCGCGGCAGTCGTGATCAAAAGCGACCGGTTCTTTGCCCTCGTGAACAAGATTATTGTTCAGGATATCGAGCATTTCGAGGAAGGACGTGTCCGGCGAAATATTGTCGATTTTATACGTCTCGAATCGTCCCTTCGATTTTGCGTTCTTTTGACGCCAAACTTTAAGCGTGAATTTCATCTTTCTTGCACCGATTTCGTTCTAGGTGTTATAAGCATTAAAAGTCAAACTAGTAGGAACGACTGGACTAGTTTTTATAGTTACGGGTCGAGACTTTGACGACTTCGTAGTTCAAGGGTTCTTTGTGCAACTTGGGATCTTGATTTTCGCGATATTCCCAAGCGGCCACGTACATATAGTTCGCGTCGTCGCGTTTTGCTTCGCCTTCTTCCGTTTGCATTTCTTCACGGAAATGTCCGCCGCAAGATTCGCGACGATCAAGAGCGTCTAGCGCTATCAACTTGCCGATTTCCAGGAAGTCGGCAAGGCGCAGGGCTTTTTCAAGCTCTTGATTGAAATCGCCGTTTTTACCGGGAACTAAGACGTCGGTCCAGAATTCTTTCGTCAGCTCGTCGATCAACTTGATCGCTTTCTTAAGACCCTTCTCGTTACGCGCCATTCCGACGTATTCCCACATGATGTTTCCGAGTTTCTTGTGGAGTTCGTCGACCGTCTGTTTGCCCTTAATTTTGAAGAGCTTTTCGATTCGCGCTTTAACGCGATTTTCGGCTTCTTCAAACGCAGGATGATTCACGTCGGTTTTTGGCGTTTGAATATCGGCGGAGAGATAGTCGCCGATTGTATTCGGGAGGACGTAGTATCCGTCGGCGAGACCTTGCATGAGCGCGGAAGCGCCGAGTCGGTTGCCGCCGTGATCGCTGAAGTTCGCTTCGCCAATCGCGTACAGACCCGGGATTGTCGTCATGAGGTTGTAGTCGACCCAAAGACCGCCCATCGTATAGTGAATCGCCGGATAGATTTGCATCGGCTCTTCATAAGGATTGACGTCGGTGATCTTTTCGTACATTTGGAAAAGGTTGCCGTAACGTTCTTCGATCGCCTTACGTCCGAGTCGTTTGATCGGTTCCGCGAAGTCCAAGAAGACGGCCAGACCAGTGTCGTTAACGCCGTAACCGGCGTCGCAACGTTCCTTCGCCGCGCGCGACGCAACGTCGCGAGGAACAAGGTTACCGAACGCCGGATATCGACGTTCGAGATAGTAGTCGCGATCCTCTTCAGGAATCTGAGACGGTTTAATTTGCTTTTTACGCAGTTTTTCGACGTCTTCAAGCTTCTTAGGCGTCCAGATTTTCCCATCGTTACGGAGCGATTCGGACATGAGCGTCAGTTTAGACTGTTGCTTGCCGTGAACCGGAATACACGTCGGGTGAATTTGGACGAAGCAGGGATTCGCAAAGCACGCGCCCTTCTTGTAGCATTGGATCAGAGCCGAACCATTGCTATTCATGGCGTTCGTGGAGAGGAAGTAGGTGTTTCCATAACCGCCGGTAGCGATAACGACGGCGTGCGCGCCGTAGCGTTCAATTTCGCCCGTTTCGAGATTGCGGACGATAATGCCGCGGGCTTTCCCGTCGATAAGGACGAGATCGAGCATTTCGCGACGATTGTACGATTTGACGGTTCCGGCCGCAATTTGGCGGTTTAAGGACGCGTACGCGCCGAGAAGGAGCTGTTGACCGGTCTGACCGCGAGCATAGAAGGTTCTGGAGACTTGCGCGCCGCCGAAAGAGCGGTTGGCAAGCAATCCGCCGTATTCTCGCGCGAAGGGGACTCCTTGCGCGACGCATTTGTCAATGATCAAGTTGCTGACTTCAGCCAAACGATAGACGTTCGCTTCTCGCGCGCGGAAGTCGCCGCCTTTAATCGTGTCGTAGAACAAGCGATAGACGGAGTCGTTGTCGTTTTGATAGTTTTTCGCAGCGTTAATACCGCCTTGCGCGGCGATGGAGTGAGCGCGACGAGGGCTATCGGAGATGCAGAAGATCTTGACGTTGTAACCGAGTTCGCCGAGCGTCGCCGCAGCGGACGCGCCGCCGAGACCGGTTCCGACGACGATGATTTCCATCTTACGCTTATTTGCGGGGCTGACGACTTTGATCGCCGCCTTGTGTCGAGTCCATTTTTCCGCTAAAGGCCCGCTTGGAATCTTTGAATCTAACTTTATTTCGGCCATATCTTTATCTTTTGGTTCGTTTTGTGTTTCGTTTGTCGTCTTCGTCGAACGTACAGGACGTCGTTCACCATGAGTTTCAACTTAACAAGTTGTCAACGGAACGAGAAATCGACGAATCAGGAGCATTGCAGTCCGAGCGTGAAGCAAATCGGAATGGAAAGATATCCGATAAGGATGATCCAAGCGTAGACTTTGGAAAGGAATTGTAAGCGCGGAAGCCACTTGGAGTTGTTCAGTCCAATCGACTGGAACGCGCTCCAGAACCCGTGCTGGACGTGGAAAAAGATCGCGATAATCCAGATCGCGTAAATTAACACGAAGCATTTGCAACTGAAGAGATTGACGACGAGATCATACGCGTTCTCTTCTTCGTTGCCCAAGAAGCCTTGAAGTTGCATCTTTGACCAGAAGTTGAACAAATGCAACACGATTCCCAAAATAACGACGATTCCGAGAACGAACATGTTCTTAGCGGACCAGGAAACGCCTTTAGTATGGGTTGCGACTGCGTATTTCAATTCTCGCGGACGAGCGGCCCAGTTTTTGAATTCAAAAGCAGTGGCGAAGGCGAGGTGAATAACAAATCCCAGCACGAGAACGGGAACCATGAGTTTAATGGCAATGTTTGTGTCCATAAACTCGCATACCGCTTCGTACCACTCGCGCGAACAAATCGCCGTTAAATTCAGGACGAGGTGGAGCGCGAGAAAAACCAGTAAAAACAAGCCGCTGAGACTTATTATGATTTTCTTTGTGAGTGATGAAAGAATCATTATACTATATCATTTTCGTAACGTGTTAATTATCGTTCGCGCATCGCGCTTTGCTCCGCGCGCCGCCGATTCATCGATCTCGTGAAGAGGAGCGTTTTGCGTCCTCTTCACGAAAAAGTTAATCGCCGAGTAAACGACCTGAGGACTCGATGATTACTGAGGTCTGGCCATCTTCTTGGGGTCGAGCGCTCTGTCGAGGTCTTCAGCGCTCAAGAGATTCTTTTCAACGCAGAGTTGGCGAACCGTTTTACCCGTTTTGAACGCTTCTTTTGCGATAGCGGCGGCCTTTTCATATCCGATGTACGGATTCAATCCGGTTGCCATTGCCATACTACGTTCGATGGCGCCGACGCAGTTCGCTTCGTTCGCCTTCATTGTCTTGACGGCTTTTTCAGTGAAGATATTCGTAGCGCCAACGAGGAGACGAACCGACTCGATCGCGACGTCCGCCATAACGGGCATCATGATATTGAGCTGGAAATGTCCGCCGGTAACGGCTGCAGTCGTCATGGTTTGATCGTTTCCGATAACGCGCGCGGCGACTTGCATAAGGCTTTCGCAGAGAACTGGATTGACCTTGCCGGGCATGATCGAGCTACCGGGTTGCAGATCGGCGAGAATCACTTCGTAGTAACCGCAACGGGGACCGCAAGAGAGGAAACGGATATTGTTTCCAACGTTCATAAGAATGCAAGCG
This sequence comes from uncultured Planctomycetota bacterium, assembly GCA_900317365.1. Lineage (GTDB taxonomy): Bacteria > Planctomycetota > Planctomycetia > Pirellulales > Thermoguttaceae > RUG369. The sequence goes on from ONGM01000248.1 coordinate 64,972, forward strand.
ACCGATTTGAGGAGCGCGTGCGCGGTAACGAGACCGGTGCGTTGGGAGTTTGCCTCAAAGTGATCCTTCGCTTCGATGAAAGGAACGCCGGTTTCAGCGGCGAGACCCTTGGCGACTTCTTTTCCGAATAGCGGATGAGTGTTCAATCCCGTGCCGACCGCAGTTCCGCCGGCGGGAAGTTCGAGGACGTCTTTCAACGCCGCTTCCGCGTATTCAACCGCCATATCGAGCTGTCGGGCAAAACCGCCGAACTCTTGTCCGAGCGTCATCGGAACGGCGTCGGCAAGGTGAGTTCGTCCGATTTTGAGGACGTCGGCCCATTCGTTCGCTTTTTCTTGGAGCGCGTCGCGGCAACCTTTGAGCGCGGGAATCAGCGACTTCTGAATAAGTTGACCGACGGCGACGTGAATCGCGGTCGGGAACATGTCGTTGGTGCTTTGACCGAGGTTGACGTGGTCGTTAGGATGGATCTTCTTCGTTTGATTGAAACGATCTCCGCCGAGAATTTCAATTGCGCGGTTGGAGATCACTTCGTTCGTATTCATATTGCTCGACGTGCCGCTTCCGGTTTGGAAAACGTCGATCGGGAATTCTTTGTCAAGCTTGCCTTCGGCGACTTCGGTTGCGGCGGCGATAATCGCGTCAACTTCTTCGCGCTTGAGCGGTGAAGCGATTTTGTCGAATTTACCAAGCTCAAAATTAACTTTTGCGGCGACTTTCTTAACAAGTCCTAGCGCATGGATCAAATCCGGCGCGATCGGTTTGCCAGAAATAGGGAAATTATTTACCGCCCTCTGAGTCTGCGAACCGTAATAAGCGTCGTGGGGGAGTGAAACCTCGCCCATCGTGTCGTGTTCAATGCGCATTTCAACCTCGTGTTTTGAAGTGTGTTATAACAACGTTTTCCAAAGAAGATCGTACGAATTCAGCCGGCAAATGAGTAACGAAAACACGCTTTTGCCGCCTACCGACGACAAATTATCAGTAGTGTTTTATCGATACTGATTTACCGATTGTTTTATCTATTTTACCGTCGCGCCCCGTCCTGTCAAGTAAAAGGGGCATATTTTGTGAAATTATGTTTTAAAACCAAACGCTAATTCGACGCCGCCGCGACGCCGACGGAATTTAGTTGTCTTGAACTTTAAAAGTCCCAATTTCCACCAGGTTTGTGCCGTCAAACTTGTTACCGTAGACGCCTTTTTCACGGCATTCGTTTCTGATTTCGAGAGCCTTTGGTAGCCGCGACGTGGCGTTGTGGACATTCCGGAGAATATTGCCGCGAATCGACGCGTCGTCATTGAGCGTCCAAACGGATATTTGCAGTCCGTTGTCGGTGAGCCACGTTTCAACGTCTTGGGAAATTGCGCCGTAATATGAGTTGACGGTCAACGTAGGGAATCCGAAGCTACGCGCTTTTTCGAGGAATTTGTCTGACTTCGCTGTTAGCGAGTCATAGGAGTCGATCCGATCCGGATTCATCCAAAACTCTAGCCCTTCTTTTGTGGCCGCTTTAATCGCATCCGCTTGAGATAGAATCGTTTCATACTTGTTGTCGCCTGCCATAATGACACGGTTCAAGGGGAAACGCGACTCTGCGATCTCATCAAGCGCTTTTTTCACGAGTCCGTCTTTTTTGAAATCAAGTTGGATTCGCGTTGCTTTCGCGTATTCAACGTTCAGGTCGACGCTCTTCATTTCGTCTGGCAGTTGACCAAGCAAAACTTGAAAGACGCTTTTCAAAGTTGGCGAATCCGCCTTCGGAGCGTTGTGCGTAATGACCAAATCACCGTTGGGTCCGGCTTGAACGTCGACCTCCACAACGTCGGGACGATAGCTAACAGTCTTGATAATGTTTTTCAACGTGTTATCTTCGCTCGAATCCTTGGCTCCGCCTTTCGCCGCAAAGCCTGCATGAGCGGTAAAGAGAGTGGGAAGCGCGTTCGCGACGACTTTATTCGCCTCGCCTACGATTGCGCCAATTGCAGCGTTTTGTGCGTTGTGTGGAACTTTTATCGAGCCTTCAAAGGCGCTGAAGGCGACGATTCCACCGTTCTTGCCTACGAGTCCGCCAATCGCCGTTGTGGACGGTACGTCTGAGCCGAGCGACATTTCAACATTGCACACGACTTCGGATATAACGCCGAGAGAAACTCCCGCCAGTCCTCCGATCGCCTGAGCGTCGGGATCGGAACGAACGACGCCTTGAAGCGAGAGTTTAGAGACTCGCCCGTTTTTTCCGATTTGAGCGAAGAGTCCCCGCTCTTTCCCTTCCGTTACTTTGAGACCTGAAATAGTGAAATCATTCCCTTCGAGGACTCCTTCAAAGGGTTCGTTTGCGCAGAGGGGCGCCCATGGCTTTGTGAGTTTAAGATCGCGAGTTAATTTGTAGAAGGCGAATCGATCCAACTCAATTGCGCGGAGTTCCTCCACCGTTTCAATGAGGTATGGCGAAGTTGGCGTACCGTCGCCCTTAATGGGCGAGCCCGCATTTCCCGCAACGAGAGAATGCGTTGGTAGAAACAGTGAACTTAGGATACAGGACAGGAGGAGACCACGAAAGGTTAAAAGTCTGCGCTTTTTGTTTTTCATTGTGTTTTTCCTTTAACGAAGGAAGGTGACTTCGTAAAGTTTAGTCCGAAATGGGTGCAATTTCAACCTTCCGGAGCGCTCATGGGCGAGTTGCCGCTTAAATTGACTTTGTTCAGTCATGCGCATATAATACGCGACGGCGCTCTTCGGACATAGGCGCCCGATTGTTGTCGAGTCAAAAATAAGGGTTACAATGATGATTTTGCCAGCTTGTTTTTCAAAAGAGTTTTTTCGACGTGATTTTTTAAAAGGACTGTTTGCCGCGTCAGCCCTTTCCGCTTCCGGGAGTTTTGACGCGTTTGGGGCTTCAAAGGACGACGCGTCGAACATGCCGCGTTCATCGGAAGGAACGCCGAGTCCGTACGGCGTGTGCGCTCACATTGGGGCCGGAGAGGAATGGGAGCAGAGTCCCAAGAATCTCGAACTCATGCGAGCGGCGGGAATTCGGTGGGTTCGCGCCGACTTTTCTTGGATTGGAGTCGAGCGCAAAGAAAACGAATGGAATTTTGACCGTCTCGATAAGGTTGTCGAAGACGCGAGACGTTTAGACATAACGATCCTGCCTATCTTGGACTATTCAGTACCGTGGGCGACTCCTTCTTTTCGTCATCTCGACAAATGGCTTGAGTACGTACGTCGCACCGTGAGTCGCTATTGCGACCGAATCAAGTGTTGGGAAGTTTGGAACGAAGAAAATCTCAAGCAGTTTTGGGCCGAGGATCCTAATCCGGAAGATTACGCAAACTTGCTTCGCGAGACCTATCGCGTCATTAAAGAGATCGATCCGAATTTGGTCGTCGTATACGGCGGACTCGCCGGGGTTCCTGCCGATTTCTTTGCGAAAACGCTCGACGCCGGCGTTGCAGATTTCTTCGACGTTGTTAATATTCACCCCTATCGTGGCGGGTTGACGACTCCTGAGCGCGTGGAACGCTTTCAAAAAGAGATCGAGGCGTTTCAAGAGGAGTTGCAGAAACGCAACGTCGCAAAACGTCCGATTTGGATTACCGAAATGGGGTGGGCGACTCCGCCTAGCCTAGCCGAAACAAATCGACGCGTCGTAGCGGCCGCGTTGCAACGTCTTTTCCCCGGGCAAACGCCGCGCGTCGCCTTCTTTTACGATCAGCGATACGAGCCTGCTGCGGCGCGTTCGCAAGAGGATCTTCTCTCTCTTCTGCCTCAAAATTACCGCTTGAAGAGAAATCTCGTTTCTTTCCTCGACGCCGACGAGATGAGGACGGCGACGCCTGAGTCCTACCCAGTGCTGATCATGCCGCCTGGGGAAACGTTCCCTGCGGATTGTTTTGATTCCATGGTCGAATACGTTAAAAGAGGAGGGACTTTGACCCTTTTAGGCGGGGTCCCGCTGTACTATGCTTCGCGGTTAGACGCAAAGACGAATAAGTACGTTCGAACCGATGGTAACCCGACTTTGACCCAGAATATGAAGTCGTTGCGCATATCGTGGTTTGCGTGGTGGACTCGCGAAAACGTTCCCGAGACCGCTCCGATCGTTGTGGCGCCGAACGTCGACACAGACGCTTTCGAAGGTTATCAACCGTCGAGCTATGCGGGGAGATTCCTCTGTGCCGACGCGCTTGCGGAAGGGGACAAGATGTTTTCCCTTCTTAACGGCGAAAAAGACGCTTTTTCGGCGTCGACAGCGTGCGTTTATAAATTTAATAGCGACTATAAAGGCGCCGTTATCGTTTCGACGGTTATGGAGAGCGACGGCTTGGATAGTAACGTGACGACAGTTAGCAATCAGGGAGTTTTTCTCCCTCAGGCGATTTTACTTGCCTTCGCTTTTGGAGTCGAGCGATATTTCTGGTACGAATTTCAGGCTCCGGAGCGCGATCGCGTCGATCCGGAACATCACTTCGGAATTGTTGGGCAAAAGCTTGATCCCAAGCCAGGGTATCATGCTTACAAAACGTTGACGCGCGCGCGTCCCGCCGGTTCTATCGGAGATTCAGCGCGTTGGGACGACGACCTGATTTCGCAATCGTGGACGCGTCCGGACGGAAAAACGTGTTGGGCGGTGTGGAGTATGCGCGCGTCGCTGAAACGTAAAATAGAAGTTGACGGAGAAATTGAAGAAGCTTTCGATTACCTAGGCAATACGGTGAAGATTCCAGAGAACGGCGAGACGCTCTCGTTGTCGCCTCAAATTGTCTATCTAGTCGGAAATAAAGGACTCGTCGTTAAAGTGAGTTAGCCGTTTGAAAGAGCTTTCTCCATCGATAAGAAAGCCCCCGTCGGCAAGGGAAAACGGGGGCTTTCTTTTTTTCAAGTCTTCAAGCGGGGGTGGTAAACCTTCTGGCGCGCGTCATTATCTCATGAGTTTTCGCTCGATGGCGGGAATGTAATTCGTCCACGTTTTACCCACGTTTGCGTCTTCGACAATATACTTGTGGAATTCATTGAGCTTGGCGTCTAACGCGTCGATGAAGTGAAGCGCCAACGCTTCGCACGTCATAGGCGGCTTAACGGAACCAAATTCAGGGGAACCGTGATGGGAAAGCACAAGATGTTTGAGCGTTGTGGCAAGTTTGGGATCGAACGTCGTTTCCGTAGTCGATTCGACCTCGGCAATTTTACGAGCGAGTAGCTCGGCTCCGAGGTAAAGGTGTCCGAGCGCCTGACCGGAATCGGTGTATACTGGGAGGACGGGATCTTCGGACAATTCATAGATTTTGCCGACGTCGTGCAGAAAAGCTCCGACGAGCAAAAGATCCGGTTTAACAATACGACCGTACAAGGAACCGACTGTTACGGCAAGTTCCATCATCGAGACGGTGTGAACGAGTAATCCGCCGGGATATGCGTGATGAAGTCGGACGCCTGCGTAAGCGCGGGAAAAACGCTCCATGAAGACTTCGTCCGTTAGGAAAGCGTTAACCAGATTTTTTAGTTCCGGCGCCGAGACGGTTTGCAATAGATCGCGCATTCGTTTGATCAGAGCGGGGACGTCGACGTCGGAAACGGTAGTAAAATCTTCGACCGAAACGGCGTTTGGATCGACCTTGGTTATCTTATTAGCGATGATCTGCAGGTTTCCTTGAAAGCGCTGTGCGCGACCTTCACAGAGAACAAAATCTCCGTCAGAAAATTCGTTTGCGAATTGTTCCGTAACGTTCCATAACCTAGCGGAGACAGAGCCGGTGCGATCATTCAAAGTGAATTGTAAATAGAGCGCGTTTTGCTTATTTGTGCGCAGAACCTTTTCCAAAATTCGATAGGTTTCTCGTACCGGTTCGTTCTCTTTAATTTCGTTTACGAAAAGTCTGCTCATGAATAACTATTGATCGAATGGGCTTCACGAATAATTGAGCGTGGAAAGCTTTCAAGGAGTCAATCGATGGGACGCGACAAATGATAAGCGCGAGCGGCGTAATCGAACGCTTTTATGAGCAACGTCCGAACGAACGACCCTTACGGCGCAAAGTTGAAAATAATCAAATTGAAATAAAAAAACCCTCGCGAAGAGGGTTTCTTTATCCAATGGGCAGGGGCGGGATCGAACCGCCGACACCAGGATTTTCAGTCCTGTGCTCTACCAACTGAGCTACCTACCCAAACGAGGGAATGAACGGCATATAAAATATCAAGTGGGCAGGGGCGGGATCGAACCGCCGACACCAGGATTTTCAGTCCTGTGCTCTACCAACTGAGCTACCTACCCGTCAGCGCCAACGCGCTAACATTGAACACATTCTACGGCAGATTGCGAAGTTGTCAAGGGGAAAATTTCTCTTGTTTTTCTTTTCTGCTTTTTGCCGTAGCGAGACACGATTACGAAACGGCTGGGAACCGTCTTTTGATCGTCGCGCGCGTTTCTTCCAACCAGGCTTTTCGCATTTGTTCGTCGCTCTGAATAATCTGTTCAAAGTTGCGACGCTCGAAAGACAGAGAACCGACGACGGAAAAGACGATTGTCTTCCAGAAGTTTTCTAACGGATCGCCGTAGAAATCGACTTCGTAATCGCGCGGTGTGTTCGAAGTTGTGAAAACTTGAACGATTTTATCGTTCAGAGCGGACCAAGGACCGTTTTCCGTAAAACCGTACGCGAATCCGTTTCGAAAAACGCGATCAATCCAGCCTTTGAGAATCGCAGGCGGTCCGCCCCACCAGTTCGGGTGAATGAAGACCAAACCGACGCTATTTTTTACTTCTTCCATTTCCGCGAGCATAGCGGCGGGAGCTTCGTCATACGAAGAATTTGTTTCGCTCAGCGGCATGACCGGATTGAAGCCTTCGGCGTAAAGATCGCGAAGCTTGGGGACGTAGCCTAACTCCGTTAATGTTGCGCAAACGACGTTGGCGATCGCGCCGTTAAAACTCTTCGTGGCGTCCGGATGCCCGACGACGACGAGAACTTGGTTTTTGATCATATTGTCTCTTACCCTTGTTATGTGGCGAGGTCGACTAAAAGCGTTGTGTTTTTCAACGTCGAGACGCGAAGCCTCAGAGCGTTGATTTCGACGTCATTTTATCTGAGCGGTTTCCTTTGCAAAGGAGCGCCTGTCGCAACGTGGAACGCTGTATGCAAGCGGAGCGGGGATGGACAAGGAATCGCAAACAACGAAAAAAGTGGACTTGACAGGCGGCAATTCAATTATAAAATGCTGAAAGACGTGCGTGAGTCGTCTTTGGCCGAGTGGCGGAATGGCAGACGCCGGGGATTTAAAATCCCCTGTCCATAACAGGGCGTGCGGGTTCGAGTCCCGCCTCGGCCATTTGAAAGGTTGCGATTTGGTTCGCAACCTTTCTTACGTTCTTGGAAGAGTGTTGTTTCCTTATATGTTGTCGTTTTTCTTTCGCTTGTTTTTTCTCTCTTTCTCCGATAGAATAACTGGCACGAGCAATTAGACGGGGAGGAACAACGTCGACGACGACGACACATAGCGACGTCTTCTTCGATGTTTCAATACGTCTTCGCTATTCCCAAGAGAAAAGAACGGAGCTCGAAATGAACGCTGATCTTCGGTTTGATTGGTTCGATTTTTACACGGAACTAGCGCAAAAACTTCGATCTTATCGCAATGATCGTCGGGAACTCATTGAGAAGATAAAGCAGGTTTTTTCGATTGCCGGAGTCAGAATTCCGAAGCTTGATCAGGACAATCAGATTACAGACGTCGATCCGTTCACCTTCTACGGTCTTTTCAACAAGAGTTCGCTTTCTGAGACCGTTCGTGTGAAGATTGTCGGCGCCGTTAAAGACGTCATGGGGATCAACGCGCCGATTCCTACCACGTTTTCGGGCGTTCCGTGCGTGAATCCTCTAAACGCGCTTTGGTATCATTATGTTGAACAGCGCGGAGTCGAAGACGTCAATAATCTTTGGAGGTTCTTTGAATCTGCACTTGAATACTCGAAGTCTCCCACGCCGGAGAATCTTGCCGACCTATCGAAGCTTTTCGATTGTGTCGTAAATATGAAGCACAATGGGAACGGCAAGGTGACAATGGGGTTGTTTTGGATTGCGCCTGACGTTTTTCTGAGTCTTGACGGAACAAATGAGAAGTATATTTTCAGTTCCGGTTTTTTCCCTCAGAAGTTTCTCAAAACGCTTCCGCATCTTGAGTACAAAGTTCCGTTCTCGACGTATCATGAGTGTGTCGAGAAAGTTCGCAAATATCTATTGAGACGCGAATCAAAGCCGAGAAATTTTATGGAGTTGAGCGCTGCGGCTTATGACTATGTAAAACAAACAAAACAACCGAATCCGCAGCAGGATCCTGAGTCGATTCGCTATTGGATTTATGCGCCTGGCGAAAACGCCAATAGCTGGGAGGAATGTTATCAAAATGGGATCATGGCAATCGGCTGGAACGAGATTGGCGATCTTAGCCTATATTCAACGAAAAGTGAAATACGTCATGCCTTGCAAGAGGCGAACGATTCCACGCATTCGTTTATCATGAGCGCTCACGCTACGTGGCAGTTTGTTAATGTAATGAAACCCGGCGATATAGTTTTTGCCAAGAAGGGCGCGCACACTATTGTAGGACGCGGCGTCGTTACGTCTGATTACAGTTTCGACGATTTGCGCGACGATCTTAAGAATGTGCGCGAGGTAAATTGGACTCATAAAGGCATATGGAAATACCCCGCAGATAACGCGCCGTTGAAGACGCTGACCGACGTCACTCCATACACCGGTATTGTCGAAAAGTTGAACGAGTTGTTTGACGTCGATATCGATGGCGGAGACCCTACAGTACCTGTATGTCCGGAATATACCGTAGAAGATTTCCTCAAGGAGGTATATATGGACAGGTCGAGTTATGATGCGCTGTCGCGACTCATACGGAACAAGAAAAACGTGATTCTCCAAGGCGCGCCGGGCGTTGGCAAGACCTTTGTCGCTAAGAGACTCGCGTACTCAATAATAGGCGCTAAAGATCCGAGTCGTGTTATGACGGTTCAGTTTCACCAGAGCTATTCCTATGAAGATTTCATCATGGGATTTCGTCCTTGCGAGACCGGTTTTGAACTCCGACGCGGCGCCTTCTATAACTTCTGTAAGAAAGCTGAACCTGATAGCGACAATCCTTACTTTTTCATCATTGACGAGATTAATCGCGGTAATTTGAGCAAAATCTTCGGCGAACTCTTCATGCTGATTGAAAAGGACAAGCGACGCGTTGAATTGCAGTTGCTCTATGCCGACGAGAATTTTTCCGTTCCGGAAAACGTTTATATTATCGGTATGATGAACACCGCAGATCGCAGTCTTGCGATGCTCGACTACGCGCTTCGCAGACGTTTTGCATTCTTTGAAATGAAGCCTGGCTTTGAAACCGACGGATTTTGCAAATATCAACGCGGTTTGAAAAGCGCCAAGTTTGACCAATTGATTCAATGCGTCGAAGAACTAAACGTGGCAATCGCCGCAGACGAATCTCTCGGAGATGGGTTCTTTATTGGGCATAGCTTTTTCTGCAACCTCGAGGAGGCGAGCGCTCAAACTCTCACGGAAATTGTGGAATATGAACTAATTCCACTTTTAAAGGAATATTGGTTCGACGAGCCTCTTAAAGTCAAGAACTGGATCGACAATTTAAGGAACGCGATCAAGTGATTCGCATCCACAACATTTATTATATGCTCGCCTACGCTTTTCAGACGTTAAGGGAACAAGGCTACCGTTCCGTAGCGTCCGAAGACTTTAAGAATGTGGCGGAGCTTTTGGCGGCTATTTTAGCGCGCGGCGTCAATCGGCTCGTCAAACGCGGCCTTGGTAAAGAATATGTTTCTCTAACGGAACCGACGTCTACGATTCGCGGTAAAATTGACGTTTCAGAGACTGTAAAAACCCTTGCGCTCGAGCGAAAACAGGCGATTTGTTCATATGACGTCTTTTCCGTCAACTCCTACATGAATAGGATCGTCAAGTCAACTATATTGCGTCTCCTTCGCGCGGATATCGCCAAAATAAGAAAAAAAGAGCTTCGAAAACTTCTGGCGTTCTTCATCAACGTTGATGAAATCGAATTGCACTCTGTGGATTGGAATGTTCAGTATAATCGGAATAACCAAGACTACCGACTCCTTATTTCGATATGCTACCTCGTCGCCAAAGGACTTCTCCAAACTCAATCTACCGGTTCTTTGAAGGTTATGGATTTCCTTGACGAACAGAGAATGCATCGCTTATACGAAAAGTTTATTCTTGAATATTACCGAAAAGAGTTTCCTCAGATCTCCGCCAACGCCTCTCAGATCCAATGGCAATTGGACGACGGTATGAACGCAATGTTGCCGATAATGCAGTCCGATATTATGCTCGTCTATCGAGATAAAACGCTGATTATTGACGCGAAATATTACGCGCGTTCAACTCTTGTTCTATTCGACAAACACATTCTTCACTCAGGAAATTTGTATCAGATATTTGCCTATGTTAAGAATAAAGAGGCTGAGCTTGCAAACGCGCCGCACGAGGTTTCCGGGATGTTGCTATACGCGCGGACCGACGAAGACACGTACCCGGAGCATGAATATCGCATGAGCGGTAATCGGATCGAAGTTCGAACGCTGAATCTAGACGCCGAGTTTTCTTCGATCAAAGCGGAGCTGGACGGAATCGTCGAAAAGTATTTTGACCTTGGTTGACGCTGAGGATGAAAGACGGCGCTTTGTTTGGTTTATACGTAAAAAGCTCTTACGGCGACGGAACGTCGTAAGAGCTTTGGTTTGTTTAATCCGAAAGGATTTTACAGGAAGACGAGCGTCATGATAATCAGGACAGGCAGGAGTAAGCAAACGCTATAACCGATGTATCCAAAGAAGCTCGGCATTTTGACGCCGCTCTGCTCTGCGATCGCCTTAACCATGAAGTTTGGACCGTTGCCGATGTACGTCATTGCGCCCATAAAGACGGAACCCAACGAGACGGCGATTAGCAATTTCAATGGAACGCCAACGCCTGCTTGATCTCTTCCTTCTTGAAGAATCGCTTCAATCTCTTTTTGTTTCTCGATATTTCCTTCCTTAACGGCGTCCTTGAGTTCATTTTCCGAGGCGGCGCGCGCCGTTTCAAAAAAGACGACGTAGGTCGGGGCATTGTCAAGTACGGATGACAGAGAACCGGAGATCCAGAAGAATTCTTTCGGTTCGTTCAGTTTGATCTTAGAGCCGTACTGATGAACGGTCTCGGCGATTTGCGCTCCCTTCGCGTTGAGGATTTGGAGCGGCGCCTGCATACAAATGAAGATGCCGAAGAAGAGCGCTGCGACTTCCAGAATCGGGGCGAAATTGAAATTGTTCTTCTCGCGAATTTCCTTCGAACCGAGAAGGAAAGAGAGAAGAACCATCAACATCTGGACGAACTCTCGCAGAAACATGGGCGGATACCAGTTCGTTTTGACGTTGAAGAGCGCCAGGAACTCTTGCGCGGGATCGAGGAGCATGACCGCAAGCACAACGCCGACGAGGCATGGAAGATTCGGCCACAAACCTGAAATTCGCAACGGCTGATGAACAGCGTTGTCGAGCGCTTTGTTCAAAGGGGTTTCCTTTGGATAAAAGATGAATTTATCGATAACAAAGAAGATCGCGAGTAATATTCCGGAGACGAAAAGCCATTCACGCCAGAGACTGAGAGTCCAAAGGAAACTTACGCCGCGTAAGTAGCCGAGGAAAAGCGGCGGATCGCCGATTGGCAGAAGGCAACCGCCGATGTTGCAAACGCAAAAGATAAAAAACACTACCGTGTGAACTTTATACTTTCTCTCCTTATTTGTGTCGAGGAGAAGCCGAATTAAGAGCATTGCGGCGCCGGTTGTTCCAACCAAACTTGCCAAGGAGGCTCCGATCGCAAGAATAAGAGTGTTTACGCCAGGAGACGCTTTCAGGTCGCCGGATATTCTAATGCCGCCGGTGATCGAAAAGAGAGCGAAAAGAAGAACGATAAAGGAAATGTATTCGCCTACAATCGCGTTAATAAAGGTCGCCGAAGCCATTGCGAAAGCGCCGTCGTCCGGTGAGACAACTTTGTGCGCCGGCCAGTGAAGGTCGATCGGGAAATCGCAGATAAACGCGTAGTAAGCGAGTACGGCGACGCCGAGTCCCGCTGCAACGTAAAAACGATGCCTGTTGCTTTCCCACCAGTGTTCTACGTGCGGAATGAGTGGGAATGCCGCGATGCAAAGCAACAAAATCGCAAAGGGCGTCGCCGTCCACAGTGGAGGAACGGCGGTTTCCGATTCGGTATCCGCCTCTTTTTGAAGCGCTTCTTCTTCGACGCTTTCCTCTTCCGCAACCGTAATTGCCGTTTCAGCCTCGGCGGTTGCGTCTTCCGTCTCGGCGTCGACGCTGTTTTGCGTTAACGTAGCTTCTTCTTTCGCTGTGGCGTCGGATTCTTCGGACTTTTGATTAATCGCGACGTCGTGATGAGCGTGTTGCGCCGCCGTCCATTTTTGAGGCAGTCCGAGCGCTAGCAAAACTAAATATACGCACAAGACGACGGAGATCAAAATAACGGCGAATCGGGACGTCTTTCCTCCGTCCCCTTGAGTATGTGGAGTTTCAGACATATTAAAACGTTTCCTAAACGATTTTCTGAATTGAATCGAATGATCGGCGATTGGTAACAACAATAACGCGTTTTTACTTTGAGATTAGCGTGCTCAAGGTCAAAACGCGTTATTTTAAAACAGCTTTTCAAAGCGCTACATGGAACGTCGAATTCGTTCAAGGTTCCATTTGAATTTCTCTTCCTGGGTCATTTTTGAAAAATCAGGAGCGAACGAGGCTTTTTGCTTTTGAGGTTCCGTCTTGTCTTCCGGTTTATCGAAGAAACTTCGTCTTTGCTTCGTTTTCGGCTCGACCTTTGTCTCTGATTTCGTTGCGTTGGACGCGTAGGCGCCGGTCATTGAGACGGAATCTTTTTTCTCATTGTAGCTGAGTGAAGTCGCCGTCGTTTTGAGATCGTCCTCAAGAGAACGTTTAGGAGTAATCTTGAGCTTCTGAAGGTCGCCATGATATGCTTTGACGGCTTCAACAGGCCAAATTTTTCCGTCAGCGATAGCGCGGAGATAGGTGATAAAGGTTAACTGATGTTCCGCGTTATTGATTTTACGACCGTAAAGAGCCACTCGGGCTCCGTATTTTTTGGCGTCGTACAGCATCTGGAAGGCGTCGAGCGTCGTTCCGGCGCTTCCGCCGAGAATCCCGACGACGAGCGTTGAATCGTATCGAACGAGATCTTCCATCGCCTTCGGACCGAAATACGGGATTTTCAAGAAAATCGGACGACCGGCGCTTGTAACGCCTGCAAGTGCGCGAACGATGTGGTCGCTTACGAATTTTGGAATGTCGGGAATTGGATTAACAGGCGCGTTGGGCGCAAAGACCTCTAGGAAATGCCTGAAACCTTTCTTTTCAGCTTCAATTCGGAACGCTTTGTAGGCTTCGAGCGCCTCGTAATCACGTTCCAAATCGTTATTGAATGTGATCGAATAAAGTCCTAAATCAGCGCCGCGTTTAGCCGCCAACTCTTCCTTGGAGCACTCCGCTTTACCGCAAAGCGCATGGTCGAGCGTCGCAGTGCGGAACGGTCGCGACGGTACGTCGCCGTAAGTGGCGCCGGCGCCGGCGAGCCATACGTCTGTAGCGTCGTTCGCGCGAATAGCAGGCGTAATGTGCGAGTTTGCGAAAAGACCCTCGCGCAACGTCAAAACTTCGTTTGTGCTTGCGCTCATGAGAACGATATCGACCAACCCTTGCGCGATGACTTCGCGGATTTGAGCTCGGTATTCGTCGAGCGTTTTGAACTTTGCCTCTGAAGAGTGATTCTCAGGACTCAGACCTGGCGCGGAAAGACCGTACGCCATATCGGCGTCTTTTGCGTCGGCAAGAATAAAGTCGTCGCAACTTCTATCCTTCAGAATGCGAGCCAGTTTTCGATCTAACGACTTTTCCATGATTAGGCGTCTTCTTTATAGCAAAGGAGTAAAGTTTAACTTCCGATTGGGAAAGGGAACCGCTACGCGTTGGCTGAGGGCCGAACCCACGACAGTTATTATAAAGCGACCGATTAAACCGTCAACAATTAAGAACGTCCTTAATCTTTCAAGTTCATTGCATGAGGTTAATATAGACGCGAGAAAACGGGAAAAAAAGAATTAATTTAATTTGTGGAAAATAGGAAATTTCGGCGTTATATCAAAAATAACGCCGAGATTAGAGCGTCATGAGAAACTACGCGGACTATTTCTTAACAGGAAGCGTTGCCGTTTTGACAGCGCCCTTTGTAAAGAACTCTACGACGACGCCGGTTTCGGGGTCGGCTTCCGACTTGGCTTTTTCATATTCTTCGATCGTTTTGACTTCAACCCCGTTTATTTTGGTGATAAGGGCTCCGCTTCGGACTCCGTTTCTTGAAGCGACGCCTCCCGGCGTTGCATTTAAAACGAGCAAACCTTCTTTGCCGTCGGCTCCGATGCGCGCCGCAGATTCAGGAGTCGACGGAATAAGCATGAGTCCCCACGACGCGTCTCGATGATGAGCGCCGTTGTTGACTATCTTTTCCGTTTGCGGCACGTTTACGAAATCTTGCGGCTTGATGAAGAATTGGATCGGAACCTGAGTAGGTTTGTCTGTGTTATTGCGGAGAACCGTTAGTGAGTATTTACGGGTAGTGTCGGCGCGTTCTACGATTGACTCAAATAGTTCCGGAGATTCGATAGGACGTCCGTCGATTTCGGTAATAACGTCGTTCGTGTGGAGACCGGCGTTCGCGGCGGGCGTGTCCTTGAAAACAGAGTGCAATTTGACGCCCATCATCGACGGAAGGGAAAGCTTTTGCGACTCTTCGTACGTTAAAGCCGTCATGCTTGCTCCTAAAAAGGCGCGCTCAACTCTGCCGTTTTCGTATAATTGTCGCCAAGCCCACTGAGCCGTGTTCGACGGAATAGCGAAACCGACGCCCTGGTAGCCTCCCGTCAGAGACGCGATTGCCGTATTAACTCCAATGACTTCTCCGCGTAGATTGACAAGTGGACCTCCGCTATTGCCAGGATTGACGGCCGCGTCCGTTTGGATGAATATTTTTGAGTCCTTTTCGACGAATCTTTCCTTAGCGCTAACGACGCCTGCGCTCACAGACGCTCCGAGCATGAACGGATTGCCGATAGCGAGCGCCCAATCGCCTATTTTGACCTCGTTGCTGTCGGCGAAAGTCAGATATGGAAGCGGCTCAGGAGTCTCGATTGTGATTACAGCCACGTCCGCTTTGGCGTCTCGAACGATTTTTTTCGCGTCGAACCTGCGCCTGTCGTTCAACTCGACCGTAATGATCTTACCCTCGTCGAACCCTTGTACGACGTGACTATTGCTCACAATAACGCCTGACGGATCGACGATAAAACCGGATCCTCCGCCTTCGATAAGCTCGACGTCCGGCAAATTAGGCATGAGTTCGGAAAAGGGAAGTTTTGTCCCTGTCTTTGCGGGCGCGGCGCCTTTTTTGACGAGTATTTTGACGGTCGCCGGCAACGCTTTTTGCGCGGCTGTTCGAAACGCGACGGAGATAGTGCGCGCCTGTTCGAACGCGGCGACGTTTAACTCGTTTTCGTTCTGACTCTGCGCAAGGGAAAACGACGTCGAGAATGAAAAGACGATTGCAACGACGATCGCCGGGTACAAAAAAAAGGTCTTTGAGTAAAACATAGGATTACTACGCAATCTGAGTAGCGTCAATACTAACTACCGAAGTTAATTGAGTTCATTTCTTCCAAAGGAATGTCAGGCGTGCCGCCTTCCTGTGAACAAACGAACGCGGCGCGGCGCGAGGCCGAGTTCACTATTTCTTGCTCGTCGCAACCGTTCATTAGTCCAACGACGCAAACGGCGGCGAATGCGTCTCCAGCGCCGACGGAATCTTTAACCTCGACGCGAACCGCCGGGGAAAACGCCGCGCGCTCGTCGGTGAAAAGATATGCTCCAGCGCTTCCGCACGTTAAGATAATCGTCTGTAGACGGAAACGCTTTTGCCAGCGTTGCGCCCATTGGCATAAAAGATCGTCGACTTCGCGTTTCGGTTTCGCTTGAAGATTGATCTCACCCGAAGGACCTCGCAACGGTTCCAGGGACGCGGGAATTTGGTCGGTAAAGATTTCGTCGAGCATGACGGCTTCAAGGTCGTTTAGTTTAAAAACGTCGGCGACGTTTAAACTAAAATCAAAGACCTCTCGCGTATAGAACGGCGGTCGGACGTTCAGATCGCAGATTTTCAAGATGTTGGGAGGTAGAGCTTCGACGACGTTTTCCAGCGATTGTCGATTGTAAGCAGAGCGTAGCGCGAGGCTGCCGTAGTAGAAGGCGCCTTTCACGTTGTTTGCGGTGAGAAAATCGACGGCGCTTTTACAAACCTGGGCGTTCGCGTCGATTTGATCCCACGCGACGTTCTCTACGATTTCATAAGAAGGCGTTCCGTTGACGTCAAGATGAACGCGAACGGTTCCGGTCGGACGTTCCGTCGAGATTTGCACGAAGGTCTTGGGAATTTCGAGTCCGTCAAGTCTTGCGAGAATATCTTTGCCGAGTTGATCGTTTCCAATTTTCGTTAGCGCTTGAACTTCCGTTCCTAGTTTATGGGCGTGGTAAAGAAAATTCACGGGCGCCCCTCCGAGCTTTGGTCCTGTCGGCAAAAGATCCCACAAGATTTCTCCAAACGCCATAATTCGGTTCTTACAAGCTGGGATTGGGTGAAGAGAAGTCATTGAAACACTCTTATGTTTGGTGTTAGCGCGAAAAGACGCCGAGACGCGTCGTACCCAACGAACAACTTTGAACGTCAGGCTCTGGAAACGGTCTCGAAAGAAACCGTTTCCAGAGGATCAATCATCAAGCTATCGGACGATTGTCACATTAAAGACAAAAGCGTGCTTTCTGTCGCGTTCGTCTTCGGAAAGCTCCATCGGGCACGATAGAATCGAAGGATCAAGTTGGATGACTCCAGATTCGTCGAGTCGCAAGCTCACGTTGGGAATTGCTGACGCGTCATTCTCTTTTGCAACGAGAACGTTGGGACCGTACCTCAACGCGCAACCTTTTGCCACTTCTCCGGTTTTGGGGAGTTCGCGGCGATTGAAACGTCGATCCTCGAGATACGGCGCGGCAAGGTAATCGATCTCGTATTCTTCGCCGCAAACGGCGTCGAAGCAAACGCGAGAATCCGTCGTTCGGGTAGCAATCTCTTCGTCGTCTTTCGTTACGCGAATCGAGGTCGCCCATTCGGGCTTGCGCAACGCGACTGGGAGCTTCACTCCTTGAGAACCGTTAATCGCGAGCGCTGAGGAAATAGCCGAACCTGTTTTCGCCTGAATTTGGCGGGAATCAACGCGCCATTGCTCGCCGCCGATCTCCAAGGAAGTTTGGAAATCGAGTGGGAAGTTATAAAGGAGCCGAGGCTTTCCGTCCGTAGATTCTTGTCCGACCGCAAGGAATTCTTTGAACTCGTAGTATCCCAAAGGTCCGTGATAACTACAACACCACCACGACTCGGCGTATCGTTCGCCCCAAGCGAAACAGCCGTCTTCGTCCGGAACCATGTATCGGTGTCCAAAACCGCCGGTGCGCCATTGATTCATTTGATACTCGTTGTAAAGCGTTCTTTCGGCGCTGTCGATGTAACGGTCGTTCAGCGTATTGCGCCACAACATCAAATTGAGTCGGAGCCAGTCCGCTTCGGAACAGCCTTCGTCGCTTTTCCCCGAGACGTAAAATTGTTCGCAAACTCCGCCTGCCGGGAAGACGAATCCTCTTGAGACAGCGTCTTCCCAACGTTTTTCGACGCGTTCCAGGTATTTCTTTTGCCCGGTTTCTTCGTAGAGCATGACGAGCGCTTCGTGCGCGCTGATGCTACCGTGGCTGTGCCCGACCGGGAGCGTGTCAAATTGTTCATGGAAATCGGCCATTTGCACGGCGCAGTCGAGATACTTCTTTTCGCCAGTAACGCGGTACGCGCGAACAAGCCCCTCGATTCCGTGAAAAACGCAGGTAACGTAAGCGGCTGCGTAGCCCTTTGCCTGCTGATTATATTCGTCCATTCGCGCCGGATCGCAGAAACGCTTGACGACGATATTGACGTAAAAGTCCGCCATTCGTTTTGCGGCTTCGAGCGCTTTCGCGTTGCCGAAACGTTCATAAGCGGCAAAAAGCCCGAGCATGAGTCTCCCATTGCCCCATAAGATCGGCATTTCGAGGGACTGATCAGTCGAACCTGCGACGTCTACGGGCTTTTCCCAATCGACTTCGCGACCGAAATGTCCGTCCTCTTTCTGGTACTGAACGATTTCGTCGACGACCTTCGTGATAATCGGAGTTGTTGGAGCGTCTTTGGTCGACGTTAGGGACGCGACTTCGAGGTAGCGTCCGGAAATATCGCCGCTGTAGTTATAGAAGCGTCTCTTTTGGTTAAAGTTGACGTCGTCAAGAACGAAATCAATACTGTCGATCGGCGCTTTTGAAAGTCTCTCGAGAGACTGTTTATACCTTGTTCCAAAGTACCCGCCGAGCTTAACGTCGTTCGACGATGAAAAAAACAACTTAGCTCCGGACGTCGAGGCGGAAGACAACGCGTCGCGTTCTTCCGCTAAAAGGAGGCTGGGACGGACGAGGGCGAGGAGCGCCGTCGACTTCAAAAAGGTTCGACGATCAAGGGACATGACGATTTATCCTTTATTTATAAAAACACAAAACGACGCGAGCTTACTCGGGCGTCAGCGCCGAAAGATATTGTAATCGAACTACGGGGTAAATGACAAGTGGCGATAATAAACTTCGAGAGATAAAATCGAAAGAGCCGTCACATAGAGTCGCCCTCCGCCAAACGCATATTCGTCATAGGCAGGCGACCAACTTCCCTCCTCTTTGGACTTTGGCGGTTCCTGAAGTTTAGGAAGTTCCGTGCTTAGAGAGGCGTTCCATTGTCGCCAATGCTTGTTGTAAGGCCCCAGCCCTTTGAGCGCGGTTGAGGCAACGTACCATCCGTAGACGTTGCAGGAGTAGTTTTCGCTATTATTGGGGACACGAACCAGGTTGTCTTTTTGAACGAGACTTTCGGCTCCTCGTTGCAATGCGGGGACGCTAGGTCCCCACCCAAGGTATTCGCGACAAAGCAGACCAGCCGCCGTCATCGACGGTCTTTTTTCCGAATCGGGAACACGTCCCTTGGAGTCGAGCTGATAGACGTACCCCGCGCCGTCGTCATAGGAAACGGAGTCGAGGAAGGAGGAGACTTTATCATATGTTGTTTTCGGAACAGTGAGCCCGGCGAACTCGGCTGTTCGCAACGCCATGACGCACCACGCGGTCACAGATAGATCGCTCCCGACTTGAGGATCGTACTTCCAACCTCCGAGGTCTTTATGCTGATTTTCTATGAGATAGTCCAGCGCGGATTGTGCGGACTTGCGCAGGGTTGGATTTGATTTTTTTTCAAGCGCGATTTCTTCGCAAAGCGCCAGGGTACAAAGAGCGTGCGTATAGAATAACGCTTCGTGGACGCGTTGATCCGGGGTAAAACAGCCGTTTGGTTTCTGTTGTTTTAAAAGCCAAGTCCAGCCGCGTCGGACAGCTCCGGCGTATTTGCCTTTGACGCGCGAGTTGCCTGCTCCTTGAAAAGCCAAAAGCGCCAGCGCCGTCGCGGCCGGCTTGTTGTCAACTTCCGAACGAACGCCGTTGGAATAGGGACCCAAAATGCTCCATGAACCGTCCTTCTGCTGTTGTTTTGCTAGCCATGCTAGTCCGGCCTCAACAGACTTTTCCGTCAATTGCGAACCGCCGTACTTCGCCAAAAGATCATTTTTGAGTCCCGGATCGGCGCGACCTGACAAGTTGTCGACGGCGTCGGTTCGCGTTTGCTCAAAGGGAGCGGCGTCAACGTTGTCGACGATCTTCTTTTCAACATCCTCGAAGACGATCATATCGTCTATTTTGACGTCTTCAGGAATCTCTAGGTCGTAAAAGGGATCGTCGTTTGGGTTGAGATTTCCCTCGTCGTTAGTGATAACGTCAAGCTGATCGCCTATTTCAGAGCTGAATTCACCGAGAATTTCCGTCGGCTTTGAAGGAAGCGGGAAGAGAATGTAAGCCAGACAGAGCGCAACGAGCGCGTGCGTCAGCAGGCTAACCCCCCAAGAAGAGGCGCGCGATTTAAGATCGGCTCCTTCCACTTTGTTTGACGTAACGATTTCAGGGGAACGGAGGAGTTTTAGCCCCTTGCGTAGCTCATTTGTTGAGAGGATTGATTCCGTTTGTCTTAGTCTGTCGGCGAGGCGAATTTCCGACTTCTTTCCTCGGCGCTTTCTTGAACGCGGGCGACTCGGTCTCGGCTTAATAGCGCGAACTTGCGACAAATCAAGAGTCGATTGCGTCTCGGCATTTGAGTTGTGGGACGCAACGAATTGTTGATTCGAAGATTCAGGAGAACGAGTCGGACGCGTCATATGGAAAACGTTGCGCAATGCGAAAGCTAATCGGAAGTCGAAACCTTATCGATAATTTTTCCCGAGTTCACGCGATCTTTCGGCGCCAACGACAACAGCTTCGATAAGCGCGGATCGAAAGCCGCGAGCTTCCAAAGCGGCGACGCCGGCGATTGTTGTGCCGGCCGGGCTTGTTACGGAGTCTTTTAACGCGCCTGGGTGCCGTTTGGTCTTTAGGTACATTTCGGCGCCGCCTTTTAGCGTTTGCGCCGCTAAATCCAATGCGATCGCGCGTGGAAGTCCGGCTTTGACTCCTCCGTCGGCGAGCGCTTCGATCGCCATAAACACGTAAGCGGGAGCCGAACCGGACAAGCCCGTAACGGCGTCTAGGAGCGTTTCTGGGAGTTCGTAAGCGAGTCCTGACGTTTCAAGGAGCGTTTTAACGATCGCGCCGTCTTCCGGTTTCACACTTTCGTTGAGAGCGAATCCACTTGCGCCTTCTCCAACCAGACACGGCGTATTCGGCATAACGCGAGCGAGTCGGATCGATTTGCCGAGCGCGTTTTCAAAGTACGAAATCGGCAATCCCGCCGCGATCGAAATAAAGAGCGCTTTTCCCGGTTCATTTGCGATCGCGTCGCGTATTGGGGATAACGCTCCGCCCATATGTTGAGGTTTAACCGCAAAGACGACGACCGAAGCGTTTTCAATAGCTTTCACCGGAGAGTCAAAGGTTGACGCGCCAATTGTATCGGCAAACTTTGCGGCGGAGTCGTGAGCCACGTCAAAGCCGTATATATTTTCCGGTTTGACCACATTTGCGCGGACAAACCCCGACGCCAATGCAGTCGCCATTTGCCCGAGACCAATGAACGCAATTTTTAATGATTCAGTCATCGTATGAGTAGGTTGTTGTCTTCGTCAATTTGAATGCTAATTTGAGCGCCGCAGACGTGAGGACGACCCCCATGCGGCTCGCCGGATTATAATATTAAAGTCCGTGATTATCAAGTTCATTTCAGCGAATCCGTCTAGTTCCGATTTATCATCCTAGCGCGAACTTCGAGTCTGCCCCTGGTGTTTTCTTAAACAAAGGGGGGTATAATGACGTGGGGTGCGGAGCGATAACTTGCGCCTCACGTTTTGAACACAGCGATGACCCGCTTCATTTTCCTATTTTGAATGGGAGCGTCACGCGATTATATAGTTAGGAAAGAGATTAAATGTCCATCACTCAGGAGCATGAGTCTCACGATAAGTCAGGCGTTTCCGCAGATCGCGTTTCATCGAGCGGTTCGGAAGAAGACAAGAGCGATTCGTTTTTCCAGCAAGTTCGCGACATTTGCGAATCCTTGATAATCGCGCTGTTCTTAGCCTTCCTTTTTAAAACGTTCGAAGCGGAGGCGTTCGTTATTCCGACAGGATCCATGGCTCCTACGCTCAAAGGTCGACACAAAGACGTTGCGTGCCCTGAATGCGGGTTTCAATATCAGATAAGCGCGAGTGAAGAGATCGACGCCGCTTCGAATCGTCGCACCGGTCGCCACGTTGTTGGCGGCACGTGTCCTCAGTGTTTCTTCACTCAGTGTTTCGGCGACGAGGTACCGAGCGAAAAGCAGGACAAGCTTGCGCCGTCCTTTACCGGCGATCGCATTTTAGTCAGTAAGATGGAGTTTGACTGGCGCGATCTACGGCGGTTCGACGTTTCCGTTTTCAGATGTCCGGCGGAGCCGCGCGTCAACTATATCAAACGTTTTGTCGGCTTGCCTAACGAGAAAATGCGAATTCAATACGGAGACGTTTTTGTTCAAAGCGTTGATCCGGTCGAAAACGCCCTTCCAGAGCGTTTGGATCACAATGATTCATCCGATTCGGTAAAATTGCTTCCGGACGGTAGTTTGGACGATTCTCAGTCAAGTTTGGTCGGCTCAAACGTCGGGGGGAACGCCGATCCGCAATTCGACAAGTTTAACA
Organism: uncultured Planctomycetota bacterium; assembly: GCA_900317365.1. Lineage (GTDB taxonomy): Bacteria > Planctomycetota > Planctomycetia > Pirellulales > Thermoguttaceae > RUG369. The sequence goes on from ONGM01000248.1 coordinate 87,481, forward strand.
TTGTCCGAAAAGACTACAAATATCTTCGCCAGATAATGCAAATCGTTTACGACTCGGATTACGCCCCCTCCGGTTTAGACAGCTTAGGATGGCCTTCGAGATGGTACGATCCGAATGAACAAAACGGATCCAAGACCTCCGCTTGGGTAATTTCTGAGTCGAAGTCTGGACGGACTTTTTCAATAGGCGGCGCGTCGCATCGAGAAAATATTGTCGACGCGAAGAAGTTGGCGAAACTGGCGGCAATACCTGACACGTCGTCTGTTACGCCGGACGATGAAGAACTTTCTTGGTTGCGTTATCGGCATATAGTCCCGAGCTCCAACGATTGGTTTTGGCTCAAGCAAAGAAAGCTTCCTTCCGACGTAACCAGCTCGGGCGTAGTGGCTAATAATCCTCAGTTGATTAGCGATTTTACGAGTTACAACGCGGGCTTTTCGAGGCTTGCGCACCATCGTTATGCTAACGACTACGAGTGGACGCGGGATTCCCAAGACGAGTTTTCCGTTCTTTCGAGTCGGTACGAGCAGACTTCGTCCGAAGAACCTACGTTTTGGGCTAAGAATCCCGATGGATTCGGGTGCAATTGGGTTGGCGATTTGGGGTTCGCTTGCGATCTGACAATTGAAGAAACGAAATCCGATTCAGACTGCCTTGTCTTTGATCTGGTGAAGGGCGGGGTGGTCTTTCGTTGCGTCGTCGCGCCGTCGCGCAATAAGATCGCAATCGACATACCGCAGGTTCCCGAGTTTGCAACGGCGACAACCGACTTTGTCTTTAAACGCAACAAGAAGTATCGATTCGAGTTCTTCAATGTGGACGAAGAAATGCGGGTTGTTGTCAACGGAAAGGAACTCGCGTTTTCCGGGACCGGTAGGTACGATCTTCTTGCCGTTCCGCTCGAAGGAAAGAAAACGTTGCTGTCCCGTGATCGGGATCCTACGGCGCGCGATTTGTCGCCGGTGGGAATTGGCGCCAAGGGACTCGTAGCTCGTCTTGACCATGCCAAGATTCTGAGAGACGTTTACTATATTGCCGCCGGAAGAGCTCTTGAATCTTGGGACGATAGTCGGTACACCGACTTCGGAACCGCTAGATGCGACCGTTTGACCACAGAGCGAGTTTATTTAGGCGACGAATCCTCTCTCGCTAATTTCATGTCGTCCCCTGAGAAATGGAGCGGATACGGTTCTACAAAGTCGGCTCTCTTTTGTCAGGGCGAAGGACAATACATCGCGTTGGGAGACAATAGCGGTTTTAGTTTGGATAGTCGTTTGTGGGCGACCAACACCGTGCCGCACTACGTGGATCGTAAGAACCTAATCGGCAAAGCGTTTTACGTCTATTGGCCTCATGGAAAATTGCTTCCGTTTTGGCGCGAACCGTTCTGGCCGAACTTCAAGGATATGCGACATATTGATTAACCATGCGATTGCTTATTCGTTAGGGCAATGATGACGCGTCTCGACGATTTGAACATAACATACCAAGAATCCAAGCGATCGGAAAGAAGTATTGACGAACTTTTTTCTCAGCTGGAAAGTGAAATACTGGGGACGTTGTATTACCTGCGCAACGGTTCAGAGAGCGCCGCTTTGGCGTCGTTTGACTCGTTGCGCGCCCGTTGCGAAAAGTACGCTCAAAGCGGAGAAGTCGATAATTTTCGCGTTTTGATCTTCCGTATCATTTACAACGAGGCAAGCTCGCAACGTAAAACAGACTGGATGAAGCTCAAAAGGCGTCGGTCAAGCGCCAATCTTTCTTCCGAGTGTCCTTTGGAGGACTCCGAAGGACACAAGAAAGAACAGTCGGTTCGAGACGTCATTCTTCAAACGCCGTTTGACGACCGCGCCGTTTTTCTTTTGCGTCAAAACGGCGGGTTGACCTACGAGCAGATATCCAAAACAGTCGGCGAATCCGTTGAAAACGTGAAGTCGCGAATGCGTCGAACATTGACGGCGATCACAGCGGCGCTTGCGCCGTCTGGCGCGTCTTCGGAGGCCTGAGCCACCTTGTTGGCGCCGTCGCAGATTCAGATTCGAGAACAAAAACACAATTGACTTTCCGATACATTTGCCGAGACGTTTACGGGACAAGCAATGAGTTCAAAATCAAATGAAGAGACGTCGACGGATCGCGACTATCGGGTCCTTTTGCACTTACTGTTGTACGGACTTCTCAACGATGAGGACGCCGAAGACGCAAGAGCCGCCGTCGCAGCCGACAGCGACGTTGCAAAGTTCTACGATGAGGCTCTTGCGAATCGTGAAATTATTAAACGAGCCGCTCGACGCGACGATCTTTCTTTGAAAACAAACGACGCGACCACGAGAAGCATTCCCGTTGAACCAACACGGTTTGAAACTTCAAGTTCAGCTCCCGCCTTTGGAAACGAAGGCGTTGTGGGCGACGGCGAGTCGGCGATTTCGTGTGAAAACGCCGAGGTTATTGGGAACGTAGACTTTCTTGAAAACTCAGATTCGAGCGAATCCGTTCCAGCGTCGCCGCAACCTAAGAAAAACAGAAAACGTTCAAAAACAGGCTCCAACAGTCAGCCTCTGACCGCAAACGAAATTCAGAAAACGGGGCGAAACAAATTTTTTCAAAGAGGTAAACGAACGTTACGCGAACGTCTTCAGAAAGCGTTGCGCGCGTTGTTGAGAACGTCCCTTTTAACGCGCGTTTTGGTCGCGCTTCTACTTCTTTTCGTTTTAACGGCGTCATTGGCGCTACTATTACAGAGCCGTCAGCTTCGTCATTTACTACGCGATGAGTTTCGCGTTCAGGCAACGTTGCCCAACGCTCTTGTTCGCGATGAGTCTCAACAGATCATCGTTTGTACTTCCGATATAAACGGCAAACCGAAGAGAACGCCGGTTCGGTTTTGCTTCTCTGATCCGAAAACTCACGATTTCATCATTGCCCATACAGAGATTGGCAGTATTGACGGTTACGCTTCCTACGATCTGCCTGATTTAACGGATTTCCCTGAGGAAGTTTGCCTTTCCGTTTCCGCCGGCTCTGACGAAGTGGAAGCCTTTCAGACCTTCCTTCACGTCAGGGATTCTAGGGTTAAAAAGGGTCAAACGCAGCGCTCTTGGTCGCGCCCATTTACGACGAACGACCTTGTTCCCGAAGTTTCGCCCCTCTGGACTAACGCTTTTAACAGCGTCATGAACGACCTTGCGCCAGAGGAACGGCGCGGCGACGTTTCGGAAGAGACTTCAACGAACTCAAACCCGCCCGGATCCCTATCCGATGCTTCTGATCCAAGCGATCAAACAGAAGACGCGATTGAAGAGGAATCGAATGGGACGACCGATGAGACATTCGTCCTTTACCTCTTTCCTGAAACTGGGAGTTTTGCCTCGAATTATGAAAATAGAGTCGTCGCCCTATGTTTAGATTCTGAAGGACGACCTCAAAAAGGACTACGCTTCTTTTTGAAGGGTGAGAACGCTCAGAAACCCATTGTCTTCGATACAGATTCTTTCGGAACGGCTGTTTTAGACTGGAATTTCGTGAAGAACGCGAGTTACCTTCTGGGTCAAATTAGCGATGAGAATGAAGAATTGACGAATGCGGAAGGGGAAACATTGGAAGTCGATGAGCTTTCCCCGGAGTTGACTAGGGATATTTCGCATCCGGAAGTAAACGCCGCAGATTCCTACATATCGGTTTGTTTCAATCCGTCCGACTTTAAATCGTCGGCGTCTTTCGTGCCGCTTTCTAAAGAACCGTCGGCGTATTTTACCGTGAAAAAGAGGACTTTACATTTTGACGAGCCCCTTTGTTTCACAGTAAAGGCCGACGACAAGGTTCCACTGGTCATGGTCTTGGAAAAGTCAGGCGTGATCGTTGGCGAAAGGCTTCTTTCGGCGCGTAACGGAAAAAAACACTTTGAAATCAAGGTTCCTGAGAATCTCTCCGGACTTTTCAATGTGTCCTTATATTCCTATGCGAGTCCAACACGATTTGAAAAGATAGGAGAGTCGACTTTCTTTCGGCGTTACAGTGCGGATTCGACAGTCTTTTCCGCTACGATTGAAAACGAAATTGACGGTTCCGATCAAGGCGGCAAAGACGGCGACTCGGGGACGCTTATCGTTAGAACGTCAAATCAAAACCTAGAAAAATCACGATCCAAACAGCGGAAGTGGAACGAGCTTCCGATGACGTTAGAGACGGTGTGGTTTCCCGATTATTCGAGCGCCGTCGCGTCGCTAGAGACAGACGATTTCTATGCCTCTCTTGAGGACGAAAACCTGGAAAAGATCCTGGCGACGACGCGCGCCGCTAATAATTTTAATCCCCCTGTCATGCTCGATAATTTATCAAATTTGAAAATGCGAATTCGAGATAAATTGGCTCGTTATAGAGACAATGAGGCGAACGCATCTCTTTGGATCGTGAGATTAGGTTTTTGGGGATGCGTTATTATTGTCGTTGTTGCCGTCTATTTAGCCATTTTCAACGTTTTCACGCCGTTGAAAGGCGCCGGAGTCTTAATTTGCGCGGCTCTGTGCGCTTCATTCCTTTGGGGAGGTCAAAAGTTGCTTTCCCAATCATTCGAGGCAACGACCGATATTGTCTCTTTAATCGACGACGAACGCGAAGGACAAGTTGCAGGCGCAATGCGAAAGGATTCGCCAGCCACGCCTGAGTCGTTGCAAGATTCCGCGCCTGATTTAGTGGAGAACGTTCGATCAACCTCATTGTCAGTCTCGCGGAAAATCGCACTCGGAACTTGGAAAGCCTCTCTCGGAGAATTATTCAAAACGGATCAGACGCTATCGCCAGGAGTTGTTCTGATCATATTGGACGACGGAAGAAGTCGTTCTTGGAAGATCATTCCACTTGAACAACCCGATTAGAGGTTCTTACTTCTATTCCCGTTGTTCAGGGACGTTGCACCCGTCGCAAAACGCCGTTAATGCGGATTGCCTTTTGATGAAGAGTTACTGCGGGTTTCGCCGAGTGAAACGTGACTGAGAACATATTTGGTAAAAGGTTTCCAGGCGTTCTGCATTTCGTTTGAGTCATATAGATCGCTCAGCGCTTCTGCGTATGGGATTACCTTGCCGGCAGTGTTCTGGGGAAGATAGAACCCGTATTTTAATCCTTCCTGTTCGTAAAAAGCGACGATCTTGTTGCTGTAGTTAGAATCGACGGTTAATCCGTCGTTCCCTAATGCAAACTGAATTTCGAGCTTATTGAACGGCGTTGCGTTATTGATGAACCGAAGTTTGGTAGCATTTGCGGGAGACACTTCAAGCTTGCCAAGCCTAGTTAGTCGACTAACTAAATGTGCAGGGAGCGTTCCTTCGTTGATACGTATGGATCCCTTTGCTTCAATTGTTCCGTCTTGAATTATTCCGTCGCGCACCGTTAGTTCCGTAACGAGACCAGAAAACTGCGATATTCCAAATGAGGTTGCGATTTGACGAAGATCGAACCTTTTAAAGGAGCAGTTTGTCATACAAGTGGTTTGGCGATTTTCCGATTGTTTTCCGATTTGAAATTCATCCGTCGACTGAATTATTTCTCCCGCCGCCTCGTAGTCGACGTCTAAACGTCCGGAAAACCATCCTTCGTCTTGGAGGAAATTAAAGCTGTCTGTAAAGAGGGAGAGAAAAGTTCCTGGAAGCGGTGTTTGTTCTGAGCGTAGACTCCACGATCGATTTTGACTTGTCGCTTTGAGCGAAAAATAGCATGGATCAGGACAGGAGATTTTTTGAAGCTCGAACAACGCGTGGAGTTGTTTTTCGTTCTCGGATTCAACGTACAGCGCGCGCGTCATGCTAATCGATATTGGCTCGGTAGAGAAGGCTAGAACTTCATTTCTGATCGAAGTTTCCGTTATTCCGCCAACGCCGCGCGGGGTCTGCCGGAAGCTCGTCGACACGATCTCGAAGACATTTTTTTTCGTCATTGCGGTTGGCTCTTGAACGTTCTCAATGACGTTGGCGTATTCTTCCGGTTTAAAGAGTATGATTCTGTTTACGGCAAAACACGCGATTCCATGCGCTGAAGGCGTCAACGCATGAAAAATGCTGGAGAAAAATGCTCCCGCGACGTTTCGTATTTCAAGAATCTTGCTTGCGTCGACAAGAATATCCGGAACGACGACAATGTCGTAAAGGTGATCTTTTGAACTTTCGGAAAAGCGGAACTCTCCATTTTGGAGCGCCGACAGAAGAGATTCTTCATTTGATTCAGAATTCAGTGCGCGCGAAACTTGTAACTCGTCTGTTTCCTCTTTCTCTTCGCGGTCATACCTTATAAACTTGCTCGTTCTTCGACTGTCGATCGAATTTGCAAGTTGCGCGAGCAGGGCGTTGTCCTTCGTCTGAAGAACGTATAGCTCCGGACAAACTAGAAGCGCGTCTGAAGATAAACGAGAATAGATTTGAACGTTGATAAAACGGGTGAGTCCCGGCGAGAGGTATTCGCGTCTGCCGACAACGACTTTGCAACCGAGTTGAGAAGACAAAATCGAGGTCTCGTCAACAGGAACGTTCTGGTTTGCACGCGCGTACAAATGCCATGAAATCAGGGCGAGGGCGCCCGGACCGAGAAACAAAAAGATCGCGGTTACCCAAAATCGTCTTGTTTGTTCGCGCAACGACGCCATAACGATTTTTTCTCGATATATTTCTGAGCGGACGCCTTCTTTCGTCGGCGCCCGCGTTTACGTTTCGACGAACCGGCGCTTAGTTCAACGATTTGCTAGCAACTTCCAGTTCTTCAACAAAGGCTTTTACGGAAAGCGGTTCGTTGGTCGCTTCCTTAACGAATTCTTCCCACGGTAGCGAGTTGCCGGGACGGAATACTTTTTGAAGCAGGAGTCTTCCGAATTCCTTCGGATTGCCTTGCGCTTCTTTTTCGAGCGTCTTGCGGACCTGCGCCCCGAATAATTCTCCGAGCATGTAGTTGTGGTAATAGACAGGAGCGATAACAAAGTGCGGTTTCGAAGCCCAGTCGGCTTTGTTTCGTCCTTCCAGCGGATCGAGACCTTGGTAGCGAGCTGTCGTTTCGCCCCACAACTTATTGAGATCCTGGTCGGGATTTTCGTACAACGCTTTTTCGAAGAACGTCATAACAATCGTCCACCGACAGAAAATGAGCTGTTCTCTGAGCCGTTGTTCAGCGAGCGCGTTTGCAACTTCTTCGGCGCGGCGTTGCGAGACGCCGCGATTTTCGACGAGCCATTGAGGGTCTCGCGCTTTTGCTCCAAAGAGCATTGCGATTCCTTCCGTTGTGAAAATATGCGCCGCCGAACGAATATTGCATGGAAGCGTGCGGTCAAGGTTGTAATCATAAATCGCATGACCAAGCTCGTGGAGTTGTGTGTCCATCCATTCGGCGTCAGGCTTAATGTTGGTGAGGATTCGAACGTCTCCTTCAAGGTTCATGTCGTTGCAAAAACCGTGTTGAGATTTCCCCTCTTTTTCGAAAAGATCGCTGTTTGCCAAGATCGGGTGAACGTCGAAACCAAGTTTTTCGTAGTACTTGATCGACGTATCGACGATGTCTTGACCCGTTATGCCCTGGTAAAATTCGTTTGCATTGATCTTGGCCGAGGGCGGAGCCTGTTGGAAGAACGGGTTGTCATAGTGCCAAGGCATGATTTTATCGACGCCAAATTTTTCTTTTAGTTCGGCGTCCATCTTGTCCTTCACTTCGAGGAATAGGGGACGAGTCAACCTGTCGAGATCCGTGAAGATGGAAAGCAATTCTTCAGGTTGAAACTCCTGGAAAGAGACGGTCATTTCCCAGTAGTTGTTGTAACCGAGTGTTCGCGCCGCTTCGTTGCGAAGTTTGGCTAACTGGATCATCTTCGGCGCCACCAGTTCGCCGACTTGCTTAAGAGCGTCCCATATTTCATATCGCTTCTCTGAATCGAGTTCCTTTTCCAACATGGCAAGCAACTCGTTGTTTGTGTATTCAACACCGTCAAGCGTGGCGCGCTGAGTTTGGAATAGTTGCTCGATCTCAGAAGCAAGGTTGACAATTTTTTCATTGAGTTCTGATGGAATTTGCGCCTGTTCAAATTCTCGCTCGGCGACGTATGCCGCGCGCGCGGAGATTGGATCGACATTTTTCGCCGAGGCGCGTAATTTCTTTAGCGTTTCGTAACGTTCCGGATCGGAGTGGTACTTGGAAATAGCGATTTGAGCGGCGGCGGCTTTCTCAAAGGATTCTTTGGTTCCTTCAATCATAGAATCCCACCATGTGTACGAACTTTCGCAGTACATGCGCTTATAATCGTCTTGATAGCTCTTCATGAAAGCGGCGAGTTCCTCTTCCGCATTCTGAGCGATTAGTTGGGAATTCATGACTGCTCCTAGGAGAATAACGGCGCCTATCAGGCGAGCTATTTTGAATACTGTGATTGTCATTTAATTTTGTCGGGGTATTTATGCGATGATGATTTGCGTTTTACCTGGTCGAGTCTGACGCTCGCATTGAACCCAGGCGATCGCTACGTCGCGACGACGCGCAATCATGAGCTTTTTTCACGTATGAGTCAACCGACATTTTGTTATTGCGGTTTAGGTAAAACGCACAAAATAGTTGGCCTAGGTAATATGGAAATATGTCTGTTGAGCACGTGTAAAAGATGTTCTTTTACGTTTTTCGCGAATAATTGGCTAGGAGAGTTGTTTTCAGTGGAGAATTTGACGGATTTAATCGAAAATAGGGATAGGTCGCAGTTATGCGCACGAAGAGTATTCACTTGTCTGACCCAGAGAGTGATGTTTTGGCAGATTTCGCAAATATTCGTTTATTCGTTAAAGAGTGAGCGAGCGGAGTGTCGATTAGAGGTACGACCACCAAAGGCGTCGACTTCGACGCTACCTTGGTTTGCGCATAGGCTGACAAGCGCGTTAGGTTGTCGATAACAAGTCGACGACGTTCAGGACTTGTCGGGTTCACATGCGATTCAAATGGTATCGAACCTACGAGACGCGCACTGGAAGACGCGTTTTAGGATAAAGAATTGGCTCGGTCTTTCCGGACCGTGTTTGTTCGGTTGGAGATGTAAGGACACATAAAATGAAAAAAACAATGAAGACGTTCTTAGCGTGTTTGTTGGTTTGCGCTGTTGTGGGAGGTTGCGTCAGCATCCCCAATAGCGAAACGGTGTCGCCTCGGTATTTCAAAAACAAGAGCCATGGCGGTCCGCGAAGCGAGATGGAGCAAATCAACTTCGTTAAGTTACGAATGGACAAACCCGCCGAAGAGTTGTTGGGCCCCAACGACGTTTTAGGTATCTATATCGCCGGAATCACGGGAAGCGCGGAAGAAGCGCCTCCGATTCACAATATCGGATCGAGTTCCGAACGACCGGCGTCCGGTTATCCCTACATGGTTCGTTCGGACGGTACGCTTTCGTTGCCGATGCTTCCCGAGCCGATCTATGTCGAAGGCATGACCTTAATCCAAGCGGAAGAGGCTATTCGAGCGGCGTACACGTTGAAGCGCGAGCTTGTTAGTAAAGAGGCGAACATTTCCGTGTCGCTGATCAAGCCGCGAACATATCACGTTACGGTCATCCGCGAGGACGTTACGAGCGACGATATGCGTTCGACCGCGTCGTCAAGTGCGAGCACTAGCCGCGGCGCCGCGTACATGGCGGGAATTGCTCGCGGTACCGCGACGTCCCTGGAACTGCCGGCGTACCGCAACGACGTTCTGGAAGCGTTGAGCCAAACCGGCGGTCTTCCGGGATTGAACGCCAAGAACGAGGTCGTTATTCTGCGTAAAGCCTACAGCGAAGAGTTTAGCGATCGCGATTATATGGACGGCGTCGATACTGGTTACGCGCAAAGCCAAGTTGCTCGACGCTACAACGAATCGGGCGACATTTCGAACCTGAACGGCGACCTTGGCGTTCTCCGAATTCCGCTTCGCATCGGTCCGAACGACACGCCTCCTCAACTCACGTCGGAAGACGTTACTCTGTACGACGGCGACGTGGTCTATATCCAGTCCCGTGAAGCTGAGGTCTACTATACCGGCGGTCTTATCAAAGGCGGCGTTTATCCGATCCCTCGCGACTACGACCTCGACGTTATGGGCGCGATTGCGACGGCCGGCGGCACGGTTGGCGCTTCTGCAGGCGCTTCCCAGTCGAACATGAACGGTCGTGTCGGTAGCCTCTTGCCTGCAAGCCGCATCCTGGTTCTTCGCGAGGTCAACGGTCGACAGTACGCCATTCAGATTCGTCAAAAGGAAATGTTAAGAGACCCGACGCAACGCATCTTGATCGAGCCGAACGACGTTATCCTTGTTGAATACACTCCGTTTGAACTTTGGTTCAATATGCTGTACAACACGATCAACTTCTCCATTCGTTACTCCGACTTCAAATAAGATCGAGACAAACAGACTCGGAGCGGCGGTAGTCAGATCGATGGATCTGGAAGCAATCACGTAGATTGATAGGACGTCAACCAGTCTGATCGAACCAATTCTTTGCGGCGCGGCGCTCGTCAGGGCGTCGCGCTTTTTTCTCGTTACAGAAGAAGAGCGTGAAACGAGCCGCTAGGAGAATGTCGAGCGCTCAATTAGCACATAATTTGAATTTGTCGTCTTTAATATTGCATCCATTAGTTGACGCCTTTTGTGTATGTGGTAAAATGGACGAAATCGCCGTCGGGGTGGCGGCGATGTTTGTTGATCGCGCTCGTTGCCGACGCGAGGCGGTCTTACGGTTGTCGGCGGTCGTTCGCTCTGGCGAACTTAACACACACTCGAGTTGTCCAAACGTCGTATGGAATCGCCGACTGATTGCGGTTCGGAACGATGTGCTGAGAGACAACGAGAAAGGATAAGACACATGGCGGATAATTCCCTCTCTGTGAAAGCGTTGATTGCAGCGGGCGTTCATCTTGGACACCGCGCTAGTCTGTGGAATCCGAAAATGCGTCCTTACGTCTATGGACGTCGTAAGCTGATCCATATCATTGACGTTCGCGAGACCATTCGCGGTATTCTTCGCGCTCGCAAGTTTCTTCGTCAAGTCGTTGCGGAAGGTAATCTGGTTCTTTTCGTCGGAACGAAACGTCAAGCTTCTGAAACGATCCAAACCCAAGCGGATCGTTGTGGGATGCCTTACATTGCCGAACGTTGGCTCGGCGGCACGTTGACGAACTTTGAAACGATTCGTAGTCGTCTCAAGAGACTTGAAGAACTCGAAGCCTTGATGCAAGGCGAGCAACTCGCGACTTACTCGAAGAAGATGCAATCGTCGTTGAATCGCGAGTACCGCAAAATGTATCGCAACCTCAACGGTCTTCGCAAAATGGAACGTTATCCTGCCGCGATGGTCGTCGTCGACCCGCGCAAAGAAAAGAACGCCATTCGCGAAGCTCGAAAATTGCACGTTGTTTCCATCGCGTTGATCGATACCGACTCCGATCCTGATGAAGTTGATCTGCCGATTCCCGGTAACGACGACTCCATTCGTTCCATCGACCTCATCGTCTCTTACCTTGCCGACGCCGTTTTGGAAGGCGTTAAAGAACGTGAAGCGGCGAAGTATGACGGTGCGCAAGAGAGCGAAGCGGTCGCGGAAGAAGAAGCGAAATCTGACGCCGAATAATTGCGCGTAGTATCGACGTGGACGTCATCGACTAAGTTGGAGACGTCGTCTCAGATTAGATTTATTTTTTAGGAGAATGTCAATGGCAGAGATTACCGCTGCGATGGTAAAGGCGTTGCGAGATAAGACTCAGTTGCCCATGATGGAATGCAAAAAAGCTTTGCAACAAGCAGAGGGCGACGAAGAAAAGGCAATCGATCTCTTGCGCAAGGCCGGTAAGGCTAAGATGGGCGGACGTACTGATCGCGAAACAGCCGAAGGTCGTATCGCTATCTATCACGCTCCGAATGGCGCTACGGGAATGATCGAGATCCTTTGTGAATCCGCTCCTGTCGCTAATAACAATCAGTTTGTCGCTCTTGCGAACGCGCTCGCCAAACAACTGGCGGAAGGACCCGGCGCTACAACTCCTCAAGAGTTGCTTGCGCAAGGCGATCTCCAGCTCCAGTTTGACGATCTGATGAACAAGATTCGTGAAGTCTTCAACGTTAAGAGAGTCCTTCGCGTTGAAGGCAACGTTGGCGTTTATGTTCATCACGACGCAAAAATCGGCGTCGTCTTGGAGTTGGACGGCGATAATGAAGAAGTTGCCAACAATATCTGCATGCAGATTTGCGCGATGAATCCTCAAGCCGTCTCGGCTGCCGATCTCGATCCCGAAGTTCTTAAGAAAGAACAAGAGATCGCTGAAGAACAAACGCGTAACGCCAATGCCGGCAAGCCGGACAGCATCATTGCCAGAATCGTCGAGGGTCGAGTGAAGTCGGTCTTGAAGGATATCTGCCTTGAAGATCAAGCGTATATCGTCGACAGCGCCAAGACCGTTGGTCAAGTGGCGAAAGAAGCCGGACTCAAGCTCAAGAAATTCACTCGTTGGGGCGTTGGACGTTAATCGAATTAGTCCTTAACTCACCTTGAACGTTTAAATTTCGCGAGCGTTAGCTCAGAATCTGTGCAGACGTCGAGTTGTTTCGCTCGACGTCTGTTTAAGTTGAAGGTCTTTTGTTATTTTTATTTCAAAGGTAAGGACTTTCAACAATCAAAGAAGCGTAATTTACATTTCGTGTTCCCAGCTTTCGACGTCTGGTTGAATCTTTTCTGCTTGAGCATTTGACTGTAAGACTGTAAATCGTCGGTTTTCTCTTTGTTGTTTTTGCTGTTGGAAATATTGTGGGAATGTTTTTATGAGTAGTCAAAAAGACGTTGCTTCTTCAATCGTTGAACGCTTGGCTGAAACAGATGAGTTTCAACGTACGTTAAGCGCTATTAAAAATCGAGGATCAGTCGTTTGGTCCGGATGCGTTGGTTCTTCGTACGTCCTATTAAGCGGCGCTTTATCGAATATAACGCGGCGTCCAATGCTCGTTATCGTTCCGAAAGTAGGGCAAGTAGAACGCGTCGCGCGTGAATTAAAGCTTTTTGCTAAAGCGCCTATTTTTCCTTATCCGACGCTTCAGGACTATTTATTAGACGATCCCTCTGAAAAGGTCTTTGTAACGGACAACTCCGACTTGGTCGCGCGTCTTAAAGCTCTTAAAGCTTTATGCGGCGAATCTTATAATGATGAGACCGTCAAGCAAGGATTGGCTCAAAATCACGATGAATCGGCGTACGCTCCAATCATCGTTAGTTCTCTTCCCGCCCTTTTACAGCCGACGCCTGCGCACGACCAAATATTTCAAAGTTCTATCGAACTAGCCGTGGAAAAGGAATTTCGTCGTGAAACCTTAATTCAATGGTTGCAAGACGGCGGTTTTGTTCCTACGGCTGCAGTGGAGTTACGGGGTGAATATTCGGTTCGGGGTTCTATAGTCGACATATTTTCCTTCGAAGGCGACTTGCCGATCAGAGTTGAGTTTTTCGGCGACGAGATAATAGAAATCCGCGAATTTAACGTTAGCGATCAACGTACGGTTCGTCCGCTTTCATCCGTTGTTATTTCCTATTGCCATGTTAAAGGCGCGGCTCAGTCTCGTTTTGACGATTACCTCACCGACGACGTTCTCGTTGTGATCCGCGACGTTACCGCGACAACTCAAGAAGCGAGACGGATTTCTTCGGAAGTCAACAATAAAGGATGTTTGACAGTCGACGAGGCCATGAACTCGTTGTATAGAAGATCGACAATTCACGCCGTCGACGTGGCGACAGGTTTGGAATACGCCCAGCATACGGTTGAGGGCAACTTTCGCTCTGTTGAAAGACTACAAGGTTCCATGGATCATGTCGACGGCGCTTTGAACGGGCTTGAAGCGGACGAAAAAGTTTACGTCGTTTGCCCGTTAAAAGGAAACGTTCAAAGAATTCAAGACACAATCCAGGCCGTTCATCCTGAAATTCTTGGTCAACTTTACTTTACTGTCGGCGAATTAAGCGAGGGGTTTGAATGGCGGCCGGGACGCGTATGTTTTATAAGCGATCAACAGCTTTTTTCGCGCTCCAGCTTGCTTTCGAGCGGGAAAGCCTCGTCCAAATCCGGCGTAGGCGGCGAACAGAGACGAATAATTGATTCCTTTTTGGAATTAAACGAAGGCGACTATGTCGTGCATGTGGAACGCGGCGTCGCGCGATACATGGGAATTCAGCGTCTGACGAACGCAAATCAAGAGGAGGATAACCTGATTTTGCAGTTTGCCGACGTCAGAGTCTATTTGCCTGTGTCTCAAATACGGAAGATTCAGCGGTATTTTGGTACGACGGGAACCAAGGGCGCTCAGCTTTCTCGATATAGCAACAATAAATCGTGGAACAAGAAAAAGGAGGAGGTGCGAAAATCTGTCTGGGAATATGCCGTCAAAATGTTGCAATTGCAAGCGGCGCGAAGGATGCAGAAGGGTATATCGTTCGATCCCGATCACGAATGGCAAGCGGAGTTTGAAAACGATTTCCCATTTGAAGAAACCCCGGATCAAGTTGAAGCGATTAACATAATCAAAAAAGACATGGAAAGCGACCGACCGATGGATAGGTTGCTCTGCGGGGACGTCGGATTTGGAAAGACAGAGGTTGCCATTCGAGCGGCGTTTAAAGCGGTCATGTCCGGATATCAGGTCGCGATCTTGGCGCCGACGACGGTTTTGGTAGAGCAGCATTTTAGGACGTTGCAAGAAAGAATGGTTAAGTTTGGCGTTACCGTGGCTTCATTGTCGCGGTATTCGTCCAAGCAAGAGCAGGCTAAAACCGTTGAAGCGCTTCATAGCGGTAGGATCGACGTTGTTGTCGGAACCCATCGGTTATTGTCAAAAGACGTGGGATTCAAAAAGCTTGGTCTCGTTATCATTGATGAAGAGCAGAAGTTTGGAGTTGAACATAAAGAGGGATTAAAGAGAATATGTAATCTTGTCGACGTCCTTACGATAACGGCGACGCCGATCCCGCGTACTTTGCACTTATCTCTTTTAGGGGTTCGCGACGTTTCAAATCTTGTGACGCCTCCGGCTAATCGTCTTCCGATTGAAACAAAAGTTCTTCGATATAATGAAAGCGTGATTCGTCGCGCGGTTATACGAGAATTAAATCGTGGCGGACAAGTCTACTACGTTCACAATCGAGTGAACGACATTGATGAAGCTGCGGAACGATTGAGAAACCTTGTTCCGGAAGCGAGCGTCGACGTCGGTCATGCGCAGATGTCGACGATCCAGCAAGAGAACGTTATGAAACGATTCATAGCGCATCAATTCGATATTTTGGTAAGCACGACGATTATCGAGAGCGGAGTCGACATACCTAACGCCAATACGATGATCATCGAAGGCGCTAATCAGTTTTTTGGATTAGCGCAACTGCACCAGTTACGAGGACGAGTGGGGCGTTCCACAAAACAAGCGTATTGCTATCTCACGATACCTCCGGACGTTTCAATGTCCGCTCAGTCAACGAAACGCATGCTAGCGTTGTCGGAATACGATAAGTTGGGTTCCGGGGTGCAAATCGCTATGAAAGACCTTGAAATTCGAGGGGCCGGCGATATTTTGGGAACGCAACAAAGCGGTCATTTGAACACCGTTGGGTACGAGATGTATTGCGATTTTCTCGACGCGGCGATTCATGACTTGAAGAATGAGCCGCGAAAGGTGCGCATTGACGTCGAAGTTGATTTGCCTTGTTCCGCTGTCTTTGAATTGGAGAATATGGACCAAAGCGTCAAAATCGATTTTTATCGACGAATTGATCGCGCCTCGACCTTCGATGAAGTTTACGACATTAAGGACGAGATGATTGACCGCTTTGGTGGGTTGCCCAAAGACGCCAAGCGGTTTTTCAAACTCGCGATTATCCGTGTGGCGGCATTTCAATATGGCGTCAAAAGATTGGAGAAAGAAGACGCTAGCGGAACGATTACTCATGGAAAAATGCTAAAAGTCACGTTCCGATCGTCGCAACCAATGATCGATTTTCAACAGAGAATGTCCGTGAGACATATAGACGTCAGAATTCTTGAAGATCATCTTGTAGCATTTCTTGATTTTCCGCGAGATCTTTTTACCGAGAATGGAGAGCCGAAAGAGGATCGTATTTTGGAATACGTCGGTCAACTTTTTAACGCGCCTTTTAATGACGAGGACTTTGAACCGAAAAGAAAGACGTTGCGCAAAGAGAAGCTTCAGGACGCGAAGAAAATTCGCACCGACGATGAATTTTCAGGTGAAAAACGGCGGAAAATAAATGAGCAAAAGAAGCGTGAACGGCAGGAAACAAAGTCGCAAACGACGTCGCGGACGTCGGTAAAAAGAGAAGAGAAAGAGAGCGCCGACGTAGACTCCGGACCCGAAGATGGAAGTAATTCGCCGCTGGGCGCGAGATTGAAGCGCGCCCAGCAAAAGAAAATGAATCCTAAGTAGCGTTTTCCGACGTTCCAAGATATGTGCGGATTCTTGGGCTCTTTTTAGGATTGAGCCATTGTAAGATTTTTACAACGTCGTTTCTGCGAGAGCGACGCATCCTGCTACTGGAGGATTGTGATTGTACCAAACGTGGAGAAAAATGACGCGCCCTTTGCCTTGATTTTAAGGCGTACTTTATAGAGCGGCGTCAGAACTAGGTTGTAACGCGCGACAGGGTCGCCGTTGTTTCATGCGAAACCGTCGGTTCAACGCTTTTACCTGCGTTATCGCGAGACGTTCTTCCTTCGTCAAGTTCGTTTAGGTTTGTTTTGATCGATCGGTCAAACGCGGGTTCTTTTTGAGTTTCAGAACCGTGATATACTTAGGAGAGGTCGTGCGCGTGGCGCTTTCGTTAAGACTGCGCGTCCTGCCAAAAGAGTTTTACTTATTGATCCGCTTGTTATCGGTTTTATGAGGAAGTAGAGCAAGTCATGGAATTGTCAGTTTTTGGCGAATTGCTTTCAAACGGTAACGGTATAGTCGATTTAATGAACGATTTAGGCGAGGCTGTTGCGTTAAGACCCGACATGCTGACTCTCGGCGGCGGAAATCCAGCGGCGATTCCTGAGATACAAGCTCTTTGGCGAGACTACGCTCGTCGGTTTCTCTGCGACTCAGACTCATTTGACAAGGCGTTGGCGTGCTATGACTCGCCGCAAGGCGACCCGCGTTTTCTTGACGCTTTTGCGTCTCTCTTCCGGGAGCGATTTGGCGTTCCGATTACCTCGAAGAACGTTGTCGCCGTCAGTGGCGCGCAACAAGGCGCTTTTCTGCTTTTTAACATGATTGCCGGCGGAACGCGCGATGGAAAACGAAAGAAGATCCTTACTCCGTTGTCCCCTGAGTACGTTGGCTACGCTGGGTTGGGCGTTGATTCCAATCTCTTTATTTCATGTCCGGGTAAAATAACGTATCCCGATGAGAACGACGCTTCCGTGTTCAAATACGAGGTTGACTTCAACGCAGTTGAGCGCGCGTTGCAAGACGACGACGTCTCGGCGATTCTTGTGAGTCGTCCGACGAATCCAAGCGGTAATATGATTAGCCGTGCCGAGCTTCAACGTCTTGATCGTCTTGCTGAAAAATATAACGCGCTTTTAATCATTGATTCCGCATACGGCGGACCTTTTCCTGGTATAGTAGAGGACGAGTCGGAGTTGGATTCGGTCTTTTGGACTCCGAGAACAGCATTGTTTTATAGTTTGTCTAAGATCGGACTTCCCGGGCTTCGCACCGCATTTTTGATCGCATCGGAAGAGATTGTCGAGAGAATAGCGACAATGAACGCGATCGTGGCTTTGACGAACAATTCGATCGGGCAACGAATTGCCTTGCCAATGTTTGAATCCGGCGACGTTTTAAGAGTTTCTAGAGAAATCGTCAGACCTTATTATTGTAAACGTCGCGCGGAAGCGATTGAAATACTCCAAGGTGAATTGTCGCGAGTTGGCGTCGACGCGCGACTGCACAAAAGCGAAGGAGCCTTTTTCCTCTGGCTGTGGATTCCCGGTCTGACGTCCGGTTCCGCAAACCTTTATAATCAACTCAAAGCTAAAGGCGTATTGGCTATCCCAGGCGACGGATTTTTTTACGGATTGGGGGACGACCACATGAACGAGGAGTTCTCCGCCTCGAGAGCTCGCTGTATGAGAATTAGTTTTTCCTCCTCGTACGAAATCGTTGCTCGCGGGTTGCGAATCATTGCGGAGACGATTCGAGATTGCGTTGACGCAGATTCTGCGTCTGGACGCTAAACCTAATTTTGTCGATGTTTTTTGCCTGCGCGCCTTGACTTTTAAGCGTTGTTTCTTAAAACAAAAGGCACGCGCCGAGGTGCGCGTCATACGAACGACGTTGTTTGTTTCAAGCCGTTTTCATAGATGGGAGACGCCCGACTGCGACGTCGACAATTGTTTGAAAAGAACTCAATATGGATGCAGATATTAACGTGAACAGGTCGCCTTCGACGCCGCAGAATATTGCCGTAATAGGCGCCTCGGGTAGTATCGGTTCCAGCGCGCTCGACGTCATTGCCTCTTCGAATGGACGATTGCGCGCTTCGATTTTAGCCGTTCATCGATCGACGCGCCAACTTATTCAACTTGCGCAACGTTTCCAACCGGACGCCGTCGTTGTTTCCGATCCGACGGCCGATATGTCTCCCCTTGAGGAGTTGCCAAAGGGAATTGAAATTCTTGTCGGTGAGGAGGCGTTAAACGAAGCTGTTCGTCGTCCTGAAATTGACGTCGTCCTTCTTGCGATAGTCGGCGTCGCCGGGTTGCGTTCCACATGGAGCGCCTTGGACGCAGGAAAAACGGTTGCGCTTGCGAACAAAGAGGCTCTCGTTGCCGGCGGCGCTCTTATTACTGACTTGCTCAATACCAAAGGCGGGAAGTTGTACCCGGTCGACAGCGAGCACAGCGCGATATTCCAGTGTCTTCTTTCGCGACGCGTGGACGCTAGAACGCCTCGCGTGTGCGGCGACGATCTTAAACGAATCATTCTAACGGCAAGCGGCGGTCCGTTCCGAACATGGTCGCTTGACCAGCTTAAACGAGCAACGGTTCAGGACGCTCTTAAACATCCCACGTGGAAAATGGGCGCGAAAATTACCGTTGATTCGGCAACGACCATGAACAAAGCCTTGGAGATTATTGAGGCTCGTTGGCTTTTTGACGTTGATTCTGACAAGATTTCAGTGGTCGTTCATCCTCAGTCAATCGTTCATTCGATGGTTGAGTTTATCGACGGAGCCGTACTTGCTCAGTTGAGTCCGCCTGACATGCGGTTGCCGATTCAGTTTGCTTTGGAAGAAACGACAAGGACCGCTTGTCCTACGAGACAATTCGATTGGACACGCGCAATGCAACTGGAGTTCTTACCTCCTGATTTCGAGCGTTTTCCCGCGATGAAACTTGGTTTTGAAGTCGCGAAAGTCGGCGGAAGCGCCGGAGTTGTGCTTAACGCCGCGAATGAAATCGCAGTCGACGCCTTTATGAACCGACGCATTTCTTTCGACTCCATCACGAAGCTCTGTCGTCGCGCCCTTGACGGCCACAATTACGATCCTAGTCCGACGCTGACCGATATTTTTAAACTGGACGCCTGGACCAGAAAGGAGACTGAAAAATGGATTTCTCAATAGTCGCGCTTCTTGGCGTTGCGGACGACGCTTCCGTGTGGTCGAATATATTGTCCGTGATTTGGCGCGTCGTCATAGTCATACTCGGCGTCAATATGCTCGTGATCGTACATGAGTTTGGGCATTTTATCGTTGCGCGTATGTGCGGCGTTCGATGCGATAAATTTTATATTTGGTTCGACGCTTACGGATTTAAGCTTTTCAGTTTCAAAAAAGGAAA
>ONGM01000019.1 GCA_900317365.1 uncultured Planctomycetota bacterium
CCGACGACTGAGCGTCGCCGCCGATACGTTCTTTTACGGAATACTCTCTTCCCTTCCGATTCTGATACGAGACGACGAGTTCGGCGACGACTCCGACGGATAGGAGTTGTGCGCCGAGGAGGAGTAGGGCTGCGGAATAGACGACCGCCGGGCGACCGGATAGATGATATTCGGCAAGTCCGAAGCACGGTATACGCGCGGCGATCCAGCGGAGCGCAAGCCAGCAGAGGGACAGACCGCCGAGCCCGAACGAGCATAGTCCAATCGTTCCCAAAAGATGTTGCGGTCGCTGTCCGTACCCGGTGACGAATTTGACCGTGAGAAGGTCGAGAAAGCCTTTGATGAATCGCGTAAAACCGTACTTTGACGCGCCGAATTTTCGCGCTCTATGAGCCACGACTTTTTCGCCGACTTTGAACCCGCGCGCCGCCGCGAGAACGGGCACGAATCGATGAAGTTCGCCGTAAAGCGTGATCTCGTCGAAGATTTCGCGACGATAACATTTCATACCGCAGTTGTGGTCGTGGAGCTTAACGCCGGTCAGCCAACTGACAAGTTTATTAAAGACCCGACTCGGCAACACTTTATGCCACGGATCATGGCGGCGCTTTTTCCATCCACTCACGACGTCGTATCCTGAATCGAGGAGTTCGAGAAATTCCGGAATTTCGTGCGGATCGTCCTGCAGGTCGGCGTCTAGCGTTATGATAATCGGCTTCGTCGCGGAACGGAACCCGACGTCGAGCGCGTCCGCTTTGCCGAAATTGCGGCGGAATCGAATTCCGCGCACGCGCGCGTCTTGACTTACCAGTTCGGAGATAATCGACCAACTGGAATCGGTTGAACCGTCGTCGACGAAGATCAATTCAATTTCAGCGTCGAGCGCCGTTGCAACTTCAACGATTTCACCGTATAAAGCGCGCAAACTTTCTTCTTCATTAAAGACGGGCACGACTAGGGAATATTCGCGCATAACGAAATCTCCAAGACGCCGCGAATTTGAACTCGCGGAGCTTATAAAGTCTTTTACAATTCGAGTTAAGTATAAAGAATCGCGTCTCGACGCGCGCTCGGCGCCGAGACGCTTACAAGGAGCGAACGTCGTCGGTTATTTGACTTCGATTACGTTCGCCGGTTTGCCGCGCCAGCATTGCGGCTGTTTGACGCCGAGGACGGCGAGAACGGTCGACGCGCAGTCGAAATTCGCGAACGAGTCGGTGATTTCGCCTTGCTTAATTCCTTTACCGTAAATAATAAAGGGCGCTTCCATATGGTCGAGCCGCGCTTCGCCGTGCCCTTTGTCGGAGCCGCCGTGATCCGAAGAGAAGTAGACGACCGTGTCTTTCATCATACCGTTTTCTTCAAGTTTGGCGAGGATTCGACCGACGTATTCGTCGATCTTCGTCATTTTCGCTTGATATTCCGGCGTACCCCATCCGATCGTGTGTCCGATATGGTCGGGATCGTCGAAGTAGATGAACGTGAAGGTCGATTTCTTATCGAGTAGTTCGAGTCCCTTGGCGATAACGAGTTCGTCGGAGGCTTCGACGCTGTCGGCGCTCAGGTAGATCGATTCGTCGACGGCGTCGTTATCGTAGCAGAATCCGATTCCGTCCCAATTGAAGACGGCGCGGGCGGTGAAACCGGGGATGGCGTCTTTCATAACGCGGAAGAAATCGGGGAAGTAACCGCGCTCGTCGACGTAGACGGGCTCGATTTCCGGTTTCTTACTATTCCAGTTGCGGTATCCGTGCATTTCGGAGGGCGCGCCGACCATCATGGTGTGCCAGTTAATGGCGCTCGAGGAAGGCAGCACGGAGCGCATATGAAGGGTCCACGACCCGCCGTCGCGCATCTTTTTGAGGTTGGGTAGTTCGTCCCATTTGACGTAGTGGGCGCCAAAACCGTCGGCGCCGATCCATACGACGTGCTTAACGTTAGCAGGGGACTTAGGCGCGTCTTGCGCGTTTGCGGCGGCGACGAAGGCGGCGAAGAGCGCGACGGTTAGAACGGCGAGGATTTTTTTCATTTTATGAATATCTCCAATGTTTTGCGGAAGCGCGCTTATTTGGTTTCCAAAACGTCGGCCGGCTGACCGCGCCAGCATTGCGGGGCTTCGACGCCGAAGATGGAGAGGACGGTGGCGGGGCAGTCGAAATTGACGAAGACGTCGGTGATTTCGCCTTTCTTAATTCCTTTTCCGCAAATGAGGTAAGGGGCTTCCATGTGGTCGAGTCGCCCTTCGCCGTGTCCTTTGCCGGATCCGCCGTGGTCGGAAGAGAAGTAGACGACCGTGTCGTCGAGCATACCGATTTCTTCCAAGTGTTTGAAAATCTTGCCGATATAGTCGTCGATTTTCGTCATCATCGCCTGATATTCCGGGGTTCCCCAACCGATGGAGTGCCCCGTGCTGTCCGGTTCGCCGAAGTAAATAAGGGCGTAGGTCGGTTTCGTATCGAGTTGCTTGAGCGCCGTTTGATAGACCGCTTCAATATTGTCGACGAAAACTTGATCGTCGACGGCGTCGTTGTCGTAGCAGAATTGAATGCCGTCCCAATTGTAGACGGTCGTGCATCTACAGCCGGGGATGGCGTCTTTCAGAACGCGGAAGACGTCGGGGAAGTAACCGCGCTCGTTGACGTAGACGGGTTCGATTTCCGGTTTTTTGCTATTCCAGTTTCGGTATCCGTGCATTTCGGAGGGCGCGCCGACCATCATGGTATGCCAGTTAATGGCGCTGGAAGAGGGCAGGACGGAGCGCATATGGAGGGTCCAGGAACCGTTTTCCTTCATCTTTTTGAGATTGGGGAGTTCGTCCCAATTGACGTAGTGGGCGCCAAAACCGTCGGAGCCGATCCATACGACGTGTTTCACTCCGATGGGGGATTTCGGGGCGTCTTGTGCGTTCGCGTCGACAACGGCGCAACTGAATAGGCAGGTCGCGACGAACGCGATCGCGGCGATGTGAAGGAATCTTTTCAACATGGCGAGTCTCGCTTTTAGGTGGGTTGAACGGCGCAAAGTTGCGCAACCAACGATAGTCGGGTCGCCGCGCGTTCCGTAGCGCGCGACGCGGCTTCCTCCATTGTACGCGCCTTGAAGCCCGGCGTCAAATTGCGGCGGAATTCGGGTCGATTTTCGGCGAATTGTCCCGCGCTGCGTCGTTCTACGAGAGATTGTCGTTTCCGATCGCGACAACGTACGCGATCGCTTCCGTTCGCGTGTGCGTGAGAGAAATTTTCCATTCGACAATTCCGAGTTCTCGCGCGACTTGGAGAGCGCCGCCTTTCAATTCAATGGCGGGGGCGCCGCTCGGCAGATTGATCGTTTCGATATCGTTCCACGCGACTCCTTTCGCCCACCCGGTTCCGAGCGCTTTCATGACGGCTTCTTTCGCGGCCCAGCGCGCGGCGAGCGATTCTCCGAAGTTCTTTTTCGCCATGCAGTATTCCCTCTCGCGCGGCGTGTAGACGCGCGCGAGAAACGACTCGCTGTTGCGTTCGTAAATGGCGACGATACGCGCGATTTCGGTCGCGTCGACTCCGATTCCAACGATTCTCATTTTGATAGCGTTTGATATTGACAGCGTTCGATAGCGTCTAATTTCGACGACGTTCAACCAAGAAAAAAGCGCTCCGCGATCGACGCGAAGTCGAAGGGGAGCGCTTTATCGCCGCATTAGGGCTTGCGTGTGATCACGACGAGGCGCTAGTCGTTGTATTTAATCCAGACGTTGCGGTATTGGACCTTGTTGCCGTGCCCTTGCAGATAGAGGCCGCGAGCTTCTCCGGTCGATTCGGCTTTTTCATTTTTGCCGCCCGGCGTTTCGTGCTGGAGTTCGGCTTTGTCGTGAACGACGACGCCGTTGTGCTTAACGGTGATAACGGCGTTGGCGACTTTCTTACCGTTTTCATATTTCGCCGGTTGAACGTCGAAATCGTAGGTTTGCCATTTGAGCGGCGGATAGCACATATTGACGATCGGCTTGAGCTGTTGATAGAAGCCGGCGCATTCGTTGTTTTCGCCTTCAAGTCCAAAGGAGTCGAGGACTTGGCATTCGTATTCTTCTTGGATGTAGACGCCGGAGTTCGAACGGGCTTGTCCGAAGGAGGTCGGCATGAAGGAGAGAAGGAATTCGATGTGGAGCGTGTATGGACGCCCGACTTCGAAGGGCTTGAAGCGCGCTTCGGACCAGAAGGCCTTCTCTTGCGCCGTGCTCAGATTGACTTTTCCGTCGAAGGCGTCGGTGTTTTCGCCGTCGAAGAGTACGATCGCGCCTTCGGGAGCTTTTTGACCAAGGGTTTCGCTCTCGCGTTCAACGCGTTTCACTTCGGTTTTCTTGGGGAAATCGAAGTAGAGCTTGCCGTCTTCTTGGACGCCGTGAAGAATGCGTTCTTTTTGCTTGTCGGTAAAGATAACGTTGGGATCTTGTCCTTCCTTTTCTTTACGCGGAATATTCATTTTGACGCCGGTAACGACGAGCTGACCGTCTTTGAGTTCGCCTTTTCCGAAGAAGCGCGCTTTGGAACGATCCCAGCCGTCGCCGGGGAGTCCGCCTTGGTAACCGATCACGTCGAAGGTTTTTTCGCCGGTCGCGATTACTTGATAACCGAAGTTATTCTCCGGTTGGACATATTCGCCCTGAACTTTAAAAGCGTCGACGAATCGACCGTCTTTTTCGATTTCAGCGACGGAAGTGAATTCTTGCGCGCAGAGGGACGCGGCGCATAGCGTCGCGGCGATCAACGCGACGAAACTAGCGATTTTTTTCATGTTGAAACGTTCCTGTAAAAGGGAGTCTGATTACGAGCCTAAATATATGTAGCGGACGCTCGCGAAGGTGAATTTCACGAGCGTCCGTCTTAGTTTTTAGCGTAGTTCGAACTTAGCGTTCGATGAGAGCGCGTTGTTCCGGCGTGATCTTAATGACTTGCCAGTTCTTGAACCACATTTGGCCTTGGGAGCCGCCGTGGAGTTGAAGTCCGAGTTTGCCGTCTTTTTCGATTTGCGGATCGGTGAGATCGACGACGCGGAAGCCGTTCAGGAAGGTAACGACGCGATCGCCGACGGCGGCGACGGCGATTTCGTTCCATTCGTTCTCGCCTTTATTGCGAATCGTTTCGACGAATTCATCGTCGGCGCCGAGCCAACCGCGTCCGGGGAGACCGGGCCCGCCGGAAGTGTGCCAAATCGCGGCTTCTTTACCGTTTCCGGCGATTTCGTCTTGGCAACCGCGGAGCAGCCACGGCGTGTCGACTTCGTGAGCGCGGAAGTAGAGCGCGCTATTCACGCCGCCTTTGAAGACGTAATCGACTTTCGCGACGAAGTCGGCGTACGGAATATGCGAGACGACGAGACCGTCACGCGCTTCCGTGTCGTCGTGCTGACCAACGAGGACGCCGTCGTCCGTGAAGCTCCAGCATTCGGGTACGAAGGTGTACGCGTCGACGATTTTCCAACCTTCGTCGCCTTTGACGAAGAAGGATTTCCATTCGCTGACGCCGAGGTCCTTAACGCGGATGTTCTTCCAGCGGATCGTACCTTGCGTACCTTGGTGAATTTGAAGTCCGAAGAACCCTTCGAAATCTTTGTAATCGAAGATATTGGCGACGGGAACGCCGTTGAGCCACGTTCTGAGAGACGGACCGATCGCTTGGATTTCGAGGGAGTTCCAGTCGTCGGCTTTGTACGTTTCGAGCGACGCTTTCAGGACGTCGTCGGAGGTATTGTCGAGCCAGACGCGACCTTTCTGATGTCCTCGTCGGCCTTCGTCGTAGATACGCGCGGTATCGGGATCGCCGGGCGCGATTTCACATTGATAACCGAAGACGCGGTCGGCGTCGGAGATGTGGCTGCGGAATTGCACGCCGGAGTTTCCGGGAACGTCGACTTTGAAATCGAGCTTCAGAATGAAGTTGCCGTACGATTTTTCGTAAACGAGGAACGTGTTGCCTTCCGTATTGGGAACGCATTCGCCGACGACGCATCCGTCGTCGACCTTATACTTTGCGGAACCGCCGTGGACAGCCCAGCCGTCGAGGGATTTGCCGTCAAAAATGGAAACGAAACCGTCCTCTTCTTGCGCGCTAACGGTCGAGACGGCGGTCGAGCAAGCGACGGTCGCGACGAGCGCGGCGAGGATGCAAAGCATTTTGCGCATATGATGATCCTTAAAACGCTAGGCGTCTATTGTCGAAACAAGTCTATTGTCGGAACAATACGACGCGTTTTCATAATTGCGCGTCTTGCGACGCGTGTGTCCAATCGCGGGTTATTATACTCGAGCGAATAGAAAAAATCAAACGGCGCCGCGAAAAGCGCAAAATTTCTTTTGATCGTGCGTCGTTTCCTGGGGGCGGTCGTCGAGACGCGGAAAGAGCGTATAATGCGAAAAACGAATCAACGAACGGCGCTTTTACGCGCGTTTACGCGATAGAATGAAGGATAACGCGACCTATGAGGCGTCTTGCGCAATACATATCGGAATACAAAAAGGAGACGATTTTAGCTCCTCTTTTCAAATTGACGGAAGCGTGTTTTGATCTTTTTGTTCCGCTTGTCGTCGCGTCGATGATCGACTCCGGCGCTGCGGTCGGGCGCGCCGGATGGGTATGGCTTTGTTTTTGCGCGCTCGCGGCGCTTTCGATCGTCGGAATATCGGCGTCGTACACGGCGCAATATTTTGCGGCGAAGGCGGCGACCGGCTTTGCGTCGAAGGTGCGTCGCGCGTTGTATCGCAAGATCGTTTCGTTTTCCTTTGAGCAGGTCGATTCATTCGGCTCGGACACGTTGTCGACGCGCATAACGAGCGACGTCGATCAGGTGCAATCGGGCTTGAATTTAACGCTTCGACTCTTGACGCGCTCCCCCTTTGTCGTCTTTGGTGCGACGATCAT
Organism: uncultured Planctomycetota bacterium; assembly: GCA_900317365.1. Lineage (GTDB taxonomy): Bacteria > Planctomycetota > Planctomycetia > Pirellulales > Thermoguttaceae > RUG369. The sequence continues at coordinate 6,897 of ONGM01000019.1, forward strand.
GGCGTTCGTCGTGGACGCGCGTTCGGGACTGGTTTTTCTCGCGGCTCTTCCGACGCTCGCCGCGATCGTTATTCTGACGATGAAGGCGACGATCCCGCTCTATCGTCGTTTGCAGAGTCGGTTGGACGATCTCGGTCGCTTAACGCGCGAGAATCTTTCGGGCGCGCGAACGATTCGCGCGTTTAATATGACGGACTCAGAACGCGATGCGTTTTTCGAGTTGGCGTTGAAATATTTCCGCGCGCAGAGGGCGGCGAGCGCGGCGTCGGGGATCATGTCGCCGATAGCGACGCTCGTTGTGAACGCGGGGTTGGCGGCGTTGATTTGGCAAGGCGCCGCGCGCGTGCAGATCGGCGATTTGACGCAAGGTCAGACGATCGCGCTCTTGAATTATATGGCGCAGATTCTCGTCGAGCTAATTAAACTTGCGAATCTCACGGTTCAGATCAATAAGTCTTTCGCGTGCGGCTCACGTATAGTCGACGTTTTATCTTCGCCGGAGGAGTCGGACGGCGGCGATCGGGACGCGAGCGCGTTTTCGGGTGATACGGCGATCGAGTTTGACAACGTTTCCTTCGCGTATCCGGGCTCGCCGCGCATGGCGTTGGAGAAGATCGCGTTTTCCGCGAAGCGCGGGGACACGATATGCGTTTTAGGCGGTTCCGGTAGCGGCAAATCGACGCTTGTGAATTTGATCCCGCGTTTTTACGAGGCGACGGAGGGGACGATCAAATTGTTCGGGGTTCCGATCGGCGAGCTAACTCGAGAGAGTTTGCGCGAGTCGATCGCGTACGCGCCGCAGAAGCCGGAGCTTTTTCGCGGGGACGTTGCGAGCAATCTTCGCTGGGGGGACGCGGAGGCGTCGGACGAGTCGTTGTGGGCGGCGCTTGAAACGGCGCAGGCGCGTGATTTCGTTGCGTCGAAGCCGGGCGGTCTTCATTACGAATTGGAACAGAACGGTCGGAACTTATCAGGCGGTCAGCGTCAGAGGCTTGGCATAGCGCGCGCGCTTGTGAAGAAGGCGCCGATTTTGATTTTAGACGACGCGACGTCGGCGCTCGATTACGCGACGGACGCGAATCTTCGAGCGGCGTTGCGAGGCAGGCGAGGCGATCAGACGATCTTTTTGGTCTCTCAGCGCGCTTCCGCGGCGTTGGACGCCGATCTTACGCTTGTGATTGACGGCGGCAGGCTCGTCGGCGCGGGCGCGCATCGCGACCTTGTGGAGTCGAACGAAGTCTATCGAGAAATCTATTATTCCCAGTATCCGAAGGACGGCGGCGACGCGGCGGAGGAGGGCGCGAAATGACGAAGCAAGGAAACGCGTTCGTAGCGTCGGAGCGTCGAGGCGATCAGCGCGCGCTTTTAAGACGTCTTGGCGGTTATCTTTCAGAATCGAAGGCGTTGATCGCGTCGTCTTTTGCGCTTGCGACGTTGGCGACGTTGGCGACGCTTTACATTCCGCGCGCGCTTGGTCGCGGGGTGGACGCGCTGGTCGGTCCGGGTCAGGTCGATTTTGGGTCGGTGAAATGGTGCGCGTTGCGAATTTTGGCGAGCGGATTAGTCGCGGCGATCAGCAGTTTTTGCGCGACGCTTCTGAACGCGCGGATAGCGTACGGCGCGTCGCGACGCATTCGGGAAGACGCGTTTTCGAGTCTTACGGACGCGCCGCTGAGGGAGCTTGACGGTCGGTCGCGGGGCGCGGTTGCGAGCGCGATCGTCTCGGACGCGGATCAGTTGGCGGACGGGCTTGCGCTTGGGGTCGCGCAGTTTTTTACGGGAATCATATCGATCGTCGGCGTTTTAGCGTTCATGCTTGCGACGGACGTTCGCATCGCGCTCGTTGTGATCGCGCTGACGCCGGCGTCCCTTCTCGTCGCGCGCGTTATAGCGAGTCGCTCCTTTTCCCTCTTTAATCGTCGTTCTGAGCTTCGCGCGCAGGAGACGGGTCTTGTGAGCGAGACGATCGAAGGGCGCCGTTCGGTGAAGTCTTTTTGTCTCGAAGAGCGTCTTTCGGATTCTTTTGAGCGTCTCGACGCGGAGCTTGCGGACGCGACGCTCAAGGCGACGTTCGTTTCGTCGCTGTCGAATCCGGCGACGCGTTTTGTGAACGGAGTCGTATACGCCGCCGTCGGGCTAGTCGGCGCGCTCGCGACGATTAGCGGCTTAATGACGGTGGGAAGCCTCGTCGTCTTTTTGAGCTACGCGGAGCAGTACGCGAAACCGTTCAACGAGATATCGAGCGTCGCGACGGAATTTCAGAACGCGCTTGCGAGCGCCGGACGACTCTTCAAGCTGATCGATCTCGAACCGGAGCGGGACGTTGCGAAGACGGCGTCGTCGGAAGTCGCCGCGCCGATATTAGGGCGTCTGGAGTTTGAAAGCGCGACCTTTTCGTATCGTCCGGATCAGCGTCTGATCGAGAATTTGAATTTTACGGCGACGCCGGGAATGAACGTTGCGATCGTCGGACCGACCGGATGCGGCAAGACGACGCTCGTGAACTTGATCATGCGCTTTTACGAGCTTAATTCCGGTCGCATTCTTCTCGACGGTCGCGACTCGCGCGAGTATCCTCTCGACGAATGGCGCGCGTTCTTCGGCATGGTTTTGCAAGAGTCGTGGCTGAAGAGGGGGACGATCCGCGAGAATATTCTCATGGGCGCGCCGGAGACGTCGGAGGAAGAGTTCGAACGGATTGCGCGCGCGTGCCGCGTCGAAGCGTTCGCGCGCCTTTTGCCGAAAGGTTACGACACGCCCGTTTCCGACGACGGGGACGAACTCTCGCAAGGTCAGCGGCAGTTGATCTGCGCGGCGAGGGTCATGGCGCGCAAGCCTCGGATTCTCATTTTGGACGAGGCGACGTCGTCGATCGACACGCGCGCTGAAATGAAGATTCAGGAGGCGTTCAACGAACTCATGATCGGGCGAACGAGCTTTGTCGTGGCGCACCGACTCTCGACGATTCGCAACGCCGACGTGATTTTAGCGATGAAGGACGGCCGTATTGTGGAGTCCGGTTCGCACGAGGAGCTTCTCGCGCGCGGCGGGTTCTACCGTCGACTCTATTACAGTCAGTTTGCGAACGGCGGAGAGCCTGACGAAGAAGACGAAGAAAGCGACGCGTCGACGGAGGAGTCGTAACGCGCTTGCGGCGATTGATTGATTTGCAATTGATTGATTTGAAAGAAAACGCTAACCTTAACGCGAGACGACGCGCGTTGGGGAGCGACGACGCCTCGGTCGAGTTTTGGGTTGTTGAGCGCGGAATATGAAAACTTCGGAGAATTGGGAACGTTTGGCGCGGCGCATGGCCAACGGCGCTATGACGGCGTTTATCGTCGTTATCGTCGCGCTCGTCTGGTCGATCGGACGTCGCATGACCCGACCCGACGTCGTCGACGTTCCGAACGACGCGCAAATCGAAGAAGCGCCGACCCCGGAAGCGCTCGCCGGCTTGACCGCAGAACAACTCCTGAAAGAGGTCGTCGACGCCTACGCAAACGCGAAATTTTACTCCGACGACGGATACGTCGAAATTGAATACGAGCGCGACAACGACCCCGAGACCCGATCCTATCGCGAGCCGTGCGCGCTGACCTTCGCAAAACCGAATTGCGCGCGCGCTCGGTTCGGCGCCGCGCTTATCCAGTTCGACGGCGCTCGAGGTCGCGCCGAAATACTCGACGAAGATTACGTCGATCAAGTCCTCGAGTTTGAGTCCCCCCTCGTTCTCACGTCCATTAAAGAGTTCTACCCTGACCCGCGTTTCGCCGAAGCGGCGGAACTCCGCGTCCCGTCGAATTTCTTCTGGACCTCGCCCGCCCTTATTCTACTGCTCGCGAAGGACCCGCTCAAAACCCTCGCGCCCCCCGGCTCCGTCGCAAAACTACTCGAACCCGCGTTTTTGCGATACGTCGACGACGAGTCCGAACCGGCGAAAGTCGAACTATGCGACCGCGTCCAAATCGCCTACGACGACGGCGTCCGCGTCTACTGGATCGCGCGCGAAACCCGCGCCCTCGCTCGATGCGAACTCCCGCCTGAAGGCGTGCGCGCCCCGGAGAGCGGCGCGAGAATCGCCTCGCTGAGAATCGATTTCCCCAACCTGACCCTTTCCGCCGCCGCAGCGAGCTCCTTCGACGAGTTCAAACTGGAACCCCTCGCCGAAACCCCCGGTCTGCGCCGCGTCGAACGATTCTTACCCCCGGAAATCGACGCCCTCGATCGCGAATGGCCCGTCGACGCCTTGAAAACCGCGCTGGAATCCGACGTCGACGCCCCCTTCGAACTCGAGCGCGGCGTGGAGTCGACCCTCTACTTCTGGAGCGTTCACGACCTCGATCGCACGGCGGCGTTCCAAGCGCTCGACGATTTCGCGCGCCGCTATCCCGACGAGCGATACGTCGCCGTCAACGTGGACGGACGCGAAACGAGCGACGCTCGCGCCCGCGCCGACGCCAGCGCCTCGGGGCTCACGTGCGCCTTCGCCCGACTCGATCGCTCGGCGCTACTGCGCGCCGCGATCGATTTTCCGATTCCGCGACCCGGATGGATCGCGCAAATCGACGAGTCGGGAGTCGTCGCGCGATACGCTCGAACCGGCGGTTCCATACCGCGTTTGCGTCGCGCGCTCGCTCGCGCAAATCAAGGCGGCGATCCCGCTACGGAAGATCGCAACGCGTACTTCTCGTCCGCGCGCGCTTTTGAAGGGTTCGCCGCCTCCGCCGCCGCGCGCGACGTCTACCGCGTCGTGTCGGAACTCGAAACGCCCCCCGACGCCTTGCCGCGCATGAACCCGAAACGATTCGGACTTCGGGAAGCGTGGCGCTGCGATTCCCTTCACGCGCCGTGCAACCCGATCGCGTTCTCCGGGGACGCGACGCTCGACCCGGCGGAGTCCGCCGAACGATCGGACGGCGCGGACGCGGCGGCGCGCGCGCCGCTCGCGCGACGAGGGCGGCGCGATTACGGCTCGGTCGTCGTTCCTTGCGACGGGAACGCGATCGCGACGATCTCGCCCGACGGTCGCGTGCGACGCACGACGACGCCGGCCGCCGCGATTAGCGAGCCGATAACGGTCGTGCGGTCGTGCGACGCTCCCGGCGGCGAGCGTTTCTTCCTCGCCTTCGCGCCGTTGCAATCGCGCAAGATTCACCGTTTCGACGCGAATTTTATCGATTTGGGCTCCCTCGACGCGGGCAAAATGGGCGATTTGTGGGCGTCGGACGCGCGATTCTCCGATCTCGACGGGGACGGTTCCCCGGAGGCGCTTCTGAGCCTCGTCGGATCTTCCGGCGGGCGCAGCAGCGCGTTTTGCGCGGTCGATATGAAATCGCTTCGCATTTTGCGCCGCGACGACGAGCTTGCGTCGCCGTCGTGCGTTGGCGCGACGTCCCTTGCGCTCGGGGCCGACGGGTCGGAGCGCCGCGTCGCGCTCGCGTTGGAGCTTACGGAAGGCGGGCGCGGGGCGTTCGTCGCGATCGATTGGGAGACGGGCGAGCGTCGACGTTTTCCCGCGACGTCGAGCGACGATTCCGTTTTGCGCTTTGCGATCGCGGATCCCGCGCGTTTTCCTAACGCGACGACCCGAATCGTCGCGTTGGTCGCGGCGCGCGATTCCCTCGATTTGTGCTTCGTCGGATTCGACGCGTCGGGAGTCGAGACGTTTCGGCGTCCGATAGCGAACGTCGAATGGGACTCGACGCTCGAACAGATCGTTTCCGGCGACTTGGACGAAGACGGTCGAGACGAATGGCTCGTGGCGTCTCCGAACGGCGCGGCGCACATATTCGACGCGGACGGCAAGCCGGTCGATTATTTTCAATACGGTTCGCGCGTAACAGGCTTGTGCGTAGCGCGTTGGAACGGCGCGACGCATTTGATCGCGACGAGCGAAGATCGCGTTTCCGCGTGGAAGGTCGAGCCGCGCCGCAATCGTCGCGAGATCGCGTCGTCGCGCGCGAAAGAGCCCGGGAAAGAAACGAAAGATTAGGCGACGAAAGATTAGGCGACGAAGGAGCGCGCTTATGACGTTTAGACAATTCGGCGGAACGCGCCTGCTGGCGTTTGCGCTTATTTCTGTGTGTTTGATCGCGCTCGCGGCGCGTTCGACGAGTCGCGGCGCCGACGAGAACGTTGACACGGCGGGCGGCGCGATTCAGTACGTGCTGTCGCGGAACGGGTCGGTGAACGAAGGTCGGGTCGTTGATCGAGGAAATTCTTATTCGATCGAGTTTGTCGGCGGGGGCGCTCTGACCGTGTCGAAGCTCGACGTCGCGTTCGTCGGGAACGATCTTTCTTCCGTGTATCGATTTAAATTGAGTCAAACGCGTACGGAAGACGCGAACGAAGTTCTGAAACTCGCCGATTGGGCGTCGCGACGCGGCATGGCGAAGGACGCGATTCAGACGATAACGGAGCGACTCGCGCGTTCGACGGACGAAGGCGAGCGGTACGCGTTCGAGCGCAAATTGGAAGAGTTGCAGACGGCGGAGCGTTTCCGACTCGACGGCGAGCGCGTTAAGGCGACGAAGGCGGCGTCGAATACGGCGACGAACGCGCAGGGGCCGGCGGTTCGCGGAGTCGGCGCGACGGAAGAGGAGCGCGAGCTCGACGCGTGGGGACGCGCGCTTTTACCGTCGACGCTTGAGAAATTCAGTCGTAAGGCGAATCCGGTCTTACTCAAACGTTGCGCGACGAGCGGGTGCCACGACGAGTTCACGCGTTCAGGCGGCTACTCGTTGCGAGGCAAGGCGCTAGGCGCGGCGCAGCGTTTGGCGTTGCTTTACAACCTCCGCGAGACGACGCTTTACGTGAATTTCGACGAGGTGGGGGAGAGCGCGCTGTTGCGTCATCCGACGCTTACGGATCCGACGGGAGCGAGACAATATCCTTTCGGAGAAGACCGCTATTCCGCGCGCGATTACGACAATTTCCTCTCTTGGATTGGGACGCTCGATAAAGAGACGAAGTTGGCGGCGGTTTCAAAGGAGTATCAGGCGAGCGCGGAGGGAACGCGTCGTTTGCGTCCCGGCGCGGCGTCGCGGTACGATTTCGTCGGCGGCTCGAGCGGAGGGAACGCGAACGCGGGAATCGCAGGGGATACGTCGTCGTCCGGCGCGGTAGGCTCTGCAGGCTCTGCAGGCGACGGCGCGGGCGCCGGGTTCGCGGAGCTTTTCGACCGCGCCGACGCCGGGAACGCGGGCGCAGGGACGGCGGTTGACGCGGTTGAAGTGGGCGCGAACGCGTCGGGCTCGAATCCGGACGCGCCGATCTTTCGTCAGGGGATATCGCGGGACGCGGCGCAGTTCGCGCCGAATCCTTACGACGACGTCAACTCTCCGGAATCGGCGTTGCGGCGCGCAGGCTACGCGCCGGAGAAGGTCTATCGAGACGACTTCGATCCTGCGATCTTTAACGATCGTTATCATCCTCAGGGCAAATAAGAGTCGTAGCGGCGTTTTTTTCCCGACGTCGGCGAGTCGTATTTGCGCCGCTGCGGTATAATATAGACGGCGATCAATTATTGCGTCGATTGGGAGAGCGAAGACGCGCGCAACGCGCAGGAGACGAAAATGCGAGCCTTTTTTGATCGTATACAGAAGCTTAACGCGAAACTTTTCGCGCGATTGCGCGGGCGCTTGGCGATCGTTGCGGTCGTCTTAATCGCGACGAGTCTTGCGAACGGGGTCGCGGCGTACGCGCAACCGCCGGGTCCGATGATGCGTCGCGAAGCGAAGCCGATTCCGTCGGATCGATATTATCGCGGGGTCGAACTCATTCACGCCGGAAGATTCTCCGACGCCGTGCGATTTTATCAGAACGAAATCAACAACGGCATGAAGATCGGCGCGAGTCTCTGGATCGATTCGATTTGCTACTACGCCATGATGGGTGAAGCGTACTATCGCGCCGGCGCGTTGGACGACGCGTTGAAGCAATATAATTCGGCGCTTTCTCTTGCGACGGCGTTTCCCAGTTGGACGGCGAAGGTAACGTACACGACCGGCGTCGCGCAGTCTCCGAAGGGCGCGGCGCCGTGGGGCGCTTCTCGACGCGCGTCCCCGCTCGGAATCTTTCCCAGTCGAGCGACGATTCTTATTGGCGAAGGTGAAACCGCCGTTCATAAGCAGCTCGGCGTCCGTTCGGAGCAACGCGCGATCCCGATCGATCCGATCGAAATCTTTCGTTGCATAGCGCTTTCAATGCGCCGCCGGGTCGAAATCATCGGGCCCCTTGCGCCGTTCGATCCGATGAGCGCGCAACTTATGGAGGCGTTCCGAAATCGCGCGGTCGCGCCGAATCACTGGTCGAACGCCATGTTCGACGTGATTTGGGCGTACGCGCTCGAAGCGTGCGACAAGACGCCGTCGGCGGTTAAACGTCTCAACGACGCTCTTCTCGCCGCCGGACAGTGCGATCACAATCTGACGGGAGCGGCGCTCTACGAACTCGGCGAAATCTTTTTGAAGAGCAATAAGCTCCGGGAAGCGGCGGAATGCTACTACGAAGCGTCGATCTCGGCGTATCATTACGGGGACGCGCTCCTCGTGGAAGAGGCGCTCCGCAAATATTCCAACGCGTCGAAAGCGTTGCGACGCGGCGCCGCCGACCCGGTCGTCGAGAACGCGTATCTATGGGCTAAAACGCGGAAGAACGACGTCCTGCTGCGCTCCTCTTTCGGACTCGAACTCGTCGAGGATTTAATCTATTCCGGCAAATTGAAAACGGCGACGAGCGGACTGAACTCGATCGACGCCATGATGCGCGGCGAAATGCGCTCGACGCGCGCCGCCGATCGTTGGAACTATTTGAAAGCGCTCTCCTTCTACGCCGTCGGCGATATGAAAGAAGGGGACGCGTTCCTCGCGCGCGTCGTCGAAGGAGAAAAGAGCCGTTCGACGTGGGCGCGGCACCTCATGAAACTCGACGAACACGTCAAGCGCGGTCTCGCCACCAACGGGCTGCTGACGCCGCGCAACGCGATCGACCTCTACGAATACCTGTTGCGCGAACCGACCGTCGTCGACTGGGCGGCGCGACCGACCGAGTCCCTCGCGATTCAAATGATCGCGCCGATCGATTCCTTCGAACGGTATTTCGGACTCCTGCTCGATCGCGATTTAAAGGATCGCGCGTTTGAAGTCGCGGAACGCATTCGTCGCGAACGATTTTTCGCAACGCAGACCTACGGCGGTCGTCTCATTTCTCTACGCTATATTTTGACGTGCGACGACGCGCTCGCGACCCCGTCGATCCGCGCCGCCCGAGAAAGCCTGCTCTTCGAGTACCCCGATTTCAGCGACGCGATGAAGGCGATCGACATGGTGAATCGCGAACTCGACGAACTCCCGACGATCGTGGTCGAATCCGATCAAAAGAAGCGACAAACGGCGCTCTTCGATCAGCTCGAGCAACTCTCGGAACGTCAGGAAGCGCTGTTGCGGTTCATCGCCGCCGGACGCGTCCGAATACCGTACGTCTTCCCGCCGGTCTATTCCGTCGACGAAATTCAGAAGCGGTTGCCGAAAGACACGGCGATTCTTGCGTTCATTAGCGCGGAAGGTCAGACCTACGGGTTCATGATCGGCAAGGAGAATTTCGACGCTTGGCGCATCGGCGCCACCGCGCAGCTCGGAGACGCGATCGCGATCTTTTTGAAGACGATCGGCGTGAGCGAAGGCGTCAAACAGATCGAAGCGTCCGAACTCGCCGCCGCGCACTGGAAATCGCAAGGCGCCAAACTGCGCGAAATCATTCTCGGCGCAAGCGACGTCGAGGCGGACCGTTTCAATATCGTCTTCTCGAAACTCGTCGTCGTTCCCGACGCCAACCTCTGGTACCTGCCTTTCGAAGCGCTCTGCCTGCCGAAATTCGCCTCCGACGCCGAAGACGAAGAGGAAGGCGCGGAAGCCCTCGACGCGCCCGACGCGGACGCCGCGAACAACGAAAATCCCGCAGAGAACCCCGAAGGCGAGGCGAAAGGCGAGGCGAAAGGCGAGGCGAAAGGCGAGGCGGAAGGCGAGCCGAATCCTGAAAATGAAGTCGATATCGACGCCGCCTACCTCGACGACGAAGCGGACGGCGACGAAGCGGACGGCGACGAAAGCGACCCGACAGCCGACGAGGCGCCTGCGGACGAAGAGCCCGCGGAAGGCGACGACGGCGCGGCGGAAGAACCAGCGGACGCGGCGGACGACGAAGACGCGCCTGTCGTTACCGAGGAACCGATCGAAGCGGCGCCGGTCAAGCGGAAGTCGAAGGCGGCGCGGATGCGCGATCAACTTCAAGCGTACGAAGACTCCCTGATCTCGATGCTCGAAGCGCCTGAGTTCACGATTCGATATTCCGCGACCGCGAGCCTCGCGTTGCCGAACGCGATCGGTCGCAACGCGCACGTCGAGACGACGGTGATCGCAAGCTCGATCTTCCCGCACGAGAAATCGGAAACGGTCGAAGCGGCGGTCGAACGCCTCGCGAACGCCGTCCCGAAGACCGTCGTCGCCGCGCCGAAAACGATGGATCCGATACCCGGCGCGATCTTTGCCTCGCGCGCGCGACGCCTCGTCGTTTGGGAAGAGATCGTCGCAAACGACTGGAATTGGGCGCCGATCGTCCTCGGAAAGAATCGCGCGGGCAATTCCGTATCCGCCTGGATCGCGTCGCCGTGGGGCGCGCCTCGATTGATCGTGATTCCCGCGCTGCGCACGCGCGGCGAAAACCTCGCGAAAAACGGCGGCGTCGGTTCCGAACTCTTCCTGCCGATCCTCGCTATGCAAGCGAGCGGCGCCGACGCCATGCTCCTGAGCCGATGGCGAACCGGCGGACGATCGTGCTACGATCTGACCCGAGACTTCGTCGCCGGATACGAGAAAGAGCCGGTCGCCGACGCTTGGAAACGCGCCGCAAACGATCTGATCGCTCGCGACGTCGTGCCTGAGGAAGAGCCGCGACTAAGAAAGCTCGGACTCTCCGAAGAGATTCCGAAGTACGATTCGCCCTTCTGGTGGGCCGGGTACATGCTGATCGACTCCGGCGAGGCCGTCTCCGCCGAAGAGCTCGAACGCCTCGACGAAGACGCCGTTAAGAAGGCGGAAGACGAGAACGCCCTCCTCGAAGGCGGAAACGGCGAGAAGGTCGGCGAAGGCGCGGATCCGAACGCCCAGCCTGGCGCCGTTCAAGGGAAGGACGCCGCGACAGGAGCCGACGCCGACGCGACGAACGCTGCCTCTGAATCCGGAAAGGACGACTCCGGATTAGACGACGACGCGCCTTTCAATCTCGGCCCGACCCCGATTAAGGACGAAGAGCTCGAGCGTCTCGACGAGGAAGGGGACGATTTCTTCGCGCCTGACGACGACGCCGCTCCGTCCGCGCCGACCGTCGCGCCGCAACTGACGGCGCCCGCCGACGATCCGAAAGTCGACGTCGCCCCCGAACTCGACGACGATCCGACGCCTGCGAATCCCGAGGCTAAGGAGGAACCGAAGGACGTTCCGAAGGATTTCGAAAAAGACGCTCCGAAGGATTCGCCTAAGGATTCCCCGAAGGAGGATTCGCCTAAGGACGACGGAAAGTCCGGCGCGGCGACTGAGAAGAAGTCGTCGGGTCGCCTGACCCTCAAAGGAAAAGGCAAATCCAAGTAAGGCGGCGACGAAGAGACGAGAAGAGACGACGACGAAGCGTCTTTTCCGCAGTCCCGCGTCGATTGGATAGAATAAGAAAACGGCTGAATTTGAAAAAAACGTCAATTTTCAGTCGTTTTCTTTTCTTTTTCTTGACGGTCAACTTAAAAACGATTAGGATAATAAATTGAAACCCGACCGAGTCGGCGTCGCGCGCGTTTGCACGACTCGGCGTTGCGGGCGCGGCGACGCGTTACCGCCGAATCGATTCAAGGCACACCAGTTCAAAGCGAGCATAAAATGGAATTTTTACCCGGCAATACGGTTGGAATTGACTTGGGCACCACTTTCTCGACGTTGGCGATCGTCAATGAAGACGGCGAACCGACTCCGATCCCAAATGAAGACGACGAGGTGGAAACGGCTAGTATTATTCTCTTGGCCGAAAGCAAGCACGTTATCGTTGGTCCGAACCGTAACCGCGCGGCTATGGAAGACCCGGCGAACGTCATCGAACGCATTAAGCGTCAGATGGGCGCCGTCGGATATCACCGTCAATTCGACGGACACGACGTTACGCCGGAATTCGTTTCGTCCCTTATTCTCCGTAAGCTGAAGCAGGACTGCGAACGTCAAATCGGTCCGATCGCGAACGCCGTTATCACCGTTCCGTATTATTTCAACGACACGCGCCGCAAGTCGACGCAAGACGCCGGACGCATCGCCGGACTCAACGTCGTGAGCATTATTAACGAGCCGACCGCCGCCGCGCTAACGTACGCGTGGCACCGCGGCGAACTCGGACGCGACGCCGGTTCCGCGACCAAACGCATTCTGATCTACGACCTCGGCGGCGGTACCTTCGACTCCACCGTCGTCGAATACTCCGGAAACAACTTCCACGTCGTCTCCACCGACGGCGACGTCAAGCTCGGCGGCGTCGACTGGAACGATCGACTCGCCGATTACGTCTGCGAAGAATTCCAGAAGAAGCACGGCGTCAATCTTCACCAGTTCCCGAAGACGATGCAGATCCTTCGCAACGACTGCGACACCGCGAAGATCCAACTCTCCACCCGCGAACAAACCACGATCTCTTGCCGACACGAAGGTCAGTCCGTAACCGTGCCGGTTACGCGTCAGCTCTTCGAAGAACTCACTTACGACCTTCTCCAACGCACCGCCGACACGACCGAATACGTCATTCAGCAGGCGAATATGAAGTTCTCCGACCTCGACGCCGTCGTGATGATCGGCGGTTCTACCCTCATGCCGCAGGTCGCGACCATGCTCGAAAAGGTTACCGGTTTGATTCCGTATCGCAACGAAGACCTCGACCCTCACACGGCGGTCGCTCGCGGCGCCGCGATTCACGCCGCTATTCTCGAAGCGCAGTACAATAAGTCGAACACGCTTAGCGATCGCGTGCGAAAGCTGCTCGAAAACGTCCGCGAAGAAGACGTCAACTCGCACGGACTCGGAATCGTCGCCACCGACCCGAAGACTCAGACGGTGATCAATCACATTATGATCCCGCGCAACACGACGTTGCCGTTCTCCATCTCCAAGACCTTCCAAACGAATAAAGAAGGTCAGACGCGCATTAGCGTTCAGGTCATGGAAGGGGACGCGCCGGATCCGACCGCGTGCTCGCTGCTCGGAAAATGCCGCATTGTCGGTCTGCCCGCCAACCTGCCGAAAGGCACGCCCGTCGAAGTTACGTACTCCTTCGACAAAGCGGGTCGCATCTCCGTCTCCGCGCGCGAGAAGCTCACGAATCAGGCGGCGAAAATCGAGATTGAACGTCGCGGCGTCTTGACCGAAGAGGAAGTCGAAAAGTTCATCAAACTCGCCGACCAATATTCGATCGAATAATTCCGCAACGAAAGGGCGCGCGTCGAACTGCGGCGCGCGCCTGTAAACAACGCTCTTCCGATTTTTGTTCGCGACTACTGAGGACGAAACCTTATTATGAAAACGCTTATGATTTCGCTCGTCTTGGGCGTTCTGATCGGCGTCGGCGCCGGATTTGGCGTCGGTTCTTTGAAAGCGTCTCTTTCACCTTGGGATCCTTCTCTTGAAAACAACCAAGGCGAAGTCATCGCGAAAGCCAAGGCGGAAGGCGAGAAGAAGACGGAAAAAGCTGAAGACGAACCCGCGACCGTTGTCGCGCAAAAACGTCCGAAGGTGAAAGTCGACGAATACGCGTACGACTTCGGTATTGTCGAAAAAACTCCCGCAAACGAGAAAGGCGAGCACAAGTTCTATATTGAAAACGTCGGCGACGACGTCATGACGCTCGTAGAAGGCGGAAAAGGGTGCTTCTGCACCGAGTACTCGATCTCGCCCAAATCGATCAAACCAGGAGAGAAAGCGACGATTTTATTCGAGTGGGACGGCGCGCGTTCCGGCGGCGTCTTCAGCCAAGGCGTCAAAATTCTCACGAACGACCCGGAGCATTCGGAAGTCGTCTTCGCCGTGCGCGGGCTTTACACCTCGCCGATTATCTCTGATCCAGGCGAAATCTTCTTCCCGTCCGCGTCCGCGACGACCGGCGCTTCGCGACCTTTCCGCATTCTGAATTTTGAAAAGAACGCCGACGGTTCCCCCTACGACCTCAAAATTGAGGGAATCGAGCTTTCTGACAACGATTATTTCGCCGTCGAATTGAATAAAGGAACGCGCGAGGATCTTACGGAAGACGATCTGAAAGACAATCTTCGCATGCAGACGACGAATCTTTTCCTCGGCACGCTTGAAATGAAGCCGGGAATGCCGCAAGGCGCTTTCCAGGAACTCCTCCGCGTTCGCACCAACAGCGAGAAGATGCCTGTCCTGGAGATCCCGATTCGAGGACAAATTCAGAGCAACGCGATTAAGGTGGTCGGTCCCCTTTACGACGATAAAGTCGACGGGATTCTCAAGCTGGACTCGGTCGCGCAGAAGATCGGCGCGACGACCTCGTTGCGTTTGACCGTCTTCGAGCCGATTCCGTGCAATAACGAAACGGTCGTCGTTAAGAGCGTGCGCCCCGACTGGTTGAAAGTCGATCTGAAATTCCAAGACGAGGAGTTGCAGAAGAAGTCGCCGATCCGCATGATCGAAGCGACGGTTCAGGTCCCGGCGAATTCGCCGCTCGGAGCGTTCGTCGGTCCGGAAGCGGAGCGTCTCGGCCAGATCGTCTTTGAAATTGGCGTCGGCACGGCGAACGTGCGCAAGGTGGTCGTTCCAGTGCGCTTTACCGTCACGCCGAATTAGCCGACTTGAGCGTCGCGGCGACTTTGATAATTTTTTGCGTTTTTGTCGTCGCGGGGCTTTTAAAAGGTCTGGTTTTCGGTACAATTGTTGAGGCTTTGCGCCCTGATTGCGCGACTCCGTTGGGCTACGGAACGTTCGTGATCAGGGCGTTGACTATGTTTGAAATCAAATATTTAGGGAAGTCGCGACTCGCGATCGTTTAAACGTTATTATGGACAATTCTGAAAACAAGCCTGTTGAATCTTCTGAACCGATTTCCGCATCCTCCGGACAGCGCCCAGTCGACGCTTCGCAAGGCGCGGAATCGTCTGCGCAGCCGCAACAATCGAACGAGTCCGCGCTTCCTACATACGACGCGTTAAACGCGAACCAAACGGTCGTCACTCCTGAAGTCATTGCCGAGCGTCTACGCGAGCGCGCAAACGCGGGCTCCGGTCCCTTGGCCGCGCGCGCCCGTAAAGCGTCGGAACGCTCCAACGGCGAGAACGCCGATCGACGCGGCGGAAAAAACGACCGCGAACGTCGCGACCGACGAGACTCCAAACCGGCCGCGACCCCGCGCGCTCCGATGACCCGCGTCCCCGTCCCGAATCGACGCGAAGCGCTCGGCGGCGACTTGGAAGACGAATTCAACGCGATTATGGCGCAAAGCGGCTCCCTCGACGCCGCGATGGATTCGATTAGCGAGAGCCTCACGAACACGACCCTTGAACAGGGAACGAAGGTCGGCGGCAAGATTGTTTCGATCAATCGCGACACGGTTTTCGTCGACCTCGGCGTGCGCGAATTTGGCGTGGTTCCGCTCAAGCAATTCCCGGACGAGACCGTTTTGGAGATTGGGCAGGAAGTCGACGTCGTCGTCCAAAAGTTCAATACGGCGGACGGCGTTTACGAGGCGTCGTTGCCGATGGCGGCGGCGGACGCGGCGGACTGGGCGAGCCTGTCGAAAGGCGCCATTGTGGAAGCGCTCGTCGCGAAGGTCAATACCGGCGGACTGGAATGCACCGTTGGTAAGTTGCGCGCGTTCATGCCGATGGGGCAGATCGCGTTAAATCGCGTCGACAATCCGGAGGTTTACGTTGGCGAGCGGCTTCGTTGCGTCGTTACCGAGGTTAACCCTCAGCGTCGTAATTTGGTCGTGAGCGCTCGCGAGCTGATCAAGCAGGAGCGCGAAGAGAAGCGCGCTGAGTTGTGGCCGCAACTGGCGGTCGGGCAATCGCGCGAAGGCGTGGTCTTGCGCGTCTTTGATTTCGGCGTCTTTGTCGATATGGGCGGCGTGGACGCGTTCGTGCCGGTTGGCGAGATTGCGTGGAAGCGGGTTCAGCATCCGGGCGACGTTGTGAAGGCTGGCGATCGCGTGTCGGTTACGCTCATCAAGATTGACGAGGACGCGAAGAAGGTAACGGCGACCTTGCGTCGTGTTGAGGACAATCCGTGGAACGCGGTTTACACGGAGATCAACATTGGCGACGTGCTTCGCGGCACGGTTACGAAGGTGGAGCCGTACGGCGCGTTCGTCGCAATTGGCGGCGAGGGGCTGGAAGGACTGGTTCACGTCAGCGAGATCGACTACAAGCGCGTGAACAGCGCGGCGGACGTTCTGAAGAAGGGCGACGTCGTCGACGTTAAGGTGATTTCGATCGACGATTCCCGTCGTCGGGTTGGACTTTCGATGAAGCAGGTCAAGGAGGACCCGCGCGAGGTCGCGAAGCGCGAAGAGGAATTGAAGGACGCCGCCGCCGCGAAGGCCGCCGACGAAGCCGCTGAAAAAGCCGCCGAAGAAACCCGCGAGCGCATTAAGAAGCTCAATCGCAAAAATCAGAACCTGCAAGGCGGTCTTGGCAATCGCGAAGACAATGATTTCGGACTCCACTTCTAATGCGACGCTTCTAAAACGCTTGAGACGCTAAAAGAGCAACCCGCCGGTCCGCGCGAAGCGGTTCGGCGGGTTTTTATTGCGTTAAGCGAGAGCGTTTGCCCGACCGACGCCCCTCGCCTAAACAACGCTTTGCGTTTAATACAACGCCATGCGTCCGATCCGCGCGAACCGGTTCTAACGACCGAAGGCTGGCGGCTCTTTTTCTTCCCTTTCAACCGCTCTAACCGAAACGAAAACGGCGTCCCCTTGCTCGCGGCAAGGGGACGCCGTTTTTTGTGGCGCTAACGGGCAGGCGAATTGCCTAGCGCGATATGCCTAGCGCGTTGTGAAGATTACTTCACGACCCAGCGGAGAATACCGCCGGAGAAGCCTTCGCGGAGTTTCGCTTCGATACGGACTTTAGAGGTTTCGATCGTTTCAAAGTTGATCGTGATATCCTTGTCCTTATCGACGGCGTACGCGTCTTTGGTAACGACGGGTTTCCATTCGTTGGCTTTTTCGTCGAAGTAGGTCAGCTTCCAGGATTCCGGGGTGCGGCATCCGCCGTTGATCGCTTCGTCGTCGAACCAGTAGACGGTCGCGGTCGAGAGTTTGCGCGGCTTGACGAAGGAGTATTCGAACCATTCGTTCGACCCTTTATTAGCCCACCATGTGGCGCGCGGCGAATCGTGCGTCGCGCTGTTCGCGGGTTTTGCCGATTGATTGGAGTAATCGAGGGTCGACAGATTGTCGGACGTATTCGAAGCGTCGAATTCGACTTCGTTAATAATCTCTTCCGGAACGACGTCGGTCAGAACGCTCGCGTCTAGTTGCTTGTAGAGGATCGGTTCGCCGTCTTCGTCTTTCCATGCGCTCTTGCCGATCGCGGAATCTTCGCTCATATCCAGCCCGACCTGACGGACCCAGACGTCCATACGACCGGCGGCGCGGTTGTCCCAGACGCAGTACGGAACGGCGGTGAGAACGTTGCCTTTATAATCCTTGCATTTGATCGCCATTACGTTGCGCGACTCGGCGTTTTTCGTCGCTTCGTTGTCGTTACTTCCGGCGATTTTCATCGGGACGAGCTTGAATTCCGGGTCTTTCGCGAGGACGATGCGATCGACGCGAACTTTCGGATTGTCCGTTTGTTCGAAGCAGTAGACGATCGGGCCGCGTTGGAGCGCGACGCGTTCAAAGTCGTCTTTAACGTTCGGATTGGCGATCATGCGAACGACGGGCATGGGGAACTGGAGCGCGAAGACTTTTCCGTCTTCCTTGGCGGGATCGATTTTGCGGAGTTCGTATCCGTCGGCGTTCGACGCTTTGAGTCCGGTCCATTCGGGAACGCGCGTCTTAACGAAGAACGGGGTCGGCGCTTTGCCGTCTTTCATTTTGACGGTGGTTCGCACGAAGACGTCGCCGTCGAAGGGGTACTTCGTCGACTGCTCAATTTCGACGAATTTATCGGCGAGTTCCACCGTCGCTTTGCCGTTGACGTACATATTGATAACGACGCAGTCGTCGCCGGCGCCGTTCAGATCGGCGGTCGCGTAGACGTAACCGGGGATCGACGGCAAGGCGCGAATCACGTTCGACGGGCAGCACGCGCATCCGAAGAAGGGCTGGCGATGATGGTCGCCTTTCGATTCGAGCGGGTTGACGTAGAAGTAGGAGTCGCCGTTAAGGCCGTACCCGGACATAAACCCGTTGTAGGCGGAGCGTTCCATGACGTCGACGTATTTCGATTCGCCGGTCGCGAGGTTCATGCGGTGCGACCAGAAGAGCATACCGATCGCGGCGCAGGTTTCGCAGTACGCGGCGGCGTTCGGAAGCTTGAAGTTTTCTTCAAAGCCTTCGTTGTTGCGCGAAGAGCCGATTCCGCCTGTGATGTACATCTTATTGCGCGTAACGTTATTGAAGATACGACGCATAGCGTTCATGAGCGCTTCGTCTTTGAAGTACCCGGCGACGTCGGTGGCGCCGCTATAGAGGTACATAGCGCGAACGGCGTGTCCGACGATTTCCGTCTGATCGCGAACCGGCATATGATCTTGGCAATATTCTCCGAAGAGACCCTTTTCGCGACCTTCCGCGACGCCGCGCGTGTCGATAAAGAACTTCGCTTCGTCAAGGTACTTACGATCGCCGGTCAATTGGAACATTTTAACGAGCGCGAGTTCAATTTCTTCGTGTCCGGCGACGTTTTTGAGCTGACCTTCGTTCGGACCGTAGCGCTTGCAGATCAGGTCAAGGAGCTTACGGCTGATATTCAGGAACGTGTCGTCTCCGGTGGCGCGCTTATACGCGACGGCGGCTTCCGCCATGTGTCCGGCGCAGTAGAGTTCGTGCATCGACGCGAGATTCGTCCACTTCTCGTTCGGCTTGACGATCGTGAAGTAGCACATGAGGTATCCGTCGTCCTGTTGCGCTTTTCCGAAGTAGCTAATCCATTCGTCCGCTTTCGCTTTCAGTTTCGGATCCGGATGCGCGGCGAGCGAATAAGCGAAGCCTTCGACGATTTTATAAACGTCGGAATCGTCGAAATAGATGCCTTTGAACTCGCCTTTTTCCAGACCGCCGGCGATCTTGAAGTTGTTAATGCGTCCGGTTTCCGTTTCGCACCATTTAATATTGTGCGGGACGGAGACGACGCGGTTGGCTTCGATACGCGGCGCCCAGAAGGAGTCGTCAAGTTTCACGTTGACGAAGGGCGTTTCACGCAGCGCTTGCTTCGGCTCTTCCTGCGCGCGCGCGGAAAGTGCGCAGAGCGAGAGCGCCGCGACGAGTCCCAACGTTAAAATTCGTTTCATAATATTCCTCATAACAGTGTTTAAAATAGAGCGTTGCCACGCTTTAAATACGTTCTATTTAACAATCCAGCGAAGGATTCCGCCGGAGTAATCTTCGCGAAGTTTCACCGCCAGTCTGACTTTAAGCGCCGTAACTTCGCTGAATTTTACGGTGATTTCACGATCTTTATCGACCGAATATTCGTCGCTCGTCTCGACTTCGAGCCATTCGTCGGATTCCGCCGGTTGATAGAGAAGTTTCCAAGACTCCGGGACGCGGCATCCGCCGTTGATCGCTTCGTCGTCGAACCAGTAGACGTTCGTCGAGGAAATCGACTTCGGTTTGGCGAACTCGTATTCGAAGTACTCTTCGGACCCTCGATGCGCGTACCATGTGGCGCGCGGAACGCCGTAGTCGCTAGAGTTTTCCGGTTCCGCCGACTGATCGGAGCCGTCGAAGGTCGAGAGCTGATCTTCGAGATACGAGGCGCGGAATTCCGGCGCGTCGTCGTCGACTTCCGGCGCGTAATCGGTCAGGATCGCGGGATCGAGGGGGCGATATAAGGCGGGCTTGCCGTCGGCGTCGAGCCACGCGTCTTGCGATTCCGACGCTTGCGCGGCGGGGTCGAGACCGTCTTGGCGGGTCCAGACCGCCATGCGACCGGCGCCGCGATTATCCCAGACGGCGTACGGAATCGCGACGATCGGGCGACCGGCGACGTCTTGGCACGTTATGACCTCGACGTTGCGCGCGGCGGAGTTCTTCGCGAGGGGATCGTCGTTGCGGGTCGAGATATAGCGTTTAACGTAGCTCGATTGGAATTTTGGATTTTTGGGCAAGACGATCGAATCGACGCGCAGGCTCGGATTGTCGGCGCTTTCGAAGCAGTAGACGATCGGGCCGCGCCGAAGCGCGACGCGTCCGAGGTCGTCTTTCACGTTCGGGTTGGCGACGAGGCGTTCGATTTGTGTGGGAAAGAAGAGAGTGATCGTCGTCGGGTTCGCTTGATTCGGGGTGATTTTATAGGTTCGATAGCCTTTTTCGGTATCGGAGCGATCGCCGGGGAACCATTCCGGCACGCGCACTTTGACGTAATAAGGCGTGATTCTCGCCTTCGGGTTCTTCATTTCGTATGTGAGTCGAATCGAGATCGAGCCGTCGGCGGGGTACTGCGTCGACTGCTCGACCTTAATTCTTTTATCGGCGAGTTCAACGTTCGCGGAGTTTTGTCCGTACAGGTTGACGACGAGGGTATCGTCGCCGGAGTTTTCGGCTTTTGCGTCGTCCGACTGCGCCGTAGCGTAGAAATACCCGGGGATTTCGAAGAGCGCGCGCGTAACGTTGGAGGGGCAGCATGCGCATCCGAAGAAAGGCTGTCGGGTGTGTCTTCCGTTTGCTTCGAGCGGGTTGACGTAGAAGTATCGGTCGCCGTTGAGTCCGAATCCGGCGGCGAAACTATTGTAAGCGACGCGTTCGAGGGCGTCGATATATCGCGCGTCTCCGGTCGCGAGGTTCATGCGATGCGCCCAGAAGAGTAGGGCGACGGAGGCGCACGTTTCGCAATACGCGGCGCGATTCGGGAGTTTGTAATTCTCTTCGAAGCCTTCGTTTTTACGCGTTGATCCGAGACCTCCGGTAACGTACGACTTGTATCGAGTCGCGTTGTCGAAGGTTTTCTTCATGGCGTCGAGGAGGGTCGGATCCTTCTTATAGCACGCGACGTCGGTCGCGGCGGCGTAGAGGTATCCGGCGCGGACGGCGTGTCCGACGATTTCCGTCTGCTCGCGAATTGGCGCGTGATCTTGGGCGAGTTCTCCCCATATTCCGTCGCGCCCGTCGGCGACGCCGCGCTGTTCAATGAAGTACTGCGCTTCGTCGAGGTATTTCGTTTCGCCGGTGTGTTCGTACATCCGGACGAGCGCTAGTTCGATTTCTTCGTGTCCGGGAATTGCGCGCTGTTGGCCTTCGCGGGGTCCGAAACGATCGCAAATGAGATCGAGCCACCGGCGACTGATCTTCGTGAGGCTGGGATCGTTCGTCGCTTTTTCGTAGGCGACGGCGGCTTCCGCCAAATGTCCGGCGCAGTAGAGTTCGTGATTTCCGGCGAGGTTCTTCCATTTCTCTTCCGGCTTGACCAACTTAAAGTAGGTCATGAGGTATCCGTCGTCTTCCTGGGCGCGTCCGAAGAGTCGAATCCATTCCTTGGCGATTTTGAGGAGATGCGGATCGGGACGCGTCGCCAAGGAGTTGGCGATACCTTCCAGAATTTTATAGACGTCGGAATCGTCGAAGTAGAAGCCGCCAAACTCGCCTTTCGCCTCGCCTGCGGCTAGCTTAAAGTTGTTTATACGTTTCGTTTCCGTTTCGCATTGTCTAATATTATGCGGAATAGAAACGCGACGATTGACGTCGATTCGCGGCGCCCAGAACTCGTCTTGCATTTCCGTCTTCGTAAAATCGACGGGATGGAATTCGCGGCCGGTGAAGGTCGAGCCGGACTCCTGCCCGTCGGCGCCCGACGAGACGGTTACGGCGACTATGAGCGCCGCAAATAGTAGGATTCCACGTGTGCGTTTCATCTTGTCTTTGAACTTAATCTATGAGCCGACTACGCTTGCGGTAAATTCCCCTTGGACTCAAAAGGACCAAAGACAAGATCGACTTTCATCGACTCGTCTTCCGCCGTAAGATAATAGACCTTATAACGCGCGCCGCCGTCGATTACCTTAACGACGACGTGTCCGACGCGTTCGACGAGATTGTCTCGCCACGGCTGTTCTTTGATCTTTTCCGCGTTGAGCGGGTGCGGATCCGTCGGGCAGAGAAGGCGGGGGCCAGGGTAATACTCCGCGTTCGACATCGTCGCGGCCGTCTTCATATTCGTGTGCCCCATCCACCAGCAGCAAGTAACGTAAACGCGCGCTTTCACTTCTTTGACGAAGCTCGGGTGCATGGCGTTTCCGGAGGAGTGGTGATTCGTCTTGCAGACGTCGACCGCCCCGACCGCGCGTCCGACCGCGCCTTCAATATCCACGTCCTTACCCGATTCATCGGAAATGACCCCGCTGACGTCGCCGCCTGTGTAGAATCGGAACGCGCCGTACTGAGCGACGATCGCGAGACTGCGCGAGTTTTCGTCTTTGCTCGTCTCTTTGTTCTTCGGATAGAGTTTGAAGAAATCGATATTCTCGCCCTTTTCGCCGCCCCAAACGACCCCGTTGCGCGAAATATTGCGAATGTGGAAATCGTATTTTCCCGGCGCGTTGACGAGCTTGATTTGATCGAGCGCGCCAACTTGGAATTCTTCCCTCTTGAGACCGGCATTCTCTTCCGCGTATTCCCAGAATTTCACGAGGTTTTCGCGTTCGCCCGGCGCCCACGTCGTCGGCTGATCGTAGTTCGGATACCCGCGATCGAACGCCGTGCCGAAGCGGAAATATTCCCCGACTTGAGAGATCCCGCTGATATTGTAGTCTCGTTCCTTGTCGAGACCTTTCATACCCAATCCGGCGTCTTTACCGGCCTGACCGGTGTGGTCGGAATGGAAGTGCGACGCCATAACGTAGTCGATCTTCTCCATATCGGGGCGCAGACGCTTGATATATCGCGCGACCCATTCGCCGGGTCGTCGCGAGGCGTTAGGCTTCGGAAGGCACGCGGCGTCCTGACTTTTGAGCGGGTTCCAGCTCACGGACGCGAATCGGTTCCATGCGCGGTCGCCGCAGTCGAGAAGCATCGTCGTGCCGTCGGGATAGATGTGGAAGCAGTTTTCCCCGACGCCGGTGTGAATGAAGTGCAGGTCAAGCTCGCCTTCGCGCCAGCCTTGATACGGTTTGCCAATTTCTTTATCCGGGTCGACGACGTCGTTTGCGAGCGCGCCGTCGTCGCCGAAGGCGTCGAATGAGACGGCGGCGCCGACGAATGACGCGGCGGCGAGCGCGGTCGCGCCGCGCAGGAAATCTCGACGATCTAGGGATGGGCGGGGCATGATTCTTTTCTCCGTGATTACGTATTAAAAGGCTGCGGAAGGCTAGGCGAGGCGAGGCGGCGAGGCGACAGGCGGGGTTACGCGGGCGCCTTGCCGTTTCGGGACTCGAAGGGACCGAAGACGAGTTCGACGTTCATGCTTTCGTCTCGGGCGGTTAGGTAATAAATCTTGTACTTTTTACCGCCGTCGTAGGCTTTAACGACGACGTGTCCGCCGCGTTCGACGAGTTTATTGCGCCACGATTTGCCTTCCATCATTTCGGCGTTTCCGGGGTGAACGGCGGTCGGGCACATAATGCGGTCGCCGGGGTAGCCGTTCGCGGAGTCGTCGCACATATTCGACGCCGTATTGTCTTGGAGGTGCCATCGATCCCAGACGCAGACGACGTATGCGCGCGCCTGAACCGCGTTGACGAAGCTCTTACGCATCGAATCTTTGTAGGAGTGGTGATTCGCTTTGCAGACGTCGACGGGACCGACGACTCGCCCGATCGCGCCTTCGAAATCGACGTCTTTCCCGTCGTTATCGAGAACGACGCCCCCGACGTCGCCGCCGGTATAGAAACGGAAGGGACCGTAATTCATAACGAGAACGAGACTTCGAGTGTTTTCGTTCTTCTGAGTTTCTTTATTTTTCGGGTATTCTTCAAAGTAATCGAAGACTTTACCTTCCTCGCCGGTCCAAAGAACGCCGTTTCGCGCGATATTACGCACGTGGAAATCGTATTTTTCCGGTTCGTTGACGAGTTTGATCTGATCGAGCGCGCCGACGACGAACTCTTCGCGTTTGAGTCCGGCGTTCTTTTCGGCGTATTCCCAGAATTTCACGAGATTTTCGCGTTCGCGCGGCGCCCAGGTCGTCGGACGGTCGTACGTCGGGTAGCCGCGATCGAATGCGGTTCCGAAGCGATAGAATTCCCCGACGTGCGAAATACCGCTGATCATGTAGTCGGCGTCGCCTTCAAGACCTTTTTTACCGAATCCGGAGTCAGGCGCGCCGGTGTGGTCGGTATGGAAGTGGGACGCCATAACGTAGTCGATCTTTTCGAGCCCAGGTCGCAGTCGAGAAATATAGCGCGCGATCCATTCGCCGGGTCGTTTGGAGGCGTCGGGGGTATGTTCGGTTCCTTCTTTATAATCGGCGTGATTCCAGTCTCCGGCGTCGATGAGAAAGGTCGTTCCGTCGGGGAGAATGTGGAAGGCGTTTTCGCCGCATCCGGTCGCGATGAAATGCAGGTCGACTTCGCCGGATTTCCATCCTCGATACGGCTTGCCGATTTCCTGATCCGGATCGAGGACGGCGTTCGGATCGTTGGGATTGTCGGGATCAGGAACGATGAACGCCGCGTTGACGACGCTTTTGGAGGTTAGGGCGCTCAACGAGCCGAGGACTCCGGCTCCAATAGCAAGGTTCAAAAATTCGCGACGATCTGTTTTCATGGCTGATCCTTGTAAACCGGGTTGCGATTTTGTGCGCGACGCGAACTCGCGAAGCGCGACCGCCTTCATTGTACAAACAAGAAAACGCGATTGCAACACGTCGTCGCGCGCAAAGTGAAAAAATGAGTCGCTTTGCCGAGAAGGTTGCCGAGAAGGTTGCCGAGAAGGTTGCCGAGAAGGCGCGGCGGACGAATCGATCGCCGCCGGCCTTCCGGCACGCTTGTTGGGAGAGATTCCGGTTACGGGGTGGAGCAGAGGTTGACGAACGCCTCTTCGACGCGGGCGCGGGATGTTGGGTCTTGGATGAAGCAACGAGATTTCCCGTTCGGATTCGGCGTAAAGATCGTCTCGCCTTCGTCGTTGAACGCGACGTCGCCGGGTTCGCTGAGGGTAAAGTATCCGCGATCGTTTTCAGGGCGAACGACGAAGAGAACGCTGGTGAGATCCCAGGTCGGGCGACGGTGGTCGAAGCCTTCTTTGGTATTTTTCGACGTCCACGACCAGAAGCTGTCGCGGAGGATGCGCGAGCGTCCGGCGTAATCGTTTTTCAAATTGACAGGCGACATTCTCACGCGGTCGCCGATTTCGTAACCGGAGTAGACGACGTCGGTGGGCCACTCTTGGGCGAACTTTTGCGCGGTGGGAATATCGCAGATCACGTTCCATTCGCGATGCTTCCGGTACGCTTCGGCGGTCGGGTCGACGGCGAAGGCGCCGCCCATGACGGAGACGAGTCGAACTTTTCGTTTTGCGAGTTCAAGTCCGGTGAGGGGCGAGACGTCGTCGCCGGGCGTTTCGAGGAGCCGCGCGAGGTTATAGAAGGCGCCGACCTGAACGATTACGACTTCACCGTCGTTTGCGTCGGCGAGTAGTTTGCGGAGTAGAAGGACGGCGTCTTGCGATTCGAAGTCTTCCGGTACGGGATAGAGCGCGGCGCCGTCGTCGGATTTTTGTTCGATAATATTAGTAGGGTAGCTGTCGGTAACGCGGCAGTTCGGGGAGTATCCGACGGGAATATTGGGACGACCGTATTGTGCGTTGAATGCGGCGACGTATTTCGGTGCGGCTTCGATGGAGTTGGTAACGGTAACGCCGAGGAGTTCGCAGTCGCCGCGATCTTGGAAGTTGTGAAGTAGTGCGAGCGCGAAGGCGTCGTCGATATCGCCGCCAATATCGGTGTCGAAAATGATTTTGACGGGCGCGTCTTGCGCGTCGCGGACGTTGAGCAGATCGACGCTGTCTTCAGAGCGCGCGCCGGAACACGCGGCGAGCAGGACAATGAGAAACGCGGCGCGGACGAGTTTTCGCGGCATGGCTGAGTCTCCTTAATGGGGCTGGTTGTGCGATCGGGAATAAAAACAACGGTTCAAGGCGGGGAGGACGCCGACGTTCAAGTGGCGACGCCGTAGCTGAATTGAACGATACGTCGTCAAAACAGCCGCGTCCTCAAGTATAAATTACTCCGGATTGAATAACAAGAGGCGCAGGCAAAGAGCGTCGAAGTTTGAGAAAGGTCAGGGAACCGCGCGTCGCGAGTTTTCGTCAGAGTGCAAGCAATTGCCTTACGGCTTCGGAGGATGATTTAAAACTTCGGTCATATAGCGACGAAGGTTTGCCGTAGGAACGCGATTATAGATTTCGTCGAGTAGATCGACGTGCCGTTTTTGAAACGTCTCCGTTGAAAACCGGGGCGTCCAATAGAATCGACTGATGAGGCTGAAAAGTTGAGGTTCGGGACGTTCCACGAGCCAAGATACGAGTTCGTTTCTCTTAGCAAGCGCGCGAACGTCGTCTTTTTCCGTGTAATACGAGACGAGCTTTTTACCGTAGGTAATCTCGTCTCGCACGTTGCACGGCTGGAGCAGACCTTCAAAGTCCGCCCACCTCTCCTCCGACATATCTAGAAAGGAGCTTCTGTCGTTACCGAAATTAGCCAAACGACGCAACTTCCAATCGTCTGAAGACTTCTTCTCGTTTGTAGTAAAATGAACGGATTTAGCGTATTCTTGAAACGCTTTGGAACGGGCTTCCCATTCTCTCAGAAGACTTAGTTCCGATTCATTGCGCCTTTTTATACGAACGGGCAGTTTATAATTATACTGTTTGTGATCTTTTCTGTCCGTACTAGAGTCGTATATCATAACTGACAGTTCGCCAACGACTTCGTCGCCGTCCTTAAAGATCGAGCGATACTCTTGAATGGTCTCGTCGTTGTTAGGGATAGACAGGCTTTGTTTCGACGCGTACGCTATTGAACGTCCCCCTGGTAAAATGTCGTCGAGTCTCTGTTCTGTTTTTTCGTTTGTTTGCGTTATCCCCTTTATTCTCTTCGTTGTCGGATCAAACATGGTAATGTGCAATGTGTTCGTTTCGGGATGCAACGAATAGGAATGCGGTCCACCAAGTTGAAAACCATTCGTTCGAGCGATCTTCGTGCCTGGAACGACCAGTTCTACACGTATTTGCACTTCCTCGTTACGGTCAGAGTTCACGTATGCGAACGGCGCGTCGGAG
>ONGM01000055.1 GCA_900317365.1 uncultured Planctomycetota bacterium
CAAGGTGATCACAATGCCGCCCCACGAAGGACCGCCCCCGCCCCAATAAGTCGGCGCCGTGTTCGGAAGCCAACCGTTCCATTCGCCCTCAGTGAAATCTTTCTGGCAATCGCGCCAGTCTTGCAACCATTTGTAGTAGAAGGCTTCAAGCCCGTAGGAATACATCCCCGACTCCGACGTCGCGTGCGCGTCCCCGCCGTACCCCATACGCTCGCGCTGAGGACAGTCGACGACGTATCCGCCGAGAGAAAGATTCTCGAACGTCCAGCGTCCCGTCTTGTAAATCCAGTTCTGCAGATCGTCCGACGTCTCGCATTCCGCCGCAACCGGATAATTCGTGCGGATATTCCATCCGACGATATCGTCGAGATTCGGCGCCTTGTCGAGTCCGTAGATCGTGATCCAACGTCCGGAGCTGTAATTGAAACGATTTTCAAAGACGCCTTTCCCTTGATCGTCGAGCTTAATCGAGCTGGAAAGATTGAACGTTTTCGCAACTTGCGAGCGTTCGGAATACTCAAAACGAATCGTGGCGTTCGGTTTGTCCTGAATCGCGACGCGCGTCCAACCGGCAAAGTTCACGCCCATGTCGACGCGCCAGACGCCGTCGCCTTTCTTTTCAACGCCGACCGGCTTAATCGGCGCGGTCAGAACGTTGATTTCGCTCGCTTGCGCGGAGAGTTCGACTTTCGGCGAAAAGACGGTCGCGGTCTTCCACGCGGAGTCGTCGAAGTCGACGGCGTTCCAATTCGGATTCACCGCCGACGCGTCGATATGCTCGCCGCCGAAATTACCGAACGTCCAGCCGCCGCTGAGCCAAATCTCGCTCGGAGAAATCTTCCACGTTTCGTCCGTCGCGACCCGGGTCTTGCCCCCGTCTTTGCCGACGAGATCAGCCTGAGCGAGAACGATCGGCGTTTGAGGACGATCCGGCGTCGCGTATTCCCCGTAAACCGACCAACCGGCGCCGAGCCATAAGCCGATAACGTTCTTACCGGGCTTCAAGAACGGCGCGATATCGTATGCGATGTAGCGCGCTCGATATTTGTGATTCGTCACGTTCGGCGCCATAACGGAGTCTTTATCGACTTTCTCGCCGTTGACATAGACTTCGCAGTATCCGATACTCGCGACGAAGAAGGTCGCGCGTTCCGGCGCCTCTTTCAGATCGAAGGATTTGCGCAACCAAGGCTGGATCGCAAGACCCGTCTCCGGATCCCGCGCCGACGTCTTCGCAACGTTCTTCTCGCCCTCGGGCAAGTACCCGGTTCCGATCCATTTCGCCGTCCAATCCTTCGCGTCGAAAAGCCCGGTCGACCACGTCGCGACTTCCGACGTCGATACGTCCCCTTTTTCGTCCTTAATTTGAACGGTCCAGTAGTAAGACGTATCGGACTGCAATTTGGCGCCGTCGTAGACGATGTGCGCGGTCGCGTCCGATTCAATCCAGCCGGAGTCCCAGAGCTTACCGCCGAGCGCTTTCGCGTCCGCCGCAGTCGCGTCGACGCGCACGCGATACGCTGTCTGAAGTTGCCCGCGCGCCGACGCGTCGCTCGTTTCAAGAATCCAGCTCAAACGCGGATTCGGCGCGTCGAGACCTTTCGGGTTAGACAAAAATTCGCTACGCAAACACGTCGGCGTAAGCGTCGACGTTCCTGCGGCGAATCCTCGATCGGCGCATGCGACGGTCGCGACGACCGCCAAGCACGCTACACAGAAGTTCAACAGTTTCATCGTAAAATCCCTAATCAAACGCTCCCGCGCGAATACGGCGCTCTCGCGACCGCGCGGCGGCAACTTGTAACATGACGTAAGGTATTATACACGTCGCAACGCGTCAAGCAAGAGAATTTGGCGTGCGACAGAAATTGACGGTCGACGCGGCAAAGGGCGGCGCCTATCGAATAGCGCGTAAGAACAAGATCGCGTTTCTCCCAACAAAAGGGAAAAGGCGTAAAACGCGGCGTCTCGGTTAATACGCAGGTAGTTTACAATACCGGGGAAATAGTCAAAACACGGCGTCTGACGCGTTCGTCTGTCAAATAACAGAGGTTTTGGCAAGGCGACAAACAGAAAATTTTGTCCAAAAAAGTGTGAAAACGGCAAAAATACGGCGCTTCAAGTTGAATAAAGTCGCGTTAATGTTAAAATAAAGGACGTAGTGGGTGGCGGTTCCAATTATTCACACATATGTTTTTGGATAATAGGAACCTGTCTTTGCAGTTTAGTCTCGACGCAAAGGTAATAGATAACTCAATCTGTTTTCCATGTTGAGGCGTCGGCGCCGATCTTACCAGGCGCAGTCAGTCGAAACTTTTGTTGTAAAAAACAGTTAGGAAGACCTATAAATGAAAAAACCAAGCTTTTCTCGCATTATCTTTCGAAATGGCGCAAGCGAATCGTTCGACGGGAAAAAGGGACGAACGCCTCGCGCGTCGCGATTGCAGCTCGAAGCCTTGGAGTCGCGCGAACTCCTCGACGCCGCGCCTCTTGTCAACGCGCTCGCTAACGACGGCGCCGCTGAAATTCGCTCGATCGTCAGCGAACCCTTCGAACCGATCAGCCTCTCGAACGCCGTCGGAAATTGGCTTGTTACGACGAACCAAGACGTCGTCGACCCCGACGACGGACTCGTCTCTCTTCGCGAGGCGATCGACGGCGCGCAAGACGGCGACACGATTCTATTCGACGATAGCCTCGCCGGAACGACGATCGCTCTCAACGGGACGTACTTCGACGTGACGAAATCGCTCACAATCGACGCCTCGAATCTATGGAATCAAGAGAACGACGCCCCGGGGCTTGCGATCGACGGCGGCGGAACGACTCGCGTTTTCAGAAGCGATCTCGCAAGCGCCGACGCGATCGTCGTCGTTAAAGGTTTGGAATTCAAAAACGGACGCAACGGAACTCGCGGCGGCGCCATTATGACGGCGGGCGGAAACTTCGTTGTGGAAGACTCCCTCTTTCACAACAATTACGCGGACAACTACGGCGGCGCGATCGCCTTGGCGTCCGGAAACTTGACCGTTCGCAATTCCAAGTTCAACGACAATAGCGCGAACAACTACGGCGGCGCCGTCTTCGTCGCCGAAAACGCTTACGCGCTCTTCGACGGAGTCTCCTTCGACGGCAACTTCTCAGTCAACGCGGACGGCGCGGGGGGCGCGATCAACACCGACGGCGCGATCGAAGTCGTCGACTCTTCCTTTACAAACAACGCGTCGGGCATAGGCGGCGCGATTCAAGGATTTGTCGCAAGTTCCATTACGGCGACAGGCTCGACGTTTGAAAATAATAACGGCAAAGACGGCGGCGCGATCTACAGTCATAACTCGCTTACAATCGACGATTCGAGCTTTACGGGCAACGCTTCAACGCGGTCCGGGGGCGCGCTCTATTGCCGCGTTGCGCTCGCAATAGACAACTCGACCTTTGCTAATAACGCGGCGACGGAGTCCTCGGGGGCGATCGCAATCGTCGAGGCCGTCGCCGTCTTGACGAACGCAAACTTTACGGGCAATTCGGCGCAGTGGTGGGGCGGCGCGATCGTTTCGCACCTTTCGACCACGACGATCTCAGAATCGAACTTTAGCGCCAACGAGTCCGTGTCCGACGGCGCGGGGATATACACGATCGACGCGACCCTAACGCTCATCGACGATTCTTTCGAATCCAACGTTTCTCAAAGCGTGGGCGGCGCCGTATACGGACGAACGTCGACGGTAACGATAACCGACGTCGAGTTTCTCAGTAACACCGCCGGTTTCAGCGGCGGCGGCGTGGGACTCGATCGTTGCCAGACGACGATGTCAAAGGTCCGCGCGACCGGCAACGTCGGGAACTCCTGGGCGGGATTCTCCGACGTTATCGGGGGCGAGGCGAACGTTGATAATTCCTACTTCGTCAGTAACTCCGCGCCCAGCGGCGGCGGCGCGTTTTCTACTGCCGGATGCGTTCTCACCATATCGGGTTCTGAATTCGTCGGAAACTCGACGGACAATTCGGCGGGAGCAATTCACGTCAACGGAACCGCAACGGTTGTCGACTCCACGTTTACGAACAACTCCGCATATTTCGGCGGCGCGATCGACGTCATCGCGAACGGAACGGCGGAGGTTACCGGGTCAACGTTCACGGAAAACAGCGCGTCGTACGCAGGGGGCGCCGCGCACACGCATTCCGGCGGAACGCTCACAGTTCGAGATAGCGAAGTCGTCCGCAACAGCGCGACGTCGTACGGCGGCGGGTTCGACGCCGACGGGTTGATTTCAATCGACGGCGTTACGTTGACCGGCAATACGAGCGGCAACGCGTCCGGCGGATTCCACGTCGGTCGTTCCGGTTCCGCCGTCATGGTCAATAGTACGTTTACCGAGAACCACGCCGCATATCGAGGCGGCGCAACTGTTTTGAACGGTCCGGCTCAACTCGACAACATTGTCTTTACCAATAACACAGCCGATCAATACGCAGGCGCGATCGATATTACTCGTGCCGGAATCACGATTACTGACAGCGTTTTCACCGGCAATCGCGCGGCTGCAAACGTCGCGGGCGCCGTTCGAGTCGAAGCTGGCGTCGACGGAACCGCGACGATTCAGAACTCGATCTTTTCCGAAAACCAATCCGCAGGCTCCGGCGGCGCGATCAGTCTGTATAACGGAACGTTGCTCTTGGAAAATTCGCTCCTGTACAAAAATCAGGCGAATCTCCAAGGCGGCGCTATCGACGTCTCCGGCGGTTCCAATGTCGGCGTTCTCAACGCGATCAATACGAC
This sequence comes from uncultured Planctomycetota bacterium, assembly GCA_900317365.1. Classification (GTDB taxonomy): domain Bacteria; phylum Planctomycetota; class Planctomycetia; order Pirellulales; family Thermoguttaceae; genus RUG369. The sequence continues at coordinate 4,781 of ONGM01000055.1, forward strand.
GATCGTCGACAACGTTGCGACGGATCCGAGCGACAACGTTAGGGTTGGAACCGGCTCGACCGCGAATTTCTACAATTCGATCATCGTTCAAACCGACGGCTCCAACGACGTCTATAACGACGGCGGAACGCTCAACGCCTATAATACGCTCGCGAGTTACGTCGATTGGTCGAACGCCGATTCCGCGACGAATTATCAATACGTCGCCGCGCTTTCGCTCTTTGCCGACGCGGCGAACGACGACTATACCCTGGCAAACAATTCCGTCGCGATCCACGCCGGGGACGCCGCCTACCTGTCGGAGGGAACGACGACGGATCTCGCCGGAGCGCCGCGCGTCGCTCTCGGCGCCGTCGATTTGGGCGCCTACGAGTATAACGGCGACTCCTGGAAACTCGCCGCGCCGCAGTTCCTGTCCGTCGCGCCGGGCGTCGACTCGATTACCGCGACGTGGACGCCTATCGTCGGCGCCAGTCGATACTACGTCGCGTACGCGCCGGAGGGAGAAGACGCCTTTACGTCGATCAACGCCCGCTCCAATACGACGCTGACGATCTCCGGACTCGACGTTGACGCCGTCTATAAAATCAAAGTTCGCGCCGTGAGCGGAAACGAAAACGCCGCGAATTCCACATGGTCCGAAGTCGTCTCCGTACGCACCAACCCGGAAACCCCGTCCCTCGTCGTTACGACTCTCGTCGACGTCGTCGACGCCTACGACCGTGAAACCTCGCTCCGCGAAGCGGTCGAAATCTACGCGCAAAACGGCGATACGATCACCTTCGCGCCTAGCCTCGCCGGCGGGACGATTACTCTGAACGGAACGCAAATTAGCGTCGATAAGCCGATGACGATCGACGCCTCCGCGCTATGGGACGCGGAAAACGACGCGCCGGGAATCACGATCGACGCCGATCAGAAATCTCGCCTATTCGACGTCCGAACAGACGACGGCGAAAACGCGTTCACAATCGATTCGATCGCGCTTGTTAACGGTCGTGTCGCGTCTAGTAGTGAAACCGGCGCGGCAATTCACGCCGATTACAGCTTGGTCCATGTGAACGCCGTCGTTGCGGAAAACTGCGCTGGTCTAAACGGCGGCGCTTTTAACGCGCACCATTCCGCGTTCGAAATTACCAACTCGAAATTTGTCAACAATAACGCCGATTCTCTTGGCGGCGCGATCGCCGTTGGAGACGATAGTCGCGCGACTATCCGAAACGCGCAATTCACAAATAATACGGCAGGTAATGAAGGCGGCGCAATTTACGTGCGCGACGGCTCCGCGCTGATCGTCGAGTCGAGCGCCTTTACAGGCAATACCGCGACGAATTTCGGCGGCGGCGTCTTTGTGGGCGTCGATTCAAACGCCAAGTTTACGGAAACGACCTTCGACGGCAACTCTGCTCTCGCGCACGCCGGCGGCGCTATTAATACCGACGGAATCATTGAAGTTGTCGACTGTCTCTTTACGGGCAATCAGGCTTCGGCAGATAACGGCGGCGCCATCCAATGTTGGACCACCAGTACCGCGACGATCTCAGGCTCGACGTTCCAAGGCAACTCCGCGTACAGCGCGGGAGCGATTTACGCTCACAATATTCTGACGATCACCGACACGATCTTTACGGAAAACACAAGCGCCTTCCGAGGCGGCGCGGTCGCGCTTTTCAGCGGCAACAGCGACGTCGCGACGATAATCGACGGTTGCGAGTTCACCAACAATA
>ONGM01000070.1 GCA_900317365.1 uncultured Planctomycetota bacterium
CGCGTTTGGTAAGTACGCCCAATCCGATTCGAACGGATAACCTTCGGTTCCGTAGACCGATGCTCTATCCAATTGAGCTATGGGCGCGTCAAAGGAATCAACCTTCCTTAAACTTCAGTACATTAAACCACGATTTTTGAATTTCGCAAGGGGGCAAGGGAAATTTTCTCGACGTTGGCGTCGCGCCCGAGTGCGGCGTTGTCTCCGGGTCGAACTTTTCCGACGTTCCGGATCGAACGTTTTCACTGAAAGAAAAGAATTGGGGGCATAAAAAGAGAGCCGGAACCAACGAGATTGATTCCGGCTCTTTAACGAGACGATCAAAGATTACTAGTCGATCGCGGTCGCTCCGACTTGTTATTTTTGAGCGCCTGGCGTAGCGAGGGGCGTCAGGGCGCCGGGGTTGGAGAGCGTGGTCGCCGAATCCGCCATCGGGTCGGAGCCGAGGACGCCGCCGGAGGAGCCGCCGTTTTGATCAGGCGAGACTCCGTAGTCGCCGTAATATCGAGCGCGACCGGGCATGCGCCAAATTTGAACGGTACCGTCGGCGCACGCGCCGCAAAGGTAGACGCCGTCTTGCGAGACGTCGGCGGAGAAGACCGGCGTTCCGGCTTCAAAGATCGCGTATTCGACGCCCTTCGTGCGTCCCGGTTTTCGCACCGGTTTCGTAACGCCTGCGTTTTGAGCGCCGTCTCGACCGGACGCGCCCGATTGGGACGCGCCGTACATATCGGACGCGTATCCTCCGCCCATGCCCATCGGCGACCCGGACGTACCCATGGAGGCGTTCATCGTGTTCATCGAACCGTCGTTATTACGCTGAGAATTAGCGTTCTGAGGAAGCCACAATCGGATGGTGCCGTCGTCGCTCGCGGTGCAGACGTAACGATCGGCGAAGAACGCCTGGCGAACGGCGCCGGTGTGCCCGACAAATCGGCAGACTTCCTCGCCCGTTTGCGGATCCCAGAGACGCGCGGTCTTATCGCGGCTTGCGGTGAGAAGGTATTGACCGTCTTCGGAGAAGGTTACGGAATAGACCTTGTCGGCGTGCCCTTTGAGGAGGTTGACTTGGCGCGCGAGTTCGACGTTCCACAAGCGCACGGTACCGTCGGCTCCGGCGGACGCGACGAATCGACTTGTCGGATCGACGGCGACGTCAAAGACGGGACCTTCGTGCCCGACTTGCGAGTCGGCGCTCGTCGATTGCGCGTCTTTGCGATTCGGGAGCGTTCCGAGAAGATTGGCGCTACCGATCGATTCCCAGAAGTAGATGCGCCCGTCGTTGCACGCGGCGACGACAAATTCGCCCGACGGCGCCGCTTCGATCGCCCAAAGACGATCTTTGGCGCTACGATAAACGCGGATATTGTCTTCGCTACTGAGTTTCCAGAGTCGTCCGATTTGGTCGTAGCTCGACGTGAGCACGTACTTGAAATCGGGAGAGAACGAAGCGTCGGTTACGCCTTGCTTATGTTCGTCCTTATACTGTTTGCGAAGTCTGGCTCCCGTAACGAACCATTCGGTCGTTTGCGGGTCAAACTTACCGTCGAGATCCCAGAGTCGCGCCGTCGTGTCGCCGCTTCCGCTCAGAACGGCGTATTTATATTCTCGACCGTTGTTGTACATAAAGAACTTGGCGGAGAGCACGGGTTCTTTGGCGTCGTGTCCTTTATAGACGTACTCCGGCTTCGTGATTTCAATCGGCTCGTTGGAGAGGGACGACATGAGGCTACGGAAGTCGCCGGAACCGGGGTTCATTCCGCCGTTGAAACCGGCGTAGGGATCGTTGGCCCCGTATCCGGAGTTCATTCCGTCGCCGTAGCTAGCCCCGCCGTAACCGCCGCCGGAATATCCGCCGCCAAATTCTGCGGCTCGATTATAGACGCCCGAAACTGCCGGAGAGGAAAACTGAGCGAGCGCGCTACCGCACGGTAGGCACATCATAACAACTCCGATCAAGACCTGCGAAACGCGCGTCGCGCGTCGGCGTGAAAGGAAACGTTCCAACATAATTGACTTTCTCCGGTGTTCGGACGGTTGTGTGCGACGAATCGAACCTCGCGCTCGCGCCGCGTATTCGCGCAAACGCGCATGGTACTAATTTAACCCGCCTCGCGCCGATAAGTCAAGCTCCTTAGTTCATTTCGTAGAAAATCGTCGCTTTTTGGTTGAAAAAATGACAATGGCGCTAAACATGACGATTGCGCCGAATATGCGAGTTGTTTGAAATGCGCCGACTGTCGCGCCCCCTGTTTCTCCTTTTGCGTTCCGATGAGTTTGGCGCTCCGAAAGAGAAACGGGCTATTCAACTGCCCTCTTAATATGGTGAGAGCGCCCATGAAATCCTTGACGCTTTTCCGAACGGTCAAGAAGGTCAATTTCGTCGTCTGAGATTGACGCCAAAAACGCGCCCCCTGACGTCGCGGTCTTTCTCGCCCGTCGCCCCTTCTTCCTACAAGGCGAGCCGACGAAGAAGCCTGCGCGTCGATCGCTTTACAGAAATCCTCTCGACCTGACTCTCCGCGTTAAAGAAACGATAAACGCATTTCATGAAATATCGCGTCTATTTTATATAATTCTCATTAGAATCGTCAAAAAAACGTCTGGAAATAAGGGCGCGCTTTACAAAAAATATGTGCGATAATAATGTCGGAACTTATGAAAAAAACGCAGTTGGATTGACTATTTTAAAAAAATACCATAATATCTTCGCTAAACTGTTTATTCTTGATTGAACAAAGAATATGATGCTAGCCACGCGATTTCCTAAAATGAGAGCGAGAATGGCGGAACTCAACGGCTCCCTGAGCGTAGCCGCTTTCGTCGTATTCCCGATTTTCGGGGCTTGGTTAGGAGATTGGGCGTCGCGTATACGAGCGCGGCGATTGGTTCGGATATTTTGCCATTAAGCATTGCACACTTGTTACGACGAGCGCGCGTTTATGAAAGGTCTTCCCGTGATGAAAAGAAACAGCCTCAGCCGCCTTTTCGATATGATTTCGCTTAACGAATCCTCTCACGGAACCCAGACGCATTCGCCGCGAAGCGTTCGTCTCCGTTTGGAAGCGCTTGAAGAGCGCGCGTTGCTCGACGCCGCGCCGTTGACCGAATCTTTTGCGGCGGAGACGTTGGTCGAAGTCCGAACGCTTGCCGACGCCGACGCCCTCGCGCCGATTCCGATTTCTGAACTCGAAGCGAACGCCAATTCTTGCGACGACGCGATTACCGTTTCCTGTGCGATTCTCGACGACGCCGCCGAAGAGTTCGCGCTCTATGAAAACGCCGTTAAATTGAGCGTGCCGAAAATTGAAATTGTCGGCAAAAAGACGAACGCGATTACCGTGAAGTGGAACGCGGTTTCCGGCGCGACCGGTTACGACTTCGAATATATGGCGGAGTCGGCGACCGAGTTTACGACGGTTACCCTTGCGGCGAGTAAGTTGCAACGTCAGGCGTCGGGCTTCTCTGAAGGGGAGCTGGTAACGATTCGCGTTCGCGCGCTCGGAAACGGCGCCGTTGCGAATTCCGACTACGCGGAAATTACCGTCGCGACTCAGCTGACTCTCGACGCTCCGGAGCTTTCCCTCGTCCACGCGACGGAAGACTCGCTTGAATTGCAGTGGACGGCTATCGAAGACGCCGTTGGATACAAGATCATGTACAAATCGCCGTCCGATCCCGTTTATACAACCGTCGACGTCGGCGTAAATCCACATTACACGATTACCGGTCTCGAGTTGGAGACCAGTTACAGCGTCAAAGTCTCCGCCGTCGGCGACGGCGTCAACTATAAGAATTCCCCTTACTCCACTTTGCAAGCGTTCTGGACGATCAACCCCTTCAAGTTGCTGACGCCGACCCTCACGGCGACCGACGCGTCGAACGAGTCCATCCTCCTCCACTGGGATCCCGTTCCGAACGCGACGAAATACTACGTCGCCTACGCCCCTGTCGGAACGTCCAAATTCACGACAAAATCAGTTGCGGCGACGAAGAGCTACTTGCAAATTTCAGATTTGTCGCCTAATACGGAATATCAGGTTAGGCTCCGATCGGTTAGCACGGATCCGCTTTATATCAATTCGAAATATTCGTCGATCACTCTCGTCTCGACGACAGCGGCGCCCTTCGCGAAGACGGCGCTCGCCGTTCCGAGCGCGACCGCCGCGCCTTTAACCGAAGCGATCGCCTTTGAATGGACTCCCGACCCGCGCGCGATCGGGTATCAGGTCATTTATAAAGAGAAGAGCGCGGCGGCTTATACGACGTTGAACGTTCCCGCGACGGAAACGCGAACGACGATTTCCGAACTGACGCCTGGCGCGACCTACTATGTTCGCGTCCGCGCCCTCGGAGACGGCGCCTTCTGGTCGAATTCCGCCTACTGCGCCACGCAATCGGTTAAGACGAAAGAGAAGGGGATCCCGTCGCAAAAAGCGTACGAGGCGTTTTGCGCGCAATACGGCGAGTTGAATTTTCCCGATTCCCTCACGGACGTCAACGTTATCGAACTGACCGACTGGACGGCCGCTGGACTGCGCGCCGCGATCGAAGTCGCGCGCGCTACCCCGCAAGACGATATTGTCCTTCTCGACGCGTCCCTCTTCTACAACGCGCCTCTCGACCTTATGAGGGAAACGATCACGTTTGACGTAGACTATGAAACGAGCGGCGCGATTTCTCTGGTATCGTACGGCGGTCAACGCGCGCAAATTCGCGTTAATCCGAGCGAATCGACCTTTGACGTAACCGCCGGACTTTTGCAACTCGGCGGTCTGAACTTGACGTTCGTCGACCTCGACGTTCCGACCTATCGCGTAACTTCCTCGCCGGATCTCGACGTTTTTCACACGACGCTTTCGACGCAGGACGTCGAATGGTATTCTCTGAACGGAACCTTGATTTCGGACGTTACGGACGTCGATTTGGACGTTAAAGCGTCGCTGGATCCCTCCAAAAACGATTACGCGGTACTCTTCGTCGGCGGCGTTAGTCCGGAAGACAATATTGAAAGTTTCTATCGTACGTTGAAGAATTCGTATGTGAAAATCGTCAACGACTGCATGGTGGATCCGAAGAATATCTATATTCTTTACGCGGACGGGGACATAACCAAGACGTCGCGGAATATGAGCGCCGGGTCCGTTCGTCTCTCCGCTTCGGATCTATCCTTTGCGCTCGACGAGGGTACGACAGTTCGCGCGGCGACGTCGGCGAATTTGATCTCCACGTTGGGCGAAATCGCCGATCTCATGGATTCGAATTCGCACCTTCTTTTCTGTTCGGACGATCACGGCTCCGGTAAGAAGGAGCGAGTCAACGACTACGAGGATTATCTATGCGGTTGGGGAGCGGCCGATCAAAGGATACCGAGTTTGACGGTTCGCGACGCTCTTTTCCAGATTCGTGAAGGCTACGTAACGTGCGTTTTCGGGCAATGCTTCGCCGGCGGAATTTTGGACGATATTTTTGATCCGGAGACAGGCGAGCTTTCGAGCGCGTACGACGGCGCGGCGCACTTTGCAGGGGGCGCTTCTTCGAACCATTACGAGTCTGCGTGGACGCGCGTATCGCCGGTGAGCGTTCCCGGCGGGTACGTACAGACCGACTTGGGGTATACGCATTCGTTTATTACCGGTCTTGGTTTGAATCGAACGGGGACGGAAGTTTTTGAGTTCGCTGAAGGGGACGATATTTTTTCGGCAAAATCGAACTCGCTACCGGCTTCGAAGAGAGAAAATTATTCTCCGAACGAAGGCGCGTATAGGTCCGGAGTCGAACATCCTTGGCACGCCGGCGAGACGTTTACGATATTTTCGCCTGACGAGATTCTCGCAACGCCGACGATCACGACGGCGGACGCGACGTCAGGCGCGATTACGTTGAGCTGGAGCCCCGTTGCGAACGCTTCAGGCTACACGCTTGCGTACGCCGTTGACGGAAGCGACGATTGGGTTCGCGTCAATAATATTATGTCGTCTACTTACGCTCTTTCCGCCGACTTGACGACAGGCGCGCGATACGTCTTCAAAGTGAAGGCGAACGGAGACGCGACGACGTTCGCGGGATCCGATTACAGCGAAACGGTCGTCGTAAGTCAGGGCGCGGAGGCGAGCGCTCTTACCGCGCCGACGATAACGAGCGCGACGTCGACGACCGACTCGATAACGCTCAATTGGAACGCGATAGAGAACGCGTCGGGATACACGATCGCGTACGCGGTCGCAGGAGGCGCCTTTGCGGAACTGACCAGCAATTCGCCGAGCGTTACGATCGACGGGCTTATTTCAGGCGCGACGTACAAGGTGAAAGTTCGTGCGAACGGAGACGGCGTGAATTACGTCGATTCGAGCTACGGCGCCGAGACGACGGTCGTCGTGGAAAATCGAGAAGCGCAACCCCTCGCGACGCCTACGATAACGTCTCTTGAGGCGTCGACGGACTCGATTACGATCAACTGGACCGCCCTTCCAAACGCGTCGGGCTACGTCGTCGCCTACGCCGTCTCAGGCGGTTCCGTGTATCTCGCCGAGCCTGCGACGACGGCGACCCGATTGACGATTTCCACTCTTGAGCCTGCGACGACGTATAGCGTTAAAGTCATGGCGATCGGAGACGGAACGTATTATCGCGATTCCGACTATTGCGCGCCGCAGAGCGTAACCACGAGAAAGAAACTCGACGCTCCTGAGCTGACTTTAACCGCGACGACCGACGCGATCCACGTCGATTGGAGCGCGATACCCGGCGCGACGAAGTATTACGTCGATTATCGCAGAGTCGGCGACTCGAACTTCACGACAAAATCTTTTGCTTCGAGCGTTACGACTTTTACGCTCGATTCCCTTGCGAACGGCGCGTCGTATGAATTCCGCGCGCGAGCGGTCGGAGACGGCGCGGTTTATATCAATTCCGACTATTGCGCGATCGTGAACGCGACCGTCAAGACGCAACTTGCTACCCCGACGCTCGCGTCGGTTGAGAGAACGACCGATTCGATCACGCTCGAATGGAGCCGCGTATCGCACGCCGCGAGTTATACGATTTCTTACGCATTCGCCGGGAATATCGTTGCGTCTACCGAAACAACGACGTCGACGCGACACACGATTGCGAATCTTGAGTCGGGAAAGACGTACGACGTTAAGGTGCGCGCGAACGGCGACGGCGCGAACTATCTGGACTCCGCCTATTGCGCGTCAGTGAGCGTAACCGTTAGAAAACAGCTCGACGCGCCTGAGATTACGTCGGCGATCGCGACGACCGATTCGATAACGATCAATTGGACGGAGAGCGTTGGCGCTTCGAAATATTACGTCCAGTATAAAGAGACGGGAGCGACGAGCGCTACGGTAAAATCGGTTTCTGCGAACGTTACGAGCTTTACGCTGAGCGGTATTGCGAGCGGATCGACGTACGAGTTCAGCGTGCGCGCGACCGGCGACGGCGACGCCTTCGTTAATTCCGGTTACGGCGACGTTCAGAGCGCGACCGTTAAGACGAAACTTGCGACTCCTGAGATTGCGACCGGCGCGACAACCGACTCGATTACGATCGATTGGGACTCCGTCGAGAACGCGTCCAGTTATACGGTGGCGTACGCCCTGACCGGCGGTTCGAACTATACGACGAAAACGACGACCGCCACGAGTTTTAACCTTTCCGAGCTTCTTTCCGGCGGCGCTTACGACGTGAAAGTCCGCGCGAACGGGAACAATATTCTTTACGTCGATTCAGACTACAGTGACGTTTCGACGGTGATCGTTAAGACGCAACTTGATGCGCCGACGATCGTTTCAACGTCTGCGACGACGAACTCCGTTACGTTGAATTGGAACGCGGTCGAAGGCGCGACGAAATACTATGTCCAGTATAAAACGGGTTCCGACGGATACCAGACGGTTTCTGTGTCTTCGGGCGCGACGAGCTACGAAGTTACCGGGCTTCCGAGCGGCGCGACGTACGAACTGCGCGTTCGGGCGATTGGTGACGGCTCCGTTTATGTTAGCTCCGATTACAGCGCGAGCGAGAGCGTAACGGTTAAGACCAAACTTGCCGCTCCGACCCTCGGCTCGACGGACGCGACGACCGATTCGATCTCCTTCGACTGGGGCGTCGTTCCGAACGCGTCCGGGTACACCGTTGCCTATCGCGTCGTCGGCGCCTCGAATTTTACGACGGCTACGGTCTCCGCGCCTAACTGGATCCTTTCTGATCTCGAGTCCGGAACGACTTACGAAGTGAAAGTCCGCGCGAAAGGGGACAATCTCCTTTATGCGGATTCCAACTACTGCGCGACGGTCAACGTAACCGTTAAAACCAAGCTCGCCGCGCCGACGATTACCTCCGTAGCCTCGACGACCGATTCGATTACGCTGAACTGGGGCGCCGTTGAAAGCGCGACGAAATATTACGTGCAATATAGAACCGGCTCGGCGAGTTACGAAACGATTTCGGTCGCTTCGGGCGCGACGAGCTATACGATCGCGGATCTGCTGAGCGGCGCGACGTACGAACTGCGCGTTCGCGCGATCGGGGACGGGGACGCCTACGTCAATTCCGATTACGGCGCGACGACGAGCGTCGTCGTCAAGACGAAGCTGACGATTCTCGACTTATCGGCGACCGCGACGACCGATTCGATTACGGCGACTTGGAACGCCGTAGAGGGCGCGACGAAGTATTACGTGCAGTATAAAACGGGCGACTCCGCTTACGAAACGGTTTCCGTTGCGTCCGACGTTACGAACTATACGCTAGCGGGTCTCTCGAGCGGCGCAACGTATGAACTGCGCGTCCGCGCGATCGGGGACGGGGACGTTTACCTCAGTTCCGACTACTCCGCGACGATCAGCGTCGTTGTCAAGACGCAACTCGCGCCCCCGACGCTTACCGTAAGCGCAACGACCAACTCAATAACGGCAAGCTGGAACGCCGTTGAGAATGCCTCCGGGTACGCCGTTGCGTATAAGAAATCGACCGATTCCGAGTTCACTTTGGTCGACGCTTCAACGACGACGTTGACGCTTTCTAGCTTGATCTCCGGCACGACTTACGACGTTAAAGTCCTCGCGAAAGGCGACGGCGACCTCTATGTTGATTCGAGTTATACCTCGACGACAAGCGTTGTCGTCAAGACGAAACTGGCGACGCCGACGATTATTTCTACTGAGTCGACTACTGATTCGATTACGGTGAATTGGCAGGCGTCCGAGAACGCGGTGAAATATAACGTATACTATAGGGCGTCAGGCTCCACCGCTTACGAGACCGTTTCTGTTCCGTCCAGTATGACAAGAGTTGCGATCGCTGATCTTTCTAGCGGTACGACGTATGACGTTCGCGTTCGCGCAATTGGGGACGGCGACACGTTCGTTAATTCCGATTATAGCGCAACGGAAAGCGTGATTGTCAAGACGAAACTCGCAACTCCTGAAATTACGGCAAGCGCAACGACCGATTCGATTACGGTGAATTGGAACGCGATTGAGGGCGCGTCGAAGTATTACTTGCAGTATAAAACAGGTTCCGGCTCTTATGAGACGGTTTCGGTTTCTGCCAGTGTTACAAATTATACGATAGCGGGATTGACGAGCGGTTCCGAGTACGTTTTGCGAGTATGCGCGATTGGGGATGGAAACGCCTACGTCAATTCAGAATATAGCAGTACGACGACCGTCAAGGTTAAAACAAAGTTAGCTACGCCGACGATTGAGGATATTTCCGTTTATCGTCACGTCATTGAGGAGAACGAAGAAGAGGGAGAGCGGTATTATTATGTTGCTGGTAGTACCGTAACCGTACTCTGGGATGGAGACGAAAACTCATCGAGTTACAAAGTTATATACACTATTTATGGAAATAAAACAGAAAAGACGTCTGGTTCTACGTCTTTTAACTTCTTTGTAGATAGCAACCTAGATTCGACAACGTTGATATCTATAAAGATTGTAGCTATCGGAAACGGTCTGGATTACATGGATTCAGACGCCTGTGAAAGAACTTTTCAAATTCTTGACTGTCCCGATATGGGGGCTGCGTTAAACTATCGAGTAGCTACAAATGGCGGCGATACTTTTACAGCCAGCTGGAATGAGGTTGTTGGCGCTTCTGGATATCGGATTGAATACAAACAATCGGACGAGTCGAATTATAGGTATGTAGACGTGCCTGCGGGAACGACTACATGGTCATTTCCACAGTCTTGTGAAATGGCAAAGTATTTAATCCGTGTTAAGGCGCTTGGTGACGGAA